>NZ_JBVIZC010000005.1:0-490442 GCF_055591945.1 Streptomyces sp. NPDC041191 | reverse complement strand
GGTACTGCAGGGGGGACCCTGTGGGAGAGTAGGACACCGCCGAACAATCATTGTGGGAAAGCCCCGCACCTCATGGTGCGGGGCTTTTCTGCGTTTACTGGTCTTTTCGGGGGGCCAGGCGGTCCCGGAGATGAGCGAGAAAGTCGCCGGGTTTCGGCGGAGGTGTCGTACGGCGCCGGCCTCGGTCGCCGCCTCGTTGCAGGATGCGTGCCGAGCCGCAGGGGGACAGTGATCACCGCCCTGATCATCTGGGAGCTCTCGCTCTCCGCCCCCACCGCCATCGCGGTATGGGCCGGTCCGGCCCTGGGCGGAGTGGTCGGCACCTGGGCCGCCCGGATCCAGCGGACAGCGGCTGCCCGGTGGTCGCGGGCGGCGTGGGGGCCGTCCGAGGAGAGGCAGCGGCCCCCGAGTGCCGGGTGCCCGGTGGGGAGTGCTGGGGGGCCACTGGAGGGCGGTGGCGGGTGAGGCCGCGGCCGGGGGTGATGACCACGGGGCCGGGGGCCCGCCCGGGGCGGCACCGGGCGCGGAGACAAGCGGAGTCGAAGAGGGTGCCGAGCCGTGCTCGGAAGCGGTCGAGGACGCTCTGGAGGAGGGACAGGCCGGCCTCGTGGCCCCTCGGGTCGGGACGCCCCCCGCTCCGCCGCCTCGCGGGCGGGGGAGCGGGGGGCGGGGGGCGGGGGGGGCGTCCACCGGCACGTCGCCGTCGGCGCGCGAGTGCGCCGGTGTCGCGGCCGCTTGTTTCGCGGCCGTCACGGCATCAGCCTCCGACGGCCCGATCGCCGGATGCGGGGTCGCGGTCGTCGGGGAGGTTCGCCGCCCGGATCAGTTCCAGGTCCAGGGCTTCCCGGCGGATGCGCTGGTCCACGTAGAGGAGGACCCTCACGCCGGCCGAGATCGGGTAGGTGAGCGCGTTGGTGATCACGCCGCCGATGCCCGTGATGATCAGGAACGGCCAGCCGAAGGCGGGGGGTGTGCCGGCGACCAGGCCGGTGAGTCCGTCACCGTCGGCCGCGATGCCGAGGAGCATGAAGGGGATCGAGACGACCAGGGTGAAGAGGTAGATCAGCAGCTGGGTGAGCAGGACGATCCCGAAGATCCGCCACCACGAGCCCTGGACCAGCTTCGCCGAGCGCTTCAGGGACTGGACCACGCCGCCGCGCTCCAGCATCAGGGCGGGGGAGGCGAGACTGAAACGGATCAGCAGCCAGACGAACGCCACCAGGGCGGCGAGACTGCCGAGAAGGGTCAGGGCCACCCCGGGGGCCCCGCCGACCAGGCTCCCGGGAAGCAGACCCACGAACACGACGGCGACGGTCATCGCCGCGAGGAGCAGCGTCAGGCCGAGCAGACGGAGCAGGCGCGGCCGGGCCTCCTGCCAGGCGGAGGAGAGCGAGACCGGGCGGCCGAGGATCGCGCGGCTGATGACGACGGTCAGCAGGGCGCTGCTGACCAGGGACGCCACCAGCGTCACGAGCAGGGCCGGTCCCATGCCGATCAGGGAGGACTGGACCGACTCGAGCATGTGCTCCAGTTCCTCGGCGGGCGTGGCACCCGGGTCGAGCGGCGGGGTCTTCTGCGTCAGATACCGCTGCGCCAGTACGCCGACGGTCTCGGAGAGCACCGCGACCGTGACCGTGATGGTGAGGACCGTGCGCCAGTAGGCACGGAGGGTCTTCACCGCGCCGTCGAGGATCTCGCCCACGCCCAGGGGGCGCAGCGGGACGACGCCGGGTTTCGGGGTGTGCGGCTTGTCCCAGGGGGTGCCGGCGGGCTGGGTGTTCCAGTTCCGGCCGGGCCCGGAAGGCGGTGTCGGACCGGACGGCGGCGACCACCGGCCGGCGGGCGGCTGGTGCTCGGACCACTGGGGGGCGGAGCCGTTCGCGTCGGCCGGGCCGTCGGGCCGGGACGCGTCGGAGCCGTCCCGGCTGCCGGAGGGGGTGGGTCCGGGCGGGGGCCAGCCCGGAGTGTCGTTCACGGTCGTCCACCTCGGAGGAATGGTCGCGGTGCCGGATCGGCGAACCGGCTCGGTCACGGCGGCCGACACCTGGCACGGCGGCGGGCCGGGTGCCATCGTGTCACGTGGGGTCCGGCGGTGGGTGAGAGCGGCCCTGTCCTTCGTAGCTTCCTCCTGACCTTCAATGTGCGGACGGCAGGCGGCACACTGTGCGGATGCCCGACCCGGCCGCGCGAACCGTGCGGCGGCGGGCCGAGCGGGCCGTCGTCCACAAGATCACGGCCCGGACAGGGGGAGACGCTGTGGGACAGGTCACGGCAGGTAACGATTGGCTAATGGGATGATGTCGATATGAAGGGACGCGTTCTTGTCGTCGACGACGACACCGCACTGGCCGAGATGCTCGGCATCGTGCTGCGGGGTGAAGGGTTCGAGCCGTCGTTCGTCGCGGACGGTGACAAGGCGCTGGCCGCTTTCAGGGAGGCGAAGCCCGACCTGGTGCTGCTGGACCTGATGCTGCCCGGCAGGGACGGCATCGAGGTGTGCCGGCTCATCCGGGCCGAGTCGGGGGTGCCGATCGTCATGCTCACGGCCAAGAGCGACACGGTCGACGTGGTCGTGGGCCTGGAGTCCGGGGCCGACGACTACATCGTGAAGCCGTTCAAGCCGAAGGAGCTCGTCGCCCGCATCCGGGCACGGCTGCGGAGGTCCGAGGAGCCGGCTCCGGAGCAGCTCACCATCGGTGACCTGGTCATCGACGTGGCCGGGCACTCCGTGAAGCGGGACGGGCAGTCCATCGCGCTGACCCCGCTGGAGTTCGACCTGCTGGTCGCGCTCGCGCGCAAGCCGTGGCAGGTCTTCACCCGTGAGGTCCTGCTGGAGCAGGTGTGGGGCTACCGGCACGCGGCCGACACCCGGCTGGTGAACGTGCACGTCCAGCGGTTGCGCTCGAAGGTCGAGAAGGACCCGGAGCGGCCGGAGATCGTGGTGACCGTCCGTGGTGTCGGTTACAAGGCGGGACCGAGCTGACATGAGCGAAGGCAGTGCTGCTCCGAAGCCCGGGGACCCGGGGAACCGTACGGGGCGGGCTGCCGGACCGGGGCGGGGGGGCTTGCGTTCCGGCCGTCTGCCGCGCGGCGGGCGGCTCCTCCGGGACGGGGCGCGGGGAGGGCCGGTCTTCCGGCTCTTCGCGCGCTGGATCCGGCGGCCCCTGCTGCCCGCCGTGCGGCTCTGGCGGCGGAACATCCAGTTGCGGATCGTCGCGGGCACCCTGCTGATGTCCCTCGGTGTCGTGCTGCTGCTCGGCCTCGTCGTCATCGGCCAGGTGCGCAACGGTCTGTTCGAAGCCAAGGAGAAAGCCGCCCAGAGTCAGGCCGCGGGCGGTTTCTCCGCCGCCCAGGACCGGGCGGCGACGACCCCCTCGACCCCCGGCCAGCAGGAGGGCGGGCGGGTCGGTGCCCCCGTGAACTGGCGCTCCACCCTGGTCGAGCAGCTCGCCAGCGGTGGTCAGAGCGCCTTCAACGTGGTGGCGCTCTCCCTCGACACCGGTGACACCGCGAGCCGTGGCGTCCGCGCCTCCGGAGAGGTCGATCCGGCCACCAGCATCCCCGCGGAACTGCGGCGCTCGGTCGCCCAGGGGACGGGCACCTTCCAGAAGCCCACGCGCATCCACTACACCAGCTCCAAGGCGTCCGAGCCGGGACTGGTGATCGGCAAACGGCTGAACGACGCCGAGGGCACCCAGTACGAGCTGTACTACCTCTTCCCCCTGTCGCAGGAGGAGGACTCCCTCGCCCTGGTCAAGGGCACGCTGGCGACGGCCGGCCTCTTCGTCGTGGTGCTGCTCGGCGCCATCGCCTGGCTCATGGTGCGCCAGGTCGTCACGCCCGTCCGCATGGCCGCCGGCATCGCCGAACGGCTCTCGGCGGGCCGCCTCCAGGAACGGATGAAGGTCACCGGCGAGGACGACATCGCGCGGCTCGGCGAGGCGTTCAACAAGATGGCGCAGAGCCTTCAGCTCAAGATCCAGCAGCTGGAGGAGCTGTCGCGGATGCAGCGCCGGTTCGTCTCGGACGTCTCGCACGAGCTGCGCACCCCGCTGACCACCGTCCGGATGGCCGCCGACGTCATCCACGAGGCCCGGGTCGACTTCGATCCCGTCACCGCCCGCTCCGCCGAACTCCTCGGCGACCAGCTCGACCGTTTCGAGTCGCTGCTCTCCGATCTCCTGGAGATCAGCCGTTTCGACGCGGGTGCGGCCGCGCTGGAGGCCGAGCCGATAGATCTGCGGCAGGTCGTGCGCCGGGTCATAGGCGGTGCCGAACCCCTCGCCGAGCGCAAGGGCACCCGGATCGTGGTCGTGGGCGACCAGCAGCCCGTGGTGGCCGAGGCGGACGCCCGCCGGGTCGAGCGGGTGCTGCGCAACCTCGTCGTCAACGCCGTCGAGCACGGCGAGGGCCGGGACGTGGTGGTCAGGCTGGCCGCCGCGGGCGGGGCCGTCGCCGTCGCCGTCCGCGACTACGGCGTCGGGCTCAAGCCGGGCGAGGCGACCCGGGTCTTCAACCGCTTCTGGCGCGCCGACCCCGCCCGCGCCCGCACCACCGGCGGCACCGGTCTCGGCCTGTCGATCGCCGTCGAGGACGCCCGGCTGCACGGCGGCTGGCTCCAGGCGTGGGGTGAGCCCGGTGGCGGTTCGCAGTTCCGGCTCACCCTGCCGCGCACCGCGGACGAGCCGCTGCGGGGCTCCCCGATACCCCTGGAGCCCGAGGATTCGCGCCGCAACCGGGAGCAGGCGGCCGCCGGGCACGCGCAGGAGAACGCCCGCCGCGCGGCCGTACCGGCGCAGGCCGCCGGGGACCGGTCGGCGCTCCCCGTACCGCCGAGGCCGTTCCGGGCGACCGTCGATCCGGCGGCGCTGCCCGGCAGCGGTTCCCGGGTGGTGCCGCGGGCGGCCGCCGACACCGACGGCGGGGTGGGCGCGGCGGCCGGACGGAACGGGAACGCCGAGCGGGAGGACGGGACACATGGGGGCTGACGCCCGGACGGAGCGCGCGGGCCGGGCACGGGGGGGCCGCGCGGTGGTGCTCTCCGCGTGCGGGGCGCTCCTGGCGGCCGGCTGCGCGACGATGCCCGACGACGGGAGCGTGGAGGCGGTGAAGGGCTCCACCACGGGCGACTCGCAGGTGCGGGTCTACGCCGTCGCGCCGCGCGAGAACGCCGACCCGGGCGAGATCGTCGACGGCTTCCTGGAGGCCATGACCAGTGACGACCTCGGGTTCGCCACCGCCCGCAAATACCTCACGCAGCACGCGGCGGAGACCTGGAAGCCGGAGGAGGGCATCACCGTGCTCACCGCCGCGCCCAGCCGCGAACAGGCGGGCCGCAACGGCGATCCCGACAAGGAGGGGCGTTCCTACTCCCTCACCGGCCGCAAGATCGCGACCGTGGACGCGCGCCACGCGTACCAGCCGATCAGCCCCGAGGAGTACCTGCAGACGATCCACGTCGTGCAGCAGCCGGCCGCCGGCGGCAAGGGCAAGGAGTGGCGCATCAACAGCCTCCCGCCCGGCCTGGTCCTCGGTGAGGCCGACTTCCTCCGGAACTACCGCTCGGTCAACAAGTACTACTTCGCCTCCGGGAAGGACTGGGTCGTCGCCGATCCCGTCTACATCCGGCAGCGGCAGGACCCGGTCACCCGGATGGACCCGGTCACCCAGACGGTCAAGACTCTGCTCGACGGCCCGACGAACTGGCTGAAGCCGGCCGTCGACTCCAGCTTCCCCCCGCGTACGGAGCTGAGGAAGGGCGTCACCACCCTGGCGACGGACGACCAGTCCACGCTGAAGGTGCCCCTCAACGCGAAGGCGGACGGGGCCGACGGCCCGGCGTGCCGGCGGATGGCGGCGCAACTGCTGTTCACCCTGCGCGACCTGCCGTCCGTACGGGTCGAACAGGTGGAGCTCCTGGGGTCGAAGGGGTCGCTGTGCCGGCTGGGACAGGGGCAGGCGGCCGAGTTCGCGCCGCTCAGGAACGGCGGCCGCGGGGAGAGCGCGTACTTCCTCGACGGCCACGACAAGCTGAGGAAGCTGATGGCCGGGGAGAAGGAGGCGAGCGCGCCGGTCGAGGTGCCGGGGCCGTTCGGCAGGGGTCCGACCCGGCTCGGTTCGGTCGCCGTCGACCGGGACGAGACCCGGGCCGCCGGGGTCGACACGACCGGTCACCAGCTGTTCGTCTCCTCCATCACGGTGGAGACGGGGCAGGAGCCGCAGCCGGCCGTTCTGTCCAGCAAGGGCGTCAAGCCGGTGGACCGGCTCTCCACGCCCACCTGGGACGGCCAGGGTGACCTGTGGGTCGCCGACCGCGATCCCGCCGAGCGCCGGCTGTGGATGGTGCCGGGAGGTACGGGCAAACCCGTCGAGGTCGGCACGCCGTGGCTGGGGGACGGCCGCATCGAGTCGCTGCGGGTCTCCGCCGACGGCGTGCGGATGGCCCTGGTGGTCAGGCGGGGCGAGCGCACCACCCTCCAGATCGGCCGGATCGAACGGCGGACGACGGACGGCGGGACCGTCGTCTCGGCCTCGGTGGCGGACCTCCAGCCCGCCGCGCCCCGCATGGAGTCGGTCACGGCCGTCTCCTGGGCGGGGCCGAGCCGGCTCGTCGTGGTCGGCCGGGAGGCGGGGGGCGTGCAGCAGATCCGCTACCTGCAGACGGACGGCTCGACCTCGGCGTCCTCGGTGCTCCCCGGCCTGAACGGGGCGTCCTCGGTGTCCGCGCCGCACGACGAGTCGGCGGCGACCCCCGTGGTGGCCGACTCCGAGGACGGCATCGTCCGGCTGCCCCCGGGAACGAACTGGCAGCCGGTGGTGAAGACCGGGAGCTCACCGGTCTACCCCGGCTAGGGCGTGTGCCGAAAGTCCCGTCTGCCCGGCGGCGCCCGGCACGCACGCTCGCCGCGTTGTCGGGCTCACCCCGATACATCCAGTATCGGGGCGACCCTCCGCCTTGCGATCGCACGCACCGGACACCGCCGGGCCCGCCCTCCGGGCGGACGACGCCACTTTCGGCACACGCCCTGGGGGCGTGAGCCGAGGGCGGCACCGTCCGCCCGGAGGCCGTACCTGACGTACTCCGGGACCCGCGCGGGTTTCCGGGAGCCCCGGGGAAGGGGCTTTCGGCAGGTGCCGGAGTGGCGGTCCCGGGGGCTTCCGCCGGGGTCCGAGGGCGATGGCTCGAGGCCCGGAGAAGACCGGCGGCGCGGCGGGGCGGGGAGTTTTCCACAGGGGTGGCCGGATGCCGGGGGAAGGCGCACAGTGGAGCCATGCGGGGGTGGTGGCGCGAGATCGCCGGCCTGGTGCTGCCGGTCGCCTGCGGAGGCTGCGGCAGGCCGCGGACGGAGTTGTGCCCGGCGTGCGCGGAGGCGCTGACCGGGACGCCGCCGCGCAGGGTGCGGCCCGATCCCGAGCCTTCCGGCCTGCCCGTGGTGCACGCCGCCGCGCCGTACGCCGACGCGGTGCGGGAGCTGCTCCTCGCCCACAAGGAGCGCGGCGCGCTCGCCCTGGCCGGACCCCTGGGAGACGCCCTGGCGGGCGCCGTGGAGGCCGTGGCCGGGGCCGTGGGGGAGCCTTCCTCCGGACCCCTGGTCCTCGTACCGGTGCCGTCCTCCCGGCGTTCCGTACGGGCGCGGGGACACGATCCCGCACGGCGGATCGCCCTGGCCGCGGCGGGCCGGCTGCGGCGGACGGGACGGGACGTGAGGGTCGCGCCCGTACTGCGCCAGCGGCGGTACGTGGCGGACCAGGCCGGGCTGGGCGCGCGGGGGCGGCTGGCGAACCTGGCCGGGGCCCTGGAGGTCGTGCCGGGCGGCGCGCGGCTGCTCACGGCGGGAAGGACGGTCCTCGTGGACGACCTGATGACCACGGGCGCGTCCCTGGCGGAGGCGGCGCGGGCCCTCGGAGCCGTATGCCTTCCGGACGCGGGAGAAATGCCGCGCGGCTTCCGGGAAAGCCCGGCGCGGCAGGGCACGGAACAGCGGGCGGCGGCCGTGATCGCATCCTCTCCCGCTTCTTTCGAAATAAACCGGAACTGCACAAGATCTTGGATCGTTGCAGGTGGTGAGCGGTGAAAGCACTCGAACGGCGGTATGTGGCGGCAGCGGGTGCCGACACCCGTCCGAAGGGGCTATGTTCGGTTGTGAGGAATGACGAAAGTCATCGTCTCGCCGAATACATGGTTGCGCCCGAGGACAGGAGTTCAGAGCGAATCAACTTCCTGTCGACGGGGTGGGGATCTTGTCGACCGGGGAGGAGGAGGCGAAAGTCGCCAAGTCCGAACTCCGGTAATCCACCGGAGTCTGGTGCAAAGGGAGACGCCCGGCGGCCGGAGGGCCGGTCCGGGTGATCCGGGAACGGAGTTCTGCGTGGACATCGTCGTCAAGGGCCGCAAGACCGAGGTGCCCGAGCGGTTCCGCAAGCACGTGGCCGAGAAGCTGAAGCTGGAGAAGATCCAGAAGCTCGACGGCAAGGTGATCAGCCTCGACGTCGAGGTGTCCAAGGAGCCCAACCCGCGGCAGGCCGACCGGTCCGACCGCGTGGAGATCACCCTCCACTCCCGCGGCCCGGTGATCCGGGCGGAGGCCGCGGCGGGCGACCCGTACGCGGCGCTCGACCTCGCCAGCGACAAGCTCGAGGCGCGACTGCGCAAGCAGCACGACAAGCGGTACACCCGCCGCGGCAACGGCCGGCTGTCGGCGGCCGAGGTCGGGGACGTCGTGCCCGGCGTCGCCGAGTTCGACGGGGAAGGCAACCTCGTCCCGGGTGAGACCGACGAGGTGCCGACCAGGATGGTGGGCTCGATCGAGGTCCAGGGCGACGGTCCGCTGGTCGTCCGGGAGAAGACCCATACGGCCGCGCCGATGACGCTCGACCAGGCGCTCTACGAGATGGAACTGGTCGGGCACGACTTCTACCTCTTCGTCGACTCCGACACCAAGCAGCCGAGCGTCGTCTACCGGCGACACGCGTACGACTACGGAGTCATCCACCTGGAGAGCGACCCGCTCGCCCAGAGCGACCCGCTCGACGACGGCGGCGCCGGCGGTGCGCTCGGCGGCTGACCGCCGCCCCGCGCCGACCCACATCCCGAGGTGCCCCTGGAGCGCGTGGTGCGCTCCCAGGGGCACCCCCGCGCGTCCCGGTATCACCCCGCCGCCGCCGGGGCATGAAATCATGGAGCGCACGCCAACCGGTGTTCTTCGGGCACGGGTTGGGGACCGGAAACGAATTCAGGCCACGGCCTTCAGGGGGAGGAACGATGGCGGACAGCTTCGGGCCGGTGCTCAGCGAGCGCGAGCACGGTGAGACGGTTCCGGAGGGATCGGATTCGGACAACGGCGCATTCCGCAAGGAGCCGATCCGGGTCCTCGTCGTGGACGACCACGCCCTCTTCCGCCGCGGACTGGAGATCGTCCTCTTCCACGAGGAGGACATCCAGGTCGTCGGCGAGGCCGGTGACGGGGCGGAAGCCGTCGACAAAGCGGCCGATCTGCTGCCCGACATCGTCCTGATGGACGTGCGGATGCCCCGGCGCGGGGGCATCGAGGCGTGCACCTCCATCAAGGAGGTCGCCCCCAGCGCGAAGATCATCATGCTGACGATCAGCGACGAGGAGGCCGACCTCTACGACGCCATCAAGGCGGGGGCCACCGGCTACCTCCTCAAGGAGATCTCCACCGACGAGGTCGCGACGGCGATCCGCGCGGTCGCGGACGGGCAGTCGCAGATCAGCCCGTCCATGGCGTCCAAGCTCCTCACCGAGTTCAAGTCGATGATCCAGCGGACCGACGAGCGCAGGCTCGTGCCCGCGCCCCGGCTGACCGACCGCGAGCTGGAGGTCCTCAAGCTCGTCGCGACCGGGATGAACAACCGGGACATCGCCAAGGAGCTGTTCATCTCCGAGAACACCGTGAAGAACCACGTCCGGAACATCCTGGAGAAGCTCCAGCTGCACTCCCGGATGGAGGCCGTGGTCTACGCGATGCGGGAGAAGATCCTCGAAATCCGCTGAGGACCCGGACCGGAGGCGCCCCGGCCGGCCCGCTCAGCCCAGCGCCCGCACCAGCTCCGGTACCAGCCCCGGCAGGTTCACGCGGTCCGGGACCACCGTGACCGCGTCGCAGCCGACCCACTCGGCCGCCTCGCGCAGGGCCCGCGCCACCGCCGGAACCGCCCCGGGACCGTCGAGGGTCACCTGCCGGGCCACGAGCGTCCGGCCCTCGCGCGCCGGGTCCACCCGGCCGACCAGCCGGCCCCCGGCCAGCACCGGCATGGCGAAGTAGCCGTACACCCGCTTCGGCTTCGGCACGTACGCCTCCAGGCGGTGCGTGAAACCGAAGATCCGCTCCGTGCGGGCCCGCTCCCAGACCAGCGAGTCGAACGGCGACAGCAGCGTCGTGCGGTGCCGGCCGCGCGGCGCGGTCGCCAGGGCCGCCGGGTCCGCCCAGGCGGGCTTCCCCCAGCCCGCCACCGTCACCGGCACCAGGCCCGACGCCTCGACCACCGCGTCGAACTGCTCGCCCTTGATCCGGTGGTAGTCGGCGATGTCCGCGCGCGTGCCCACGCCCAGTGCCTCGCCCGCCTGCCGCACCAGGCGCCGCACGCACTCGGTGTCGTCGAGGTCGTCGTGGAGCAGGTCCTGCGGGATCGCCCGCTCGGCCAGGTCGTAGACCCGCTTCCAGCCGCGCCGCTCGACCACCACCACCTCGCCGTACATCAGGGCCCGCTCCACGGCGACCTTGGAGTCGGACCAGTCCCACCACTCGCCCTTGTTCTTCGCGCCGCCCAGTTCGGTCGCCGTCCGGGGCCCCTCGGCCCGGAGCTGGTCGATCACCTTCCGGTACGCCCCGGCCGACAGCTCGTGGCCCCACTGCGGGCGGGCGCGGTAGGCGCGCCTGCGGAAGGCGAAGTGCGGCCACTCCTCGATCGGCAGGACGCAGGCGGCGTGCGACCAGTACTCGAAGGCGTGGGGCCGGGGCGGGGTCCCGGCGCCGGACGCGGCCGTCCAGTACGCCTCCTCGACCGCCGGACGGCCCACGGCGCCCAGGCGCGCGTACGGGATCAGCTCGTGCGAGCGGGCCAGGACCGAGATGGTGTCGAGCTGGACCTGTCCCAGGCTCCGCAGCACGCCGCGCACCCCGGCGCGGCGGTCGGGCGCGCCCAGGAACCCCTGGGCACGCAGCGCGATCCTGCGGGCTTCGTCGGCGGACAGTTCGGCGGCGGGGCGCGGCACAGTCGTCATGATCCGCACCTTAGGCCCCGGCACTGACACCCGGAACGGGGCCTCCTCAGACGGCCGGGAGGTCCCGCGCCGGGAGGTACGGCAGGGGGCTCGGCAGGCCGAAGTCGGAGGGGAGCAGGGCGCCGGTCCAGCAGTCCCGGAGCGTGCCCTTGTTGATCAGGCCGGCGCGCTGGACGCCCTCCACGAGGAAGCCGACCCGCTCGGCCACCGCGCGCGAGGCGGTGTTGCCGACCTCGGCCCGCCACACCAGGCGGGTGCAGCCGAGCCCGGTGAAGGCCCAGTGGGCCAGGGCGCGGACGATCTCGGTCATGTGGCCGTTGCCGCGGTGCTCCGGGTCCAGCCAGTAGCCGACCTCCCAGACGCCCGGACCGCGGCCGCTCAGGGAGGCGGCGGCGAGCAGCGGGCCGCCGGTCAGGGGTTCGGCGGCGAAGGCGTACTCGGTGTCCTCGCGCCAGCCGTCCGGCACCAGGCGGTTCAGGAAGAAGTCGGCGTCCTGCCGGGTGTAGGGGTCGGGGACGGTGGTCCAGCGCAGGATGCCGGGGTCCTGGCAGATCCCGTACACGGCCTCGGCGTCGCCGGGGACGGGGTTCCGCAGGCGCAGGCGGTCGGTGGTGAGGGTGATGGGCTCCATGCGGGGGATTGTCGTGACCGGCCGGACCGGAAGCGAACACTTTTCGGGCGGGGCGGCACCTTCCGCCCACCTCGTGCGTTCTCCCTGTGGGCGGGCGGACGGC
Organism: Streptomyces sp. NPDC041191; assembly: GCF_055591945.1. Lineage (NCBI taxonomy): Bacteria > Bacillati > Actinomycetota > Actinomycetes > Kitasatosporales > Streptomycetaceae > Streptomyces > Streptomyces sp. NPDC041191. The sequence goes on along the minus strand of NZ_JBVIZC010000005.1, from coordinate 478,463 downwards.
TCAGGTGCTGCGGGCCTCCCTCCGTGAGGGCGGTCTCGCTTACGATGGCCGTTGCGGTGGGGACCACCTGCCGTGCCCGCGCTCGTGTCCGTGACAAGACCCAGTGCCAGGCCCGACCGGCAAGGAGACCAGCCTCAGTGTCCGTCTTCAACAAGCTCATGCGTGCAGGCGAAGGCAAGATCCTGCGCAAACTGCACCGCATCGCGGACCAGGTCAACTCCATCGAAGAGGACTTCGTCAACCTCTCCGACGCCGAGTTGAGGGCGCTCACCGATGAGTACAAGCAGCGGTACGCCGACGGTGAGAGCCTCGACGACCTGATGCCCGAAGCGTTCGCGACGGTGCGCGAGGCCGCCAAGCGCGTGCTCGGCCAGCGCCACTACGACGTCCAGCTGATGGGCGGCGCCGCGCTCCACCTCGGCTACGTCGCCGAGATGAAGACCGGTGAGGGCAAGACCCTCGTCGGCACCCTCCCGGCGTACCTCAACGCGCTCTCCGGCAAGGGCGTGCACCTGATCACGGTCAACGACTACCTGGCCGAGCGCGACTCCGAGCTGATGGGCCGGGTGCACAAGTTCCTCGGCCTGACCGTCGGCTGCATCCTCGCCAACATGACGCCGGCCCAGCGCCGCGAGCAGTACAACTGCGACATCACGTACGGCACGAACAACGAGTTCGGCTTCGACTACCTCCGCGACAACATGGCGTGGTCCAAGGACGAGCTCGTCCAGCGCGGCCACAACTTCGCCTGTGTCGACGAGGTCGACTCCATCCTCGTGGACGAGGCCCGTACGCCGCTGATCATCTCCGGCCCCGCCGACCAGGCCACCAAGTGGTACGGCGACTTCGCCAAGCTGGTCACCCGCCTCACCCGGGGCGAGCCCGGCGTCCCGCTCAAGGGCATCGAGGAGACCGGCGACTACGAGGTCGACGAGAAGAAGCGCACCGTCGCCATCCACGAGGCGGGCGTCGCCAAGGTCGAGGACTGGCTGGGCATCGACAACCTCTACGAGTCGGTGAACACCCCGCTCGTCGGTTACCTGAACAACGCCATCAAGGCGAAGGAACTGTTCAAGAAGGACAAGGACTACGTCGTCATCGACGGCGAGGTCATGATCGTCGACGAGCACACCGGCCGCATCCTCGCCGGCCGCCGCTACAACGAGGGCATGCACCAGGCGATCGAGGCGAAGGAGGGGGTGCCGATCAAGGACGAGAACCAGACCCTCGCCACGATCACCCTGCAGAACTTCTTCCGCCTGTACGACAAGCTCTCCGGCATGACCGGTACGGCCATGACCGAGGCCGCCGAGTTCCACCAGATCTACAAGCTCGGCGTCGTCCCGATCCCCACGAACAGGCCGATGATCCGCAAGGACCAGTCGGACCTGATCTACCGGACCGAGGTCGCCAAGTTCGCCGCCGTGGTGGACGACATCGCGGAGAAGCACGAGAAGGGCCAGCCGATCCTGGTCGGCACGACCTCCGTCGAGAAGTCCGAGTACCTCTCGCAGCAGCTCTCCAAGCGCGGCATCCCGCACGAGGTCCTCAACGCCAAGCACCACGAGCGCGAGGCCAGCATCGTCGCCCAGGCCGGCCGTCGCGGCGCCGTCACCGTCGCCACGAACATGGCCGGCCGCGGTACGGACATCAAGCTCGGCGGCAACCCGGACGACCTCGCCGAGGCCGAGCTGCGCCAGGCGGGCCTCGACCCGGTCGAGCACGTCGAGGAGTGGGCCGCGGCCCTCCCCGCCGCCCTGGAGCGCGCCGAGAAGGCCGTGAAGGCGGAGTTCGAGGAGGTCAAGGAGCTGGGCGGGCTGTACGTCCTCGGCACCGAGCGCCACGAGTCCCGCCGCATCGACAACCAGCTCCGCGGCCGCGCCGGCCGCCAGGGCGACCCCGGCGAGTCCCGCTTCTACCTCTCCCTCGGCGACGACCTGATGCGCCTGTTCAAGGCGCAGATGGTCGAGCGCGTGATGGCCATGGCCAACGTGCCGGACGACGTGCCGATCGAGAACAAGATGGTCACCCGCGCCATCGCCTCCGCGCAGTCCCAGGTCGAGACCCAGAACTTCGAGACCCGCAAGAACGTCCTGAAGTACGACGAGGTCCTCAACCGGCAGCGCGAGGTCATCTACGGCGAGCGCCGCCGCGTCCTGGAGGGCGAGGACCTGCACGAGCAGATCCGCCACTTCATGGACGACACGATCGACGACTACATCCGCCAGGAGACCGCCGAGGGCTTCGCGGAGGAGTGGGACCTCGACCGTCTGTGGAACGCCTTCAAGCAGCTCTACCCGGTGAAGGTCACCGTGGAGGACCTGGAGGACGCGGCCGGGGACCGCGCGGGCATCACCGCCGAGTTCATCGCCGAGTCCATCAAGGACGACATCCACGAGCAGTACGAGGCGCGCGAGAAGCAGCTCGGCTCGGAGATCATGCGCGAGCTGGAGCGGCGCGTCGTCCTGTCGGTCCTGGACCGCAAGTGGCGCGAGCACCTCTACGAGATGGACTACCTCCAGGAGGGCATCGGCCTGCGCGCCATGGCGCAGAAGGACCCGCTGGTCGAGTACCAGCGCGAGGGCTTCGACATGTTCACCGCCATGATGGAGGGCATCAAGGAGGAGTCCGTCGGCTACCTGTTCAACCTGGAGGTCCAGGTCGAGCAGCAGGTCGAGGAGGTTCCGGTGCAGGCGGGCGCCCCCTCGCTCGACAAGGGCGACGCGGTGCCGGCCGCCGCCGGGCGTCCGGAGATCCGCGCCAAGGGGCTCGACGCCCCGCAGCGGCCGGACCGGCTGCACTTCTCGGCGCCGACCGTGGACGGCGACGGCGGTGTGGTCGAGGGCGACTTCGCCTCCGACGACACGGGCTCCGGCGACGGGATGACCCGCGCGGAGCGCCGCAAGGCGCAGAAGAACGCGGGCGGCGGACGGCGTCGCAAGAAGTGACGTCCCGCCGGGTCCCCGGGCCCTGAGCGTTCGAGGGGGCCGTCCACCCGCCGGGGTGGACGGCCCCCTCGCCCTTCGTACGGCCGTACGCCCCCGCGATGTACGGCCCGTGTCGTGCGCTCCGCCGTCACGCGTGCCGGGCGGTCGCCTCCAGCCCGTCGAGTTCCACGGCGGCGCAGCGCCAGCGCTGGTCGTCGCCGCGCTCCAGCCGGAACGCCATCGCCCGTACGCGGGTCCCGGTGGCGATGGTCGCGAACGCCTCGACGGCTCCCTGGGAGGGGTGCGTCTGGACCGAGCAGCGGCGCAGCACCGGCCGGGGGCCGAGGGAGCGCAGCGGCGTCCCGGGGGCGAGCCGGACCAGCTGCTCGTACGCGTCGCCGAGGGTGTGGCCGAGCATCCAGTGCACCGGCCGTTCCCCGCTCAGCACGGCGAGCAGGCGCTCGGCGAAGACGGTGTGCGGGGGGAGCGCGCGGGGCGTGCCGCCCCGGGACGTACGGGGACGGGCGCCGGCGGAGCCGCGCGGGCGGGTGCCGGCGGGGCCGCCGGGGGACGTACGGGGCCGCGCGGGACGGGGACGGGCGGCGGCCGGGGAGCCCGCGGCGGCGGTGGCGGCCGTGCGGACGGCGGCGGCACGCACGGCGGTGGCGGCATCGGCGCGAACGGCGGTGCGGATGGCGGTGGTGGTGACGTCGTCGGCGGTCGCGGTGACGTCGGCGGTGACGAGTGTGCTGGTCATGACGGTCCCCTGTCTCTGTGTAACCGGTTGGTACCAGTCGGTAACTTCCGTTGGGGACCTTCTACGGCGGGACTCCGGGGCCTCGCAAGGAGCCGGCCCCGGGGAGCGGTTCCGGGGCGGGATCACCTATCCGGGTGACGCGGCAGGAAAGCCGGTCTCCGGCGGTTCGGCGAGGGGCCCCGGCGGCGGGCGGGACGGGGCCGGCCGGGAACCCGAAGGGGGACTCCGCACGTATCCTGAGGGCATCTCCGTCTACGAAAGCGGCCAGCCATGCGCGTCTACGTCCCCCTGACCCTCCCCGGTCTCGCACAGGCGCACAAGGCGGGCGAGCTGGGCCCGGGCCCGCTGACCGCCTACGCCGTCACCCCCGCCCTGCGCGAGTGGTACGTCTCCGACGACATCGAGGAGCTGGAGTACGCGGCGCTCAACCGCGCCGCCTCCGCCTCCCTGCGGCTGCTCGCCAACGACCCCGGGACGCCCCGGCGCCGGGTCGTCGTCGCCGTGGACGTGGCCGACAAGGACGCGGCCGTGGACCCCGACCGGGGGCTCGACGCCGGTTCCGTCGGCGAGGTCCGGATCGCCGGGCCCGTACCGCTGAGCAGGGCGGCGGCGGTGCACGCCGACGCGGACGACGCCGAGGCGGACGTCACGGCGGCGGCGGACGCGCTGGGGGCGGCCGACCAGGGGGACGACGACGCGCGGTTCGTCGTGGACGGTGCCGAGGACCACGAGCTGCTGTGGTTCGGGGTGCAGGAGATCCCGGCGCTGCTGGCCTGAGGGCGAGGGGAGACCTCCGTGCTCCCCGCCGCCGGGCGCGGCGGGTACCGTCCTTCCATGGGGAAGCACGGAAAGCACCTGGTCTGGGACTGGAACGGCACGCTGCTCGACGACACCGAGGCGGTCATCGGGGCGACGAACGCCGCCTTCGCCGAACTCGGACTCGGGCCGATCACGCCGGAGCGGTACCGCGAGCTGTACATGGTGCCGGTGCCGAGGTTCTACGAGCGGTTCATGGGACGGCTGCCCACCGACGCCGAGTGGGCGCTCATGGACGGCGCCTTCCACCGCCACTACCGGGAGCGGGCCGAGGGGTGCGGGCTGACCGCCGGGGCGGCCGAACTCCTCGCGGCGCGGCAGGCGTCCGGATCGACGCAGTCGCTGCTCTCCCTCGCGCCGCACGCCGACCTCGTCCCGCTCGTGCGCCGGCACGGCATCGCGGAGCGGTTCACGCGCGTGGACGGGCGGACCGACGCCTCCACGGACGGGAAGTCCGGGCACATGGTGCGGCACCTGGCCGCCCTCGGCGGGGTGCGGCCGGACCGGGTGGTCGTCATCGGCGACGCGGCGGACGACGCGCTGGCGGCGGCGCACGTGGGGGCGCGGGCGGTCCTCTACACCGGGGGCTCGCACAGCCGCGCCTCGCTGGAACGGGTGGGGGTGCCGGTGGTGGACTCCCTCGCGGAGGCGGTGGCCGTGGCGGAGGAGCTGGTGTAGTCCCTCCGCCGGACACCGGCCGGGCGGTTCAGCCCCCGGCCCGGAGGACCTTCAGGAACTCGCGCATCCAGACCGGGTGGTCCGGCCACGCCCGGGAGGAGACGAGGAGGCCGTCGACCACGACCGCCGTGTCCCGGAAGGACGCCCCGGCCGCCTGCATGTCGGGTTCGAGGGCCGGGTAGGCCGTGACCCGGCGCCCCTCCAGGCCGCCGGCCGCCGCCGTCAGGAGCGGCCCGTGGCAGATCTGCGCCACCGGCTTGTCCGCGTCGAAGAACGCCTTGACGATCTTGCGGAGTTCCGGGTCGTTGCGCAGGTACTCCGGTGCCCGGCCGCCCGGCACCACCACCGCCGCGTACGCGCCCGGGTCGACCTCGGAGAAGGCGAGGTCGGCGGGCCAGGTGTAGCCGGGCTTCTCGGTGTACGTGTCGAAACCGGGTTCGAAGTCGTGGACCACGAACCTCAGGGTCTTGCGGGCCGGGGCCGCGATGTCGACCTCGTAGCCCTCTTCGAGCAGGCGCTGGTAGGGGTACATCACCTCCAGGGACTCCGCCGCGTCGCCGGTCACGATCAGGATCTTCGCCATGGCTCTCCCGGATCACAGGGGTCGGACTGCCGTCCCGCGCACACCGCTCCTCCTGGAGCAACGCGCCAAGAGGACATGTGTCGCTGTCCATAACGTCAAACTTCCGCCCCCTCTTTTGTACACATACGGCTCATGACGGTTCGGGGGTCGGGAGCGATAGGCTTCCCACGTGATCAGCGCGATACGCCGAGGGGGCAGTGAAGCCCCCGGCTGCCGCCCGGTCCGCGACAGCGGCCGGGCCGTCCGTGCGTTCGCCGATCTCCTCCGCCCGGGCGTGCCGCGCACAGTGGCCGATAACGACCCGGGCATCTCTCATCCGGGCATACCGTCGTTCCGACCGGATTCACCGCGTCGAGGCGTTGTGCCCTTCCTTCCACCGACGTCACGCAACGGCGCGCGACCAGGAGTCAGAGGACATGCAGACCAAGCTGGACGAAGCCAAGGCCGAGCTGCTCGAGAGGGCCGCTCGGGTAGCTGAGCACAGCCCGGTCGGGGGGCGACTTCCGACGGGGCCGGAGGGTTCGGGCGAACGCCCGGACGGGGACACCGTGCTCGAGTACCTCCAGCGCTACTACCTGCACACCGCACCCGAGGACCTGGCCGACCGGGACCCGGTCGACGTGTTCGGCGCCGCCCTCTCCCACTACCGGCTCGCGGAGAACCGTCCGCAGGGCACCGCGAACGTGCGCGTCCACACCCCGACGGTGGAGGAGAACGGCTGGACGAGCAGCCACTCCGTCGTGGAGGTCGTCACCGACGACATGCCCTTCCTGGTCGACTCGGTCACCAACGAGCTGTCCCGCCAGGGCCGCGGCATCCACGTCGTGATCCACCCGCAGGTCCTCGTCCGCCGTGACGTCGCCGGCCGGCTCATCGAGGTCCTGTCGGCCCAGATCCACGGCGAGCTGCCGCACGACGCGCTCACCGAGTCCTGGATCCACGTCGAGATCGACCGCGAGACCGACCGCGCCGACCTCAAGCAGATCACCGTCGACCTGCTGCGCGTCCTGTCCGACGTCCGCGAGACGGTCGAGGACTGGGAGAAGATGCGCGACGCCGCCCTGCGCATCGCGGACGGCCTCCCCGGCGAGCCCACCGCCCCCGACCTGCGGCCCACCGAGGTGGAGGAGGCCCGCGAGCTGCTGCGCTGGCTCGCCGACGACCACTTCACCTTCCTCGGCTACCGCGAGTACGAACTCGTGGACGGCGACGCCCTGACCGCCGTGCCCGGCACCGGCCTCGGCATCCTGCGCTCCGACCCCCGCCACTCCGGCGACGACGAGGGCCACCACGCCCACCCCGTCTCGCCCTCCTTCAGCCGGCTCCCCGCCGACGCCCGCGCCAAGGCCCGCGAGCACAAGCTGCTCATCCTGACGAAGGCCAACAGCCGGGCGACCGTGCACCGCCCCTCGTACCTCGACTACGTCGGCGTGAAGAAGTTCGACGCCGACGGGAACGTCGTCGGCGAGCGCCGCTTCCTCGGCCTCTTCTCCTCGGCCGCCTACACCGAGTCGGTCCGCCGCGTCCCCGTCGTCAAGCGCAAGGTCCAGGAGGTCCTGGCGGGCGCCGGCTTCTCCCCGAACAGCCACGACGGCCGCGACCTGCTCCAGATCCTGGAGACCTACCCGCGCGACGAGCTGTTCCAGACCCCGGTCGACCAGCTCCGGTCCGTCGTCACCAGCGTCCTGTACCTCCAGGAGCGGCGCCGGCTGCGGCTCTACCTGCGCCAGGACGAGTACGGCCGCTACTACTCGGCCCTCGTCTACCTGCCGCGCGACCGCTACACCACCCGCGTCCGGCTGCGGATCATCGACATCCTGAAGGAGGAGCTCGGCGGCACCAGCGTCGACTTCACCGCCTGGAACACGGAATCGATCCTCTCCCGGCTGCACTTCGTCGTCCGCGTCGAGCCCGGCACCGAACTGGCCGCGCTCACCGACTCCGACGTGGACCGCATCGAGGCCCGGCTCGTGGAGGCCGCCCGCTCCTGGGCCGACGGCTTCGGCGAGGCGCTCAACGCCGAACTGGGCGAGGAGCGCGCCGCCGAACTGCTCCGCCACTACGGCAACGCCTTCCCCGAGGGCTACAAGGCCGACCACTCACCGCGCGCCGCCGTCGCCGACCTGGTCCACCTGGAGGCCCTGTCCGACGGCCGGGACTTCGCGCTCTCCCTCTACGAGCCGGTCCTCGCGGGCCCCGGCGAGCGCCGCTTCAAGATCTACAAGACGGGCGACCAGATCTCCCTCTCCGCCGTCCTGCCGGTCCTCAACCGGCTCGGCGTCGAGGTCACCGACGAGCGTCCGTACGAGCTGCGCTGCGCCGACCGCACCCACGCCTGGATCTACGACTTCGGCCTGCGGATGCCCGCCGAGACCGGCAACGGCACCTCCCTCGGGGACGACGCCCGCGAGCGGTTCCAGGAGGCGTTCGCCGCCACCTGGACCGGCGAGGCCGAGAACGACGGCTTCAACTCGCTCGTCCTCTCCGCCGGGCTCACCTGGCGCGAGGCGATGGTGCTGCGCGCCTACGCCAAGTACCTGCGCCAGGCCGGGGCGACCTTCAGCCAGGACTACATGGAGGACACCCTCCGCAACAACGTCCACACCACCCGGCTGCTCGTCAACCTCTTCGAGGCCCGGATGGCGCCGGAGCGCCAGCGCGCCGGCACCGAGCTGACCGACGCCCTCCTCGAAGAGCTGGACGCCGCCCTCGACCAGGTCGCGAGCCTGGACGAGGACCGCATCCTGCGCTCCTTCCTCACCGTCATCAAGGCCACCCTGCGCACCAACTTCTTCCAGCGGAACGGCGAGGGCCGGCCGCACTCCTACGTGTCGATGAAGTTCGACCCGCAGGCCATCCCCGACCTGCCGGCCCCGCGCCCCGCCTTCGAGATCTGGGTGTACTCGCCCCGCGTCGAGGGCGTCCACCTGCGCTTCGGCAAGGTCGCGCGAGGCGGTCTGCGCTGGTCCGACCGGCGCGAGGACTTCCGCACGGAGATCCTCGGCCTGGTCAAGGCGCAGATGGTGAAGAACACCGTCATCGTGCCCGTCGGCGCCAAGGGCGGCTTCGTCGCCAAGCAGCTCCCGGACCCCACCGCGGACCGGGACGCCTGGATGGCCGAGGGCATCGCCTCGTACAAGACGTTCATCTCGGCCCTGCTCGACATCACCGACAACCTGGTGGCGGGCGAGGTCGTGCCGCCGGTCGACGTGGTCCGCCACGACGAGGACGACACCTACCTGGTCGTCGCCGCCGACAAGGGCACCGCGACCTTCTCCGACATCGCCAACGGGGTCGCGGAGTCGTACGGCTTCTGGCTCGGTGACGCGTTCGCCTCCGGCGGCTCGGCCGGCTACGACCACAAGGGCATGGGCATCACCGCCCGCGGCGCCTGGGAGTCCGTCAAGCGCCACTTCCGCGAGCTGGGCCACGACACCCAGTCCGAGGACTTCACGGTCGTCGGCGTCGGTGACATGTCCGGCGACGTCTTCGGCAACGGCATGCTGCTCTCCGAGCACATCCGCCTGGTCGCCGCCTTCGACCACCGGCACATCTTCCTCGACCCGAACCCGGACGCGGCCGTCTCGTACGCCGAGCGCCGCCGCCTCTTCGAGCTGCCCCGCTCGTCCTGGGCCGACTACGACACCTCGCTGCTCTCCCCCGGCGGTGGCATCCACCCCCGCACCGCCAAGTCGATCCCGATCAACGCGCAGGTCCGGGCCGCCCTCGGCATCGAGGCCGGGATCACCAAGATGACCCCGGCCGAGCTGATGAAGGCCGTCCTGCACGCCCCCGTGGACCTGCTGTGGAACGGCGGCATCGGCACGTACGTCAAGTCGTCGGCCGAGTCGAACGCCGACGTCGGCGACAAGGCCAACGACGCCATCCGCGTCGACGGCCAGGACGTGCGCGCCAAGGTCGTCGGCGAGGGCGGCAACCTGGGCGCCACCCAGCTCGGCCGCATCGAGTTCGCCCGGTCCGGCGGTCCCGAGGGCAAGGGCGGCAGGATCAACACCGACGCCATCGACAACAGCGCCGGCGTCGACACCTCCGACCACGAGGTCAACATCAAGATCCTGCTCAACGGGCTCGTCGCCGAGGGCGACATGACCGTCAAGCAGCGCAACAAGATCCTCGCGGAGATGACCGACGAGGTCGGCACGCTGGTGCTGCGCAACAACTACGCGCAGAACACGGCCCTGGCCAACGCCGTCGCCCAGTCGCCGTCCCTGCTCCACGCCCACCAGCGCTTCATGCGCCGCCTGGGCCGCGACGGGGCCCTCGACCGCTCCCTGGAGTTCCTGCCCAACGACCGGCAGATCCGCGAGCTGCTCACCAACGGGCGGGGCCTGAGCCAGCCGGAGCTGGCCGTCCTCCTCGCGTACACCAAGATCACGGTGGCCGACGAGCTGATCGGCACGGACCTGCCGGACGACCCGTACCTGCGCGGGCTGCTCCACGCGTACTTCCCGACGCTGCTGCGCGAGCGGTTCGCCGACGCCGTCGACGGCCACCCGCTGCGGCGCGAGATCGTCACCACCGTCCTGGTCAACGACACCGTCAACACCGGCGGTTCGACCTTCCTGCACCGCCTCCGCGAGGAGACCGGCGCGTCGATCGAGGAGATCGTCCGGGCGCAGACCGCCGCCCGTGTCGTCTTCCGCCTCAGCCAGGTCTGGGACGCCGTCGAGGACCTCGACAACCAGGTGCCCGCCGAGATCCAGACCCGGATGCGGCTGCACTCCCGCCGGCTCGTCGAGCGCGGCACGCGCTGGCTGCTCAACAACCGGCCGCAGCCGCTCCGCCTCACCGAGACCATCGAGTTCTTCGCCGAGCGCGTCGAGGAGGTCTGGTCGCGGCTGCCGCAGCTGCTGCACGGCGCCGACCGGGAGTGGTACCAGTCGATCCTGGACGAGCTGACCGGGTTCGGCGTGCCGAAGGAGCTGGCCCTGCGGGTCGCCGGCTTCTCCTCCGCCTTCCCGATCCTCGACGTCGTGGCGATCGCGGACCGGACGGGCACGGAGCCGCTGGAGGTGGCCGAGGTCTACTACGACCTGGCCGACCGGTTGCGGATCACCGACCTGATGGACCGGATCGTCGAGCTGCCGCGCAGCGACCGCTGGCAGTCGATGGCCCGCGCCTCGATCCGCGAGGACCTGTTCGCGGCGCACGCGGCGCTCACGCAGGACGTCCTGACGGCGGGCGGCGACAACGCCAGCCCGGAGGAGCGGTTCACGGCGTGGGAGGAGCGGAACGCGGCGATCCTGGGCCGCGCGCGGACGACCCTGGAGGAGATCCGGGGTTCGGACACCTTCGACCTGGCGAACCTGTCGGTGGCGATGCGGACGATGCGCACGCTGCTCCGTTCGCACGGCTGACCGTGAAGGGGGAGGGCCCCGCCGGAGACTCCGGCGGGGCCCTCCCCCTTTTTCCCTTCGGCTGTCCCTCCGGGCCTTTCACCCGGCCGGTTCGGCGGCGGCCGTCGAGGTCCACAGGCGGCGGGCGGCGAGCAGGGCCGCGGCGAGCAGCAGGCCGTTGCGGAGCACCATCACGGCGAGGCCCGTGGGGGTGCCGTCGATGACGTCGTAGTAGAGGACGGGGTACGCGAGCGCGCTCAGCGCCGCCGCCGGGAGCAGCAGCAGGACCACCGGGCGCATCACGGTGTCGCGGGAGGTCAGGCAGACGGCGGCGAGGCCGAGCAGCCAGATCATGTACTGGGGGCTGATCACCCGGCTGGTGACGGTGAACAGCAGGACGGCGGCGAGGGCCGTGTCGAACGGGGTGGCGGCGGTCCACGTGCGGGCCCGCAGGCGCCACACGACCAGCCAGCCGAGGGCGAGCGCGGTGAGCAGCAGGGAGAGGTGGCCGAGGCTGGAGACGTACGGGCCGGCGTACTCCAGGGCCCCGTAACGGAACTCGACCCGGCCCGGCCAGACGCCGGCGGACCGGGCGAGGCCGAGGAGCGTGCCGCCCAGGGACTCGATCTGGATGCCCCGGCCGCCCTGCTGGCGCAGGAAGCCCAGCGACTCGGAGAAGAACAGCGCGAGGGCGGCGAGGAGCACGAGGGCGGTGACGGCGGCGGCGGTCCACGCCTCGCGGGTGGTACGGCCCCGGGGCGTGCCGAGGAGGGCGAGCGCCGGCCAGACCTTGACCGTCGCGCCGATCCCGGCGAGCGCTCCGCCGAGCCGGTGGGCCGCGGCCGGGCGGGCGCCCAGGGCGAGCAGGGCGAGGACGGCGAGGGCGGTGGTCTGGACGTCGTACCGGGCGAGGGGGATGTGGAGGAGGAGCGGCAGGCCGCAGACCCAGATCCAGGCGCCGTGGGTGAGGCGCGCGCCGTCGGCGCGGGCGAGGGCGAGGGTGACGACCGCGTCGGCGAGGAGGGTGAGGGTGACGAACGCCTGGAAGTACGTGAGCCAGGGGAGGGCGCCCGGGGACATGATCACGAGCCCGGCGCCGGGCGGGTACTGCCAGGTGGCGTCGCCGGGCGGGAAGGTGCCCTCGGCGAACCTCGCGTACCACTGCTGGTAGAGCGCCACCTCGCGGCCCACCCCGCCGATGCCGAGGTCGTCGCGGAGCAGCAGCAGGAGCATGCCGGCCCGGGTGAGGAGCCAGACGGCGGCGAGCGCGAGGTGGGGGCCGCGGCCGACCGTGACGAAGGTGGCGAGGGTGAAGGTGTCCGAGTCGAAGGGGGAGCGGGTGAGGGCGGGGGGTTCGGCGCCGGTGGGGCGGGAGGCGCCGCCAGGGGAGCGGGGGGACGCGTCGCCGGGGGAGCGGGGGGACGCGTCGCCGGGGGCGCGAGGGGGCGCGTCGCCGGGGGAGCGGAGGGGTGCGGTGCCGGGGGGTTCGGTGCCGGCCGGGTGGGGGGTCTGCGGCTGATCGTTCGTCACCCCACCGCACTTTAGACCGTAATGTCTTGTTTGCCGGTGGTCTTCGCCCCTGACGCGACGAACTCCTCGTACTCCGCCACCACCTCCCGCGCCGGACCGTCCCTCCGGAGCCTTCCCGCCTCCAGCCACAGGGCGCGTTCGCAGGTCTCCGCGACGGCGGAGTGCGAGTGGCTGACCAGGAAGACGGTTCCCGCCTCCGCCCGCAGCTCCTCGATCCGCCGGCGGCTCCGGCGGCGGAAGCGCGCGTCGCCGGTGGCCAGGGCCTCGTCGATGAGCAGGACGTCGTGGCTCTTCGCGGCGGCGATGGAGAAGCGCAGGCGGGCGCCCATTCCGGAGGAGTACGTCCGCATCGGGCGGGAGATCGCGTCGTCCTTCTCGTTGACGCCCGAGAACGCGACGATCCCGTCGTAGCGCTCGCGGACCTCCGTGCGGCTCATGCCCGTCGCGAGGCCGCCGAGGACCACGTTCCGCTCGCCCGTCAGGTCGTTCATCAGGACCGCGTCGACGCCGAGGAGAGCGGGGCGGCCGTGGGTGTAGAGATGGCCGCGGTCGACGGGCAGGAGCCCCGCGACGGCCTTCAGGAGGGTCGACTTCCCCGAGCCGTTCGAACCGATCAGGCCGATCGCCTCGCCCCGGTACGCGACGAAGTCGATCCCCTTGACCGCGTGGACCCGGCGCGCGGCCGGGGTCCTCCTCCGCCACGGGGCCCGGCCGCCCTCGCCGTGTCCGCGCACGGTGTAGGTGATGTGGACCCCGTCGGCCACGACGGTCGGGATCCTCTCCTCGGGTGTCTCAGCCACGGCCGTACGTCTCCTCCGCCTTCCAGAACCAGATGAAACCGCCCCCGAAGGCCAGCACGGCCCAGCCGGCGGCGAGTGCCCAGGCGTGCGGCGGCAGCCGGTCCGCGCCGTGGCTCCCGATCAGGGCGAAGCGCATGAGGTCGATGTAGACGGCCGCCGGATTGCACTGGAGGGCCGTCACCACGGCCTCCGGGAAGCGCCCGCCGTCCGCCGCGCCCCGGAGCGACCACATGGCGCCCGAGGCGTACATCCAGGTGCGGAGCGCGAACGGCATCAGCTGGGCGACGTCCGGGACGCGGGCCGCGACCCGGGCCAGGACGAGCGCCGCGCCCGTGTTGAACAGGGTCTGGCAGGCGAGCGCGGGGACGGCGAGCAGCCAGCTCCACGCGGGGAACTCGCCGCAGCAGAGGAGGAGCGCGACGAGCGCGGCGAGCGAGAGCAGGAACTGCTGGAGCTGCTGGAGGGCGAGTGAGATCGGCAGGCTCGCGCGCGGGAAGTGCAGGGCGCGGACCAGGCCGAGGTTGCCGCTGATCGCCCGGGTGCCGGCCATGAGCGTGTTGGAGGTGAAGGTCCACGCGAAGACGCCGGTGATCAGGAAGGGGACGTAGTCGGGCACGCCGTGTTCGGCGTTCATGAGCAGGCCGAAGATCAGGTAGTAGACGGCCGCGTTGAGGAGCGGGGTCACCACCTGCCAGAGCCCGCCGAGACGCGACTGGCCGTACTGGGCGGTCAGCCGGGCGGTCGCGAAGGAGGCGATGAAGGCGCGGCGGGACCAGAGCTGCCGGACGTACGAGGGGAGCGGTGGGCGGGCTCCGCTGACGCTCAGACCGTGGCGGAGGGCGAGGTCGCGGAGGTTTCCGGGGGGAGGGGCGGTCCGTGGCGGGGGCGGTGCGAGGGTCGTGGTCATGGGCGGGCCTTCGGCGGGAAGCGGTCGGGTGCACGACGGAACGGTCCCGTACCGTCGCTACGGGGACAGTAGGGCGCCCCACGACGGAACGCAACCGTATCGTCGTGACGTCGTCGTCGGTTAGGATGCCGTCCGTGACCGCATCGACCCCCCGCCGCGCCCCCGCCGGAGCCGCCGTGCTCCGCGAGGACGTGACCGAGGCCATCCGCGCCGCCGTCCTCGACGAACTCGCGGCCGTCGGCTTCGCCCGGATGTCCATCGAGGGGATCGCGCGCCGCGCGGGCGTCGGCAAGACCGCCGTCTACCGGCGCTGGAAGTCCAAGCTCGCCCTCGTCCTCGACCTCGTCGGCGCCTTCGCCGCCCAGGGACTGCCGGCGCCCGCCACCGGATCCCTGTACGGGGACGTGCGCGCCCTCCTCGACGTGGCCGCGCACGCCCTGAGCCACCCGGTCGCCTCCCGGGTCGTCCCCGACCTGCTGGTGGAGGCCGCCCGTCACCCCGAGATCGCCGACACCGTCAGGGGCGTGCTGCTCGACGGGCGGCAGGGCGTCGTCGCCCGGATCGTCCACGAGGCCGTCGCGCGTGGTGAACTCCCCGGGGGCGCCGACCCGGACCGGGCGCTCGACCTGATCGCCGGACCGCTGTACTGGCGCCTGGTCGTCGCCCGCACCCCGCTCCCCCCGGGGTACGTCGACGACCTCGCGCGCTCGGCGGTGGCGGCGCTGAAGGCGTGAACCGCCGGGTCACTTCACCGCGCCCGCCATCACCCCCGACGTGAACTGGCGCTGGAAGGCGAAGAACACCACCAGCGGCACCACCATCGACAGGAACGCGCCCGGCGCGAGCACGTCCACGTTGTTGCCGAACTGCCGCACCTGCTGCTGGAGCGCCACCGTGATCGGCGGCGACTGCGAGTCCGCGAAGATCAGCGCGATCAGCATGTCGTTCCAGACCCACAGGAACTGGAAGATGCCGAGCGAGGCGATCGCCGGACCGCCGAGCGGCAGCACCACCCGGGTGAACAGCCGGATCTCGCCCGCGCCGTCGAGTCGCGCCGCCTCCAGGAGCTCGCGCGGGATCTCCGCGAAGAAGTTCCGCAGGAGGAAGATCGCGAACGGCAGGCCGAAGGCCGTGTGGAAGAGGACCACCCCGGCGGTCGTCTCGAAGAGCCCGACCGTCCCGAAGAGCTTCGACACCGGGACCAGGGCGACCTGCACCGGCACCACGAGCAGGGCGACCACGCCCAGGAACCACCAGTCCCGGCCCGGGAAGTCCAGCCATGCGAAGGCGTACCCGGCGAACGAGCCGATCACCAGGACGAGGAGGGTCGCCGGGACGGTGATCAGGACGGTGTTGAGCAGGGAGCCCGTGATCGTGTCGTTGGCCAGCAGGCGGGCGTAGTTCTCCGTGGTCAGCTGCGCCGGGGCCGTGAGCACCTCCCACCAGCCGCTCGCCGCGATGTCGGACGGCGAACGGAGCGAGGAGAGCAGCAGCCCGACCGTCGGCAGCAGCCAGAACAGGCCCGTCAGGACGAGGAAGACCCGGACCGCGCCGGACGCGGCCGCGGACGCGAACCGCGCCGCCGGGGAGCGGGAGGGCCTGGCGTCGGTCGTCCTCATCGGCGGGCCTCCCTGCGCATGCGGCGGATGTTGAGCACCATCACCGGCACCACGAGCAGGAGCAGCAGGACGGCGATGGCCGAACCGACCCCGAGGTCCGCGTCCGTGCCGAAGGACGAGCGGTACAGCTGGAGCGCGAGCACGTTCGCGTCGTCCTGCGCGGAGCCCGGCGCGATGACGAAGACCAGGTCGAAGATCTTCAGCACGTTGATCATCAGGGTGACGAGGACGACCGCGAGGACGGGCGCCAGGAGCGGCACCGTGATCCGCCGGAACACCTGCCACTCGTTCGCCCCGTCCACCCGCGCCGCCTCCAGCAGTTCGCGCGGCACGGCCGCGAGCCCGGCCCCGATCAGCACCATCGCGAACCCGGCCCACATCCACACGTACGCCCCGATGATCGCGGGCGTGACGAGCGAGGGGCCCAGCCACTCGACGCCGTCGTACTGCTCCCGGAAGTTGCCCGCGGGCAGCCGGAGCACGGCCCCGTCCGCGCGGTCGGCGGGCAGCGCGAACGTGCCGTCGGCCGCCGCCGTCGCCGTGGCGACCACCTTCCCGTCCCGTACGGCCTCGATCCGCAGCCCCGCGAGGCCCCGTTCGTCCGGGTCGACCTCGTTCGGCCGCCCGCCGCCGCCCCGGGTGAAGTCCAGCCAGGCCGTGCCGGTGATCGCGCCCGGGTCCGTGCCGGCGGGCGCCGCGGCCGGGCGGGCCCCCTCCGGCATCTGCGCCGGCGCCACCCCGACCAGCGGAAGCCGTACGGGGTGCCCGGCCCGCACGGGTTCCTTCGTCACGTACGCCCCGCCCCCGGCGGCCTTCAGCGGGTGCACGGGCAGCGGCCGGGCCTTCGGGAAGACCGAGGACTCGGCGAAGGTGTCGTGGACGCCGACCCAGACGGCGTTCGCGACGCCCCGGTCCGGGTCCTGCTCGTACACCAGCCGGAAGATGATCCCGGCGGCCAGCATGGAGATCGCCATCGGCATGAAGACGAGCAGCTTGAACGCCGTCCCCCAGCGGACGCGTTCGGTGAGGACCGCGAAGACCAGGCCGAGGGCGGTGGCGACCGCCGGGGCCAGCACCAGCCAGACCAGGTTGTTCCGGACGGCGGTGCGCAGGGAGTCGTCGGTGAACAGGGCCGCGTAGTTGTCGAGGCCGGCGAAGGAGGAGCCGGAGCGGTCGAAGAGCGAGCGCTGGACGGAGTACCCGATCGGATAGACGACGAGCGCGCCGAGCAGGAGCAGGGCGGGCAGCAGGAACCCCGCCGCCACGACCCGGCTCCTGCGCCTCTCCCCGGCGACCCCGCCCTTCCCGCGCGTGGCGGTGGTGGAGGACATGCCGGCCTCAGCCCTTCGCGGTCCGGTACGCCTTCGCCGCGTCCGCCTCCAGGCGGGCCTGGGTCCCGGCGACGTCCTTCGGGTTCTTCAGGAAGTCCTGGAGCGCCTTCCACTCGCCCTTGCCCGGCGTCCCGCCGAAGGACTGCGGCATCTGGTCCGACATGTCGAAGCGGAAGGCGTCGCCCGCCCCGATCAGGGCCTTGGCGATCTCGCGCTGGACGTCGTTCGGGTACGCCGCCGGGTCCAGGCTCTTGTTGGGCGAGAGGAAACCGCCCTCGGCCGCCCAGATCTTCGCCGCGTCCGGGGAGGCGAGGAAGGCGAGCAGCGCCTGCGCGCCCTTGGTGTCCTTGAGCGCGACGGCCGCGTCGCCGCCCGTCACCACGGGCACGGTGCCCGCGTCCCCCACCTTCGGGAAGGGGAAGACCTTCGCGTCCGTGCCGATCTTCGCCTTGGTCTCCGCGATGTTGACGGCCGCGAAGTCGCCCTCGAAGACCATCGCGGCCTTCGGTTCGGCGCCGCCCGTGAAGGTCTGCGCGACCGAGGCCGGGTACTCGGTCTGGAGCGCGCCGCTCGCCCCGCCCGCGATCAGCGACGGCTTGCCGAAGAGTTCGGCCAGGGTGGTCAGGGCGGCGGTGACGGACGGGTCCGTCCACTTGATCGTGTGCTTCGCCAGCTGGTCGTACTTCTCCGGCCCCGCCTGGGAGAGGTAGACGTTCTCGAACCAGTCGGTGAGCGTCCAGCCGTCCGCGCCGCCGACCGAGACCGGGGTGACGCCGGAGGCGGATATGGTCTCGGCGGTGGCCAGGAAGTCCTTCCAGGTCTTCGGCTCGGCGGCGCCCGCGTTCTCGAAGACGGCGTTGTTGTACCAGACCAGGGACTTGTTGGCGGCCTTGAAGTAGACGCCGTACTGGGTGCCGTTCACCGCGCCCAGCTCCTGCCAGCCGCGCGAGTAGTGCGCGGAGAGCTGGGCCTTCACGTCGGGGCCGACCGGTGTGAGCCACTTCTGGGCGGCGGCCTGCTGGATCGCGCCCACCTGCGGGAGCATCGCCACGTCCGGCGGGGAGCCGCCGGCGATCTTCGTTCCGAGGAAGTTCACGATCGGGTCCTGCGCGGGCACGAACGTGACCGTCGCGCCGGTCCGCTTCTCGAACTCCCGCAGCACCTTGGTGAAGTTCGCCTGTTCCGGACCCGTCCAGACGGCGGCGACCTCGATCTTCTCGCCCTTCAGGGGGAGGTCGCCGGTGGGTTTCGCCCCCGGGTCCTTCGCGCCGCCGTCGCCACAGCCCGCGAGGGCGAGCGCGGCGAGCGTCGCGAGTGCCGTGAAGGTCACCGCGGCCTTGCGTGGACGAAGAGTTGTACGCATTGCTGCCCCGTCTCTTTCGTGCGCCTAGCTGTCCCGTGCCGACAGGTCTACGCCGGGTGCCGCGGGGCCGCAATACCGCCTTCCGTGTCAAGTGGAGGATCGTGATTCGCCTGTGACGTGCCGTCAGGAGCCCTGTCGCGCCGGGACGGCGGGGGGGAGCGGCGCCACGGGCGCGGCCTCGACCGAGCGGGCCGCCCGGTCGAGCGCGCTCGCGAGGAGGGCCAGGTCCGTCGGCCCGTTGCCCAGCTCCCGGACCGGGCGGCGGGTGGGCGGGTCGCCCATCCGTTCCCACTCCAGCGGGACGACCGTCGGGCGCAGCGTCGCCGTGCGGGGGATCCGCCCGGTGACACGGCCCGCCTGGAAGGGCGTCACCCGCCCGTCCGGATGCCCGAGCCGGCCCCGCCCGGCCACCGGGACGTCCGGTCCCGCCGTCGCCGGGGGCGCGTCGAGCACGATCCGCAGCCGGGCGCCGAGGACCGGCTCCGTGTCGGCGGTCCGGTCCGGGCGGGCCGAGGCCACGACGAGGTGCACGCCGAGCCGCTCGCCGTTCCGGGCGACGGCCTCCAGGGCCCGTACGACGGACCCGGCGGCCGGCCGGCCGGGGGCGCCGAGCGCGGGGGCGACCAGCGCGTCGAAGTCGTCGACCAGGACGACGAGCCGGGGCAGCGTCCCGGCCGCCGCCTGCTCGCCCGTGGCGGGCCGGGGGACGCGGGGCGCCCCCGCCTCCTCGGTCCGGTCGTCACCCGGACCGCCGTCCCCGGCGCGGAGGGCACGGCCGCCGGGGCGGTCGTCCGGACCGCCGCCCGGACCACCCCGCCGGGGCAGCCGCCCGCTGGGCGTGTCGGCCGTGAACGGGTCCCCGCCGCGTACGAAACCGTTCCCGGGCCGGGGCACGCGCCCGCCGGGGGGTTCGGTGGGGTCGCCGGGCCGGGGCACGCGCCCGCCGGCCGGTCCGGTCGCGGCGTCCGCGCCCGGATACGCGCTCCGGCCGCTCGGGAGGGCGCCGACCGGCCCGTCGCCCGTCCGGAGGGTGCGGCCGCTCGGACGGTCGGCGTCCGGGAGGCGGACGGCCGCGCGGGCGCCCCGGGGAAGGGACTCCGCCGCGCTCGGGGCGCGCTGGCCGAACAGCCGGTCCGTGACCTGCGGGGCGCGGGCACCCCGCCGGTCGGCGAAGGGGACGTCGCCCAGGAGCTCCGCCCGCCGCTTCAGTTCGGCGCCCAGCGCCTGGGCGAACTCCCGCATCCGGACCGGGTCCGAGGCGACCAGGTGCCCGGTGACGTGCGGCAGCTCCGTACAGGCCGCGAGGCCCTCGCCGCGCTCGCCGCCGGCCCCGTCCACGAGGACCAGGCCGAGCCGGTCGGGGCGGCCGCCCGCCGCGAGCGAGGCGGCGATCGAGCGGAGCAGTTCCGTGCGGCCGCTGCCCGCCGGGCCCTCGATCAGCAGGTGCGGTCCCTCCCGGGTGAGGTCCACGGACAGCGGCCCGCGCGGACCCGCGCCCAGGACGGCCGTCCCGTCCCCGGCGGAGGCCCAGCGGGCCATCAGGGAGGCGGGCGTGGCCCGCGCGAGCCCCAGTTCGTCGAGGAGCCGGGAGGACGGGGGCAGCGCGGCGGCCCGGCCGTGCGGGGCCGCCGGGGTCTCCGGCCGCAGCGGGGCCAGCGCCCGCGCGAACCGCTCGGCCCAGGCGACGGAGACCGCGTCGACCACGCCGACGGTGCCGTGGCCCGCCACGTGTCCGCCGGTGGTCCGCAACAGGCGCAGCGCCGTCGCCACGTCACCGCTCAGGAGCGCGGCGGCCCCGCACTCGCGGAACGCGAGGGACGCGGCGCACGCGGCCTCGTACGTCGCGGCCACCGGCGACACCGGGGAGGCCGGGGGCGCCTCGGCGAGGCAGAGGAGGTGGATCCCGGCCGCCGCCCCGGCCCCGGCGAGCCGCGCCACCGTCTCGCGCAGCGCCGCCGTGCCGGGGTCGCCGTCCACGACGACGACCGTCCGGGGACCCTCGTGGCGGGCGGCGGCGTCGGCGACGGCCGCGCGGTCCGCGCTGGGCCAGCCGGGGCCGAGCGGACCGTCGTCGAGCCGCCGGGTCAGTTCGGAGGTCCGCGCGTGGGCCTGCTCGCGGTCGTACGCCAGGAGGAGCCGGCAGTCCTGGCCGTGGGCGGGCCGGACGTGCGGGAGCCAGCCGAGCCAGCCCCAGGCGCGGCGCCGCTCCTCCAGGGACCGGTTCCGGTCGGCGCTGAGGAGCACGATCTCCAGGTCGGAGGGGGAGTGCAGGGCGGCGAGCTGGGCCACCACCGAACGGGCCAGACCGGCGAGCCGGTCGCCGGGGCCGGCCAGGCCGAGCGAACCGGTCTCGCGCAGTCCGGCGGTGACCGGTACGCCGGAGAGCTCGGCGCGGTCCGTGGTGCCGAGCCGGACCGCCAGGAACTCCGGGTGGTCCGGAGCGCGCTCCCAGAGCCGGGGACCGGGGCCGAGGGCGTTGAGCAGGACGGTGGCCGGGTCGGGCCAGGTGTCGGCGCCCGGCAGGGGGCCGTGGGCGCCGGCGTCCCGCAGGACACCGGTGTGCGCCCCGGGCGTCCGCGGGGCCCCGGCGGGGGCCGGAAGCTCCTCGCGGCCGCCGGCGAGGCGCCGGGCCCACGCGCCGAGCCCGCGCCTGCCGCCCGCCCGGACGGACGCGGCCGGGGGCGGGGATACGTCATCGCGGCCGTGGTCGCGGCCGTGGTCCCGGCCCCGGGACCGGTCGGCCTCCGGGGGCCCGCCGTACGCCTCGCCGCCGTCGGCGCCGTTCCCGTGGCCGTCCTCGTGCGTGCCGCGGTGTCCGTGCTCCTCGCGCGCGGGGCCCCGGACGTGGTCGTGCCCGTCGCCGTGGAAACCGCCCGGGGCGCCGTCGTACGAGCCGCCCCCGCCGCCGTACGGGCCGTCGGGTCCGCCGTGCCACGCGAGTCCGTGCCCGCCGTGGGTCGTGTCGTCCGCCGGGTCCGCCGGGACCGTGAGGCCTCCCGCCGGGACCGGCCTGCCGGGGCCCGCCCATCCGTCGGCCCCGCGCGTGAGCCGCAGGTGGCCCTCGCCGTCCGGGGCCGTCGCCACCGGGTCCGTGCCGGGGCCGTCGCCCGGCCCGGTCAGGCGCAGGGCGGACTCGCCGAGGCGCAGCAGCGCGCCCGGACGGAGCCGGACCGGCCGGTCGCCCACGGGGACGCCGTCGAGGACCGTGCCGTTGGTGGAGCCCCGGTCGACGACCGTGATCCGGCCGTCCCCGCCGACGGTCACCGTGCAGTGCGCGCGGGAGACGTCCGGGTCGTCCAGCGGCACGTCGGCGTCGGCGGAACGGCCGATCCTGACCGTCCCCCCGTGCAGCAGGTGCACCCCGCCCGCGTCCGGGCCCGCCACCACGTGCAGCCGGGCGGCGGCGGGCTCCCCCGCCCGGTCGTCCGGGCCGGGGACCTGGAGCGAGAGGACCGCGCCGTCGACCAGCGGGGGTTCGCCGAGCACGCAGCGCCGTCCGTCCAGCCGCTCCGCGCCCGCGTAGAGCACGGTCGTGCCCGACGGGGAGGACTCGGGGCCGGTGACGGCGGAGGCCAGGTGCGAGGCCACGGCGGAGAGCGCCGTCCCGGCGGGGGCGGTGACGAGCACGTCGCAGGCGCGCCCGGCGCCGGGGCCGGCGTGTGGCGCGAGGACGGTCAGCCGGATCTGCATCGCCGTCAGCGGTCCCTTCTGCGCGACGTGCCCGGCAGGGGGACCGCCCTGTGTCTCCCCCCACCCGGCACGGACGCGTCGTCCGGTACAGGTCGGCACGGCGCGGGGCTCCCGACCCCTGACGCGGCGTGCTGAGGGCATCCTCGCACCTGCCACTGACAACGCGCCCGCCGGTCGGCCGTAAGTGATCTTGAATGGTCGGCTGTGGACGTAAAAGTGCCTGGTTGAGCATGCCTTCGGAACATGTCCGGCAACCGTCCCGCTCGAAGAAGCGTCTTCTTCCGGACAGGACCGGGCCCCGTTCCGGGCACCTTCGGTCGGAGCCGGGCCGCGACCGTGCGCGGCACCGGGCCGGCGCGGCACCCGGAGCGGGCGCGACACCGGACCGGCACCCGCCCGCCGGGAGTCCGCCGGACCGGCGCGCCGGCCCGGAACCGCCCCGTGGACGACCGGTCCGGCACCCGTTCGGCGGCACTAAAGTGGGTCGGACATCCGGACGGGTCACAACAAGAGGACCACGAGGACCAAGAGGATCAAGGGGACCAGGAGGGCCGGGAGGCCCGAGGGGACCACGAGGACCACGAGGACCAAGAGGACCACGAGGACAGGGCCCCCGGGACACCGCGGGACCCCCCGAGGACCACGATCAGCAGGGAGCGCGTGACGTGCGGCCTATCGGCAGCAAGTACCTGCTCGAGGAGCCGCTCGGCCGCGGCGCCACGGGCACCGTCTGGCGAGCCCGCCAGAGGGAGACGGCGGGCGCCGAGGCGGCCGTGCCCGGCCAGCCGGGCGAGACCGTCGCGATCAAGGTCCTCAAGGAGGAGCTGGCCAACGACGCGGACATCGTGATGCGCTTCCTGCGCGAGCGGTCCGTGCTGCTGCGGCTCACCCACCCGAACATCGTGCGCACCCGCGACCTGGTCGTGGAGGGCGACGTCCTCGCCCTCGTCATGGACCTGGTCGAGGGCCCCGACCTGCACCGGTACATCCGGGAGAACGGCCCGCTCACCCCGGTCGCGGCCGCGCTCCTCACCGCCCAGATCGCCGACGCGCTCGCCGCCAGCCACGCCGACGGCGTCGTCCACCGCGACCTGAAGCCGGCCAACGTCCTGCTCGCCGAGCGGAACGGCGAGATGCACCCGATGCTCACCGACTTCGGCATCGCGCGCCTCGCGGACTCCCCGGGCCTGACCCGCACCCACGAGTTCGTCGGCACGCCCGCGTACGTGGCGCCCGAGTCCGCCGAGGGCCGCCCGCAGACCTCCGCCGTGGACGTCTACGGCGCGGGCATCCTCCTGTACGAGCTGGTCACCGGCCGTCCCCCGTTCGCGGGCGGCACCGCCCTGGAGGTCCTGCACCGCCACCTCAGCGAGGAGCCGCGCCGCCCCTCGACCGTGCCCGGACCCCTGTGGACGGTCATCGAGCGCTGCCTCGACAAGGAACCGGACCGGCGCCCGAGCGCCGTGAACCTCGCCCGCGGCCTGCGCGCGGTCGCCGCCGGCATCGGCGTGCACGCCACGCCCGCCCAGATCGAGGCGGCGGACGGCGTCGGGGCGCTCCTCGCCCCCGACCCGGCACCCGCGCCGGTCCCGGAGACCCCCGGGGCCGCCGATCCGACCCAGGTGCTGTCCCACGGTGCCCCCGGGGCCGCCGACCCCACCCAGGTGCTGCCCGCCGGGGCGCCCCCGCGGTACGACCCCGCCGCCCCGACCGGCGTCATGCCGGTCGGGGGGCCGGGCGGCGCCGCCGACCCGACGGCCGTCATGCCCCCCGTCCCGCCGGGCCCGCCGCAGGCCGGGCAGGGCGAGGAGCCGCACCCCTGGCAGAGCCAGCTGCGCGCCGCCCGCGACCGCAACGAGCAGACGCAGATGCACTACCTGGACCCGGGCCAGGACCCCCTGCGCCGGCGCCCGCAGCGGCAGCCGCAGCCTCCGCAGAACCAGCCGCAGCCCGGCGCGTACGGACAGCAGCACGGGCAGCAGTCCCCGCCGTACCAGCCGCAGCGGCCCGTCCCCCAGCCGTACGCGCAGCAGCACCAGCCGCAGCAGTACGCGCCCCCGCCGCAGCCCGCCCCGCAGCAGCGGTACGCCCCGCCCCAGCAGCAGTACGCGCCCCCGCAGCCGCCTCCCCAGGCGCCCGCGCCGCGCGAGCCGCGACCGCCGCGCGAACCGCGACCGCCGCGGCAGCGCGGCGCCAACCCGATGCGGATCCCGGGCCTCGGCTGCCTCAAGGGCTGCCTGGTCACGATCGTCCTGTTCGTGGTCGCCGGCTGGCTCGTCTGGGAGCTGACCCCGCTCCAGGACTGGGTGGCCCAGGGCAAGGGCTACTGGGAGGCGATCGGCGACGGCGTCTCGTCGTTCAGCGACTGGGTCTCCAAGCTGTTCGACAGCGCGGGCACGGGCACCGGCACCCCGGGTGCTACCGGCGGTAAGGGGCAGTAATATTGCCGATTTATCGACTTCCGGGGGGAGTTTTCCCTCCGGAAGTGACGACCGGCGGCCGTGGACGCGTAGCTTGGGCGTGAACCGCAGCCGCTGAGGGAGCAGTCTTGGCACGGAACATCGGCAGCCGCTACACCGCCCACCAGATCCTCGGCCGGGGCAGCGCCGGAACGGTGTGGCTCGGCGAGGGCCCCGAGGGGCCCGTCGCCGTCAAACTGCTGCGTGAGGACCTGGCCTCCGACCAGGAGCTGGTCGGCCGCTTCGTCCAGGAGCGGACCGCCCTGCTCGGCCTCGACCACCCGCGGGTGGTGAAGGTGCGCGACCTGGTGGTGGACGGCAACGACCTCGCCCTCGTCATGGACCTGGTGCGCGGCACCGACCTGCGCACCCGCCTCGACCGCGAGCGCCGCCTCGCCCCCGAGGCCGCCGCCGCGATCGTCGCCGACGTGGCCGACGCCCTGGCCGCCGCGCACGCCGCCGGGGTCGTCCACCGCGACGTCAAGCCCGAGAACATCCTCCTCGACATGGAGGGCCCGCTCGGGCCCGGCGGTTCCCACCCCGCCCTCCTCACCGACTTCGGCGTCGCCAAGCTGATCGACACCCCCGGCCGCACCAGGGCCACCCGGATCATCGGCACCCCCGACTACCTCGCCCCCGAGATCGTCGAGGGCCTGCCGCCGCGCGCCGCCGTCGACATCTACGCCCTCGCGACCGTCCTGTATGAGCTGCTCGCCGGCTTCACCCCGTTCGGCGGCGGCCACCCGGGCGCGGTCCTGCGCCGCCACGTCACCGAGACCGTCGTCCCGCTGCCCGGCATCCCCGAGGAGCTGTGGCAGCTGCTCGTGCAGTGCCTCGCCAAGGCCCCGGCCTCCCGGCTGCGCGCCTCCGAGCTGGCCGCCCGCCTCCGGGACGTGCTGCCGCTGCTCAAGGGCATCCCGCCGCTGGACGTGGACGAGCCCGACGCGGAGCCGGAGCCGTACGAGGAGGACGGGTACGCCACCGTCGCGGGCGCCGTCACGCCCGGCCCGCGCCGGGCCGCCGTCCCGCTCGTCCCGGGGGCCTCCGCCGACTCCCACCGCGACACCCACACCTCCATGCGGGTTCCGGCCCCCGACGAACTCTCCGGCGGTCCGCTCGGCACGGCCCGCGCCCCCCGCCCGGCGGGCGCCCGCCGTCCCGGCTCGGCCCGCCACAAGGCGGGCGCGGTCCGCAAGCGCCGGATCACCCTCGCCGTCGCGGCGGTCGTGCTGGCGGGCGCGCTCGGGGCCGGCGGCTACCTCGCGACCTCCGGAGACGCGGAGACCCCGCCGCGGGACTCGAAGCAGTCCTCGACGCCGTAGGTCGTGTCCGGAAGGTCCCGCCTGGCTCGCGGCGCCCGGCACGCACGCCCACCGCGTTGCCGAAATGCCCCAGTGGCTCCGCTACGACGG
This sequence comes from Streptomyces sp. NPDC041191, assembly GCF_055591945.1. Lineage (NCBI taxonomy): Bacteria > Bacillati > Actinomycetota > Actinomycetes > Kitasatosporales > Streptomycetaceae > Streptomyces > Streptomyces sp. NPDC041191. The sequence goes on along the minus strand of NZ_JBVIZC010000005.1, from coordinate 452,234 downwards.
CATCCCGGCGCCTTGCGATCGCGCGCACCGGACACCGCGACCCCTGCCCTCCGGGCAGACGGCGCCACTTTCCGGACGCGACCCGGGGGACGGGCGGGGCGGGACCGGCCGCCGGGACACCCCCCGGTCGTCACGGGTTCGGCTCCCCGCCCGGAGCCGTTACGCTGGACGCGTGGCAGTCGTCGATGTATCCGAAGAGCTGAAGTCCCTCTCCTCGACCATGGGGTCGATCGAGGCCGTCCTGGACCTCGAGAAGCTGAGGGCCGACATCGCCGTGCTCGAAGAGCAGGCCGCGGCCCCGTCCCTGTGGGACGACCCGGAGGCGGCGCAGAAGATCACGAGCAAGCTTTCGCACCTCCAGGCCGAGGTCCGCAAGACCGAGACCCTGCGCGGGCGGATCGACGACCTCGCGGTGCTCTTCGAGCTCGCCGAGGAGATGGACGACCCGGACACCCTCGCCGAGGCGGAGGCGGAGCTGGTCTCCGTCCGCAAGGCCCTCGACGAGATGGAGGTCCGCACCCTCCTCTCCGGCGAGTACGACGAGCGCGAGGCCCTGGTCAACATCCGGGCCGAGGCCGGCGGCGTCGACGCCTCCGACTTCGCCGAGCGGCTCCAGCGCATGTACCTGCGCTGGGCGGAGCGCCACGGCTACTCGACCGAGGTCTACGAGACCTCGTACGCGGAGGAGGCCGGCATCAAGTCGACCACCTTCGTGGTGAAGGCCCCGTACGCCTACGGCACGCTCTCCGTCGAGCAGGGCACCCACCGGCTCGTCCGCATCTCGCCCTTCGATAACCAGGGGCGCCGCCAGACCTCCTTCGCCGGCGTCGAGATCCTGCCCGTCGTCGAGTCGTCCGACCACGTCGAGATCGACGAGTCCGACCTGCGCGTCGACGTCTACCGCGCCTCGGGACCGGGCGGACAGGGCGTCAACACGACCGACTCGGCCGTGCGCATCACGCACCTCCCGACCGGCATCGTGGTCTCCTGCCAGAACGAGCGCTCCCAGATCCAGAACAAGGCGAGCGCCATGAACGTCCTGCAGGCCAAGCTCCTGGAGCGCCAGCGCCAGGAGGAGCGGGCTAGGATGGACGCCCTGAAGGACAGCGGCAGCTCCTGGGGCAACCAGATGCGGTCGTACGTCCTCCACCCGTACCAGATGGTCAAGGACCTCCGCACGGAGTTCGAGGTCGGCAACCCGCAGGCCGTCCTGGACGGCGAGATCGACGGCTTCCTGGAGGCCGGCATCCGCTGGCGCAAGCAGCAGGACAAGTAGTCCACCGGTCCACGGTTCCGCCCGCCGGGCCCCGCACCGACACGGTGCGGGGCCCGGCGTCGTTCCTCACCGCGCGCATTCGCTGACGCAAGCGGAAGACGGACCGCCGAGGCACTATGTCGACAAGACAACCACCCTTCCGGGGGCCGGTGTTCGGCGTTTACGTCACAGTTGCATCATCGCATGTCGGGCGAGTGGTGATCTTTCGGGCATCGCACGCGCAACGACCTTGACGCCTCATCGGAAACTCGGAAGGGTGTCGTACTGGCATGCGCGTTGCTGGGGCGCGTGTGAACGGGGGCCGGTCCAGTCGTGACGTCGCCCCTGCCGCGCGGACCCCGAGCGCTGCCCCATGACGAGTTGAGCTACTGGGGGTAGCAACCAGATGACCAAGCAGATGCGAATCCGTATCGCGCGCGTCGCCGCCGCCGCGGTGATCGCCGGCGGTGCGTCGCTCACCGCGGCGGGGGCCGCGCAGGCCGTGGGGGGCTTCGGGGACGGCGAGCCGGACCCGACGCCCACCTGCATTCCCGGCACCGTCGGTTGCGAGGAGACCGAGCCGCCGGTCACCACTCCGCCGACCACCGAGCCGCCCGTGACCACTCCGCCCACCACGGAGCCGCCGGTCACGACGCCGCCGACGACCGAGCCGCCGGTCACCACTCCGCCCACCACGGAGCCGCCGGTCACGACGCCGCCGACGACCGAGCCGCCGGTCACCACTCCGCCCACCACGGAGCCGCCGGTCACCACTCCGCCGACCACCGGACAGCCGGGTACGAACCCGCCGGCCACCAACCCGCCGGGCACCACTCCGCCGACCGCCCCGGGTCCGGGCAGCACGAGCGCTCCCGGTACCGGCGCGCCCGACAACTGCACCGTCGACCTCGACGGGGTCGAGTGCGCGGGTGCCGGCAACGGCACCCCGGGCAACAACCCCGACGTCAACAACGCCGGTTCGCAGCCCGTGCAGCAGGGCCAGGCGAAGGAGGAGCTCGCCGAGACCGGCGCGGCCGAGACCTCGTTCCTGCTCATCGGTGCCGCGACCATGATCGCCGGTGGCATCGGCTTCCGCATGCTGCCGCGTCTCGTCGCCGGTGGCCGTACCGCCACCTGACGGTTCCGTACGCCGCGAAGGGCCGGGGAGACCTCTCCCCGGCCCTTCGCGGCGTCTCCGGGCCCGTACGGGGCCGCCGGGCGGCTCCTAGACCGTGCGGACCGCCGTGAGCAGCGCGATCGCCGCCAGCAGGGCGATCGCCAGTGTCAGGAGCATCGCGGGGGACGGCCCCCGGGGAGTCAGGCGCTCCCGGTTCGCGCGGCAGACGGGGCAGCGGCCCTCGGCGACCGGGGCCGCGCAGTGGGCGCACACCAGTCGGTCGTAGGTCATACGCTCTCCTCCTCCCGCACCGGGAACACGTCGGGACAACGTGCGGGGGATTCCGGACGTTCCCCCTACCACTGTGCCAGCTCCGCGTCGTTTCGGCGCGCCCCGCCGGTCCGCCGCCCTCCACCCGGAAGGGCGAAAAGGATATACCGCGCAAGCCAGGACCGCGACTGCGAGGGCCGTCCCCGGTCGCGTAAGGTCACGCACACCTACTCCCGGCCGACCGTGGTGCATCCGTGATCCGATTCGACAACGTCTCCAAGTCCTATCCGAAGCAGAACCGCCCCGCGCTCCGGGACGTCTCCCTGGAGATCGAGAAGGGGGAGTTCGTCTTCCTCGTCGGTTCCTCGGGCTCCGGAAAGTCGACTTTCCTGCGGCTGCTCCTCCGCGAGGAGCGCGCCAGCCAAGGCCAGGTGCACGTCCTCGGCAAGGACCTGGCCCGGCTGTCCAACTGGAAGGTGCCGCACATGCGACGCCAACTCGGCACCGTCTTCCAGGACTTCCGCCTGCTGCCCAACAAGACCGTGGCCCAGAACGTGGCCTTCGCCCAGGAGGTCATCGGCAAGCCGCGCGGCGAGATCCGCAAGGCCGTCCCGCAGGTGCTCGACCTCGTCGGGCTCGGCGGCAAGGAGGACCGGATGCCGGGCGAGCTCTCCGGCGGTGAGCAGCAACGCGTCGCCATCGCCCGGGCCTTCGTCAACCGGCCCATGCTGCTGATCGCCGACGAGCCCACCGGCAACCTCGATCCGCAGACCTCCGTCGGCATCATGAAGCTGCTCGACCGCATCAACAGGACAGGGACCACCGTCGTCATGGCGACCCACGACCAGAACATCGTCGACCAGATGCGCAAGCGCGTCATCGAGCTCGAGAAGGGCCGCCTCGTCCGCGACCAGGCGCGCGGCGTCTACGGATACCAGCACTGAGCCCGTAGCGAGCAGGAGGAGAAAGCAGACCCATGCGCGCTCAGTTCGTGCTTTCCGAGATCGGCGTCGGTCTCCGGCGCAACCTGACGATGACCTTCGCCGTCATCGTCTCCGTGGCCCTCTCGCTCGCCCTCTTCGGCGGCGCGCTGCTCATGCGTGAGCAGGTCAGCACGATGAAGGACTACTGGTACGACAAGGTCAACGTTTCCATCTTCCTCTGCAACAAGGCCGACGCGGCCACCGCGGGCAAGTGCCCCAAGGGCGCGGTCACCACGCAGCAGAAGGAGCAGATCGAGGCCGACCTGAAGAAGATGGACATCGTCGACTCCGTCCAGCGGGAGACGGCCGACGAGGCGTTCAAGCGCTACAAGGAGCAGTACGGCGACACCGCCATCGCCTCCGTGGTGACGCCGGACCAGATGCAGGAGTCGTTCCGGGTCAAGCTCAAGGACCCGGAGAAGTACAAGGTGGTGGCCACCGCCTTCGCCGGGCGGGACGGCGTCGAGTCGGTCCAGGACCAGCGGAACATCCTGCAGAACCTCTTCGACCTGATGAACGGCATGAACATCGCCGCGCTCGGCGTCATGGGCCTGATGCTGGTCATCGCGCTGATGCTGATCGTCAACACCGTCCGCGTCTCGGCCTTCAGCCGCCGCCGCGAGACCGGGATCATGCGGCTCGTGGGCGCGTCCAGCTTCTACATCCAGATGCCGTTCATCATGGAGGCCGCCTTCGCCGGACTCCTCGGCGGCGGCGTCGCCTGCGTGCTGCTGCTCGTCGGCCGGTACTTCCTGATCGACCACGGCATCGCGCTGGCCGAGAAGATGCAGCTGGTCAACTTCATCGGCTGGGACGCGGTGTTCGCCAAGCTGCCGCTGGTGATCGCCATCGGTCTCCTGATGCCGGCCGTGGCGGCCCTCATCGCGCTGCGCAAGTACCTGAAGGTGTGAGAAAGCACCCGTCGTGACGGATGGCGTCGTACGGCCACGGCCCGTGCGGCGCCATCTCCCTGTCCTACAGTGGACGGCATGCCCGACGGCACCGACCTTCTCTGTCCCCGGCCCCGCGGAGCGTTCCGCGGGGCCGTTCTGACGCTCGTCTTCACCGGCGTCCTCGCCACCGCCGCCGCCACCGGCTCGCTGCCGCGGCAGGAGCCCGCGGGGAAGCGGGCCGAGGCGCTCCCCGGTCCCGGCTCCCGGGCCCCGGGCCGTACGCCCGTCGACGCCGCCGCGCTCGGCCGGGCCGCCGCCGCGGCCATGGCGGACGGGAAGTCGGGCAAGCAGGCCGCCGAGGAGTTCGTCAGCCGCAGCGGCGACCGCTGGGGCGCGGTCTACGACCGGCGGGAGTACGCGGAGTTCGAGCAGGCCCTCGACGGGGCCTACACGGGCGTCGGGCTCTCCGCGGGCCGGGCCGGCGAGGACCGCGTCCGGGTGACCCGGGTCCGGCCGGGCGGCCCCGCCGACCGGGCCGGACTGCGGGCCGGTGACCGGCTGGTCTCCGTCGACGGGCGCCCGGTGGACGGCCTCTCCGTCTCCGAGACCGTCGCCCTGCTGCGCGGCGACGGCGTCCCCGGCTCGCCCGTCGCCCTGGGGGTCGAGCGCGGGCGCGCGGCCTGGACGCTGACCCTGCGCCGGGCCCGGCTCGCGACGGACCCGGTGACCGTCCGCCGCCTCGACGACGGGGCGGTGCTGATCCGGGTCGAGGCGTTCACCAAGGGCGCCGGCACGCGCGTGCGGGAGGCGGTGCGGAAGGCCCCGGCCGGCGCCGGGGTCCTGCTGGACCTGCGGGGCAACTCCGGCGGTCTCGTCACGGAGGCCGCCACCGCCGCCTCCGCCTTCCTGGACGGCGGACTCGTCGCCACCTACGACGTGGCGGGCGAGGAGCGGGCGGTGTACGCGGAGGGCGGCGGCGACACCGGCCGTCCCCTGGTGGCGCTGGTCGACGGGGGCACGATGAGCGCGGCCGAACTGCTCACCGGCGCCCTCAAGGACCGGGGCCGGGCCGTCACGGTCGGCTCCCGCACCTTCGGCAAGGGCGCGGTCCAGATGCCGAGCCCCCTGCCCGACGGATCGGTCGCCGAGCTGACCGTCGGCCACTACCGGACCCCCGCCGGGCACACCGTCGACGGACGCGGCATCACGCCCGACCTGGCGGCGGGGGAGCGGGCCGAGGAGCGGGCGAGAACGGTATTGAGTGGCCTCGGAGGGGCCTCGTAGTGCGAAAATGGCCGCACTATGGCCAAGGGACTCGTGAACGTGCAGGGCAAGCCTGCCAAGAAGAACCAGGACAAGGCGCCGGAGCGCAAGCTCATCGCGCAGAACAAGAAGGCGCGGCACGACTACCACGTCATCGACACCTACGAGTGCGGTGTGGTGCTCATGGGCACCGAGGTGAAGTCGCTGCGCATGGGGCGGGCCTCGCTGGTCGACGGCTTCGTCCAGATCGACAACCACGAGGCGTGGCTGCACAACATCCACGTCCCCGAGTACATGCAGGGCAGCTGGACCAACCACTCCGCCAAGCGGAAGCGGAAGCTGCTCCTCCACCGGGAGGAGATCGACAAGCTGGAGTCGAAGTCGCAGGAGACGGGTCACACGATCGTGCCCCTCGCGCTGTACTTCCTGAACGGCCGGGTCAAGGTCGAGATCGCCCTCGCCAAGGGCAAGAAGGAGTACGACAAGCGCCAGACCCTGCGCGAGAAGCAGGACACGCGCGAGACGAACCGCGCCATCGCGGCGGCCAAGCGGCGCCAGCGCGCGGCGCAGTCCGGCTAGGCCCTCCCTTCCGGAGCGGGCCGGCTCCCGGGAATACGCTGGCGGCGTCCGCCGTTGGTCACGTACGATGGAGCCCGCACACCTCGCAAGGGGTGCGCACCTTGAAAAATCAACATGGGGATGATCGGTTTCGACAGCGGATACCGATGCAGAGGAAGCGTGTCGAGGAAGCGGCAATGATCTCGTAAACCATATGTCGCAACCAATAATCGCCAACTCCAAGAGCGATAACTCCCGCTTCGCCCTCGCTGCCTAATTTTTAGGTAACGAACAGAAGCCTCTGTGAGGAGCGTCAGCCCGGGGATGGTCCCGACCCGGATCCTGGCGTCATTAAGGGATCTAAACCTCCACTCCCGGTCACGGGGGGTGGAGGGAAATCAAACAGTGACTGAGCCCGTCGGAGACTTGTCCGCGTGATCTCCGGGGCCGAGAAACGCGTAGCGGACTGCACACGGAGAAGCTCTGTTTCCGTACCGTTGGACGCGGGTTCGATTCCCGCCATCTCCACCGAGCGTCCGGGGCACCGTCCCCGGACACCTCATCCCATGTGGGCGAAGGCCCGGCGGTCACACGACCGCCGGGCCTTCGTCATGCCTCAATAGTGGTACCTGGCCTGGACGATCTTCACTTCCCCGGCGTCCGCCCGGTAGACGAGACGGTGCTCGTCGTCGATCCGACGGGACCAGTAGCCGGTCAGATCCCCCTTCAGCGGCTCCGGTTTCCCGATCCCCTTGAAGGGGTCCCGCTGGATCTCGCCGATCAGGCGAACGATCCGGCGTGCCGCCCGCCGGTCCGTGTCGATCCAGAACAGGAAGTCCTCCCAGGCCGCCGGATCGAAGTGGACACTTCTCACTCCTCGCCCCCGGCCATCTCCCTCAGGTCGTCGGTGGTCGAGGCGACCGCAGCCCGCCCCTCCCGGTCCCGGGCCACCGCCCCCATGAGCCGTTCGGCGTTCTTGGGGGAACGTAGCAGGTGCACCGTCTCCTGCCACGCGTCGTAGTCGGCGGCGGACATCAGGACGGCGTCACCGCTCCTGGAGGTGATCCGCACCGGGACGTGGTCGTCATTGACGCGTTCGATGAGCGGGAAGAGCGTGGCCCGTGCCTCGCTGGCGCTTATGGACATGACGCGGTCCCCTTCCGGTGGCCTCGTGACGAGAAAACTATACTCCTCACTCGTACCGGATAGTTGTACCAGTCTTTCGTCGGCGGCCGTCGACGCGGAAGGCCGAGACCAGGGCCAGCGCCACGGCCGCCGCCGTGACCGGCAGCAGAAAGCCGAACGCGGGGAACGGGGTGTGGTCGGCGGCCCAGCCGCCGGACGCCGAGCCGGCCGCGATGCCCGCGAGGAGCGCGGTCACGGCCAGGGTCATGCCCTCGTTGAGCCGCGCCGCGGGCGTGAGGCGCTGGAGCAGGCCCATGCCCGTCACCATCGTCGGGGCCGTGGCCATGCCCGCCACGAGCAGGCCGGCGGCCAGGGCGAGCAGCGAGCCGGTGGACGCGGCGAGCAGCGGCAGCGCCATCAGGGCCGTCATCGCGGCCAGGCAGGTGCGCAGCCGTACGGTGCGGCGGGCGCGGCCGTAGAGTAGGCCGGCGGCGCAGGAACCCGCCGCCTGGAGGGCGAGGACCGGACCGGCGACGGGCCCGTCCACGTACGCCAGCGTCACCACCTCCATGGAGCCGAAGACCGCTCCGGTGGCGAGGAAGACCGCGAGCAGCGGCGCCGTGCCGGGGGCACGCAGCGGGGAGCCCGCCGGGGTGCGGGGGGCGACCGGCGGTTCGGTGGAGCGCTGGGCCGCGAAGAGGAGGACCCCGCCGAGGAAGAGGGCGGTGGCGGTGAGCGTCCCCGCCTCGGGGAAGAGCGCGGAGCAGAGGACGGCGGCGAGCACCGGGCCGAGCATGAAGCAGAGTTCGTCGGCGGCCTGCTCGAAGGCGTTGGCGGTGTGCAGCGCGTCCGGGTCGTCCCGCAGGAGGTGGGCCCAGCGGGCCCGGGACATCCCGCCCGTGTTCGGGGCGGTCGCGGTGACGGCGGTCGTCACGAAGAGCGCCCAGACCGGGGCCCGTTCGTGGACGCACAGCGACAGGACCAGATGGCCCAGGGCCGCGTACGCGGCGGCCGGGACCGCGACCCGGGCCTGCCCGTACCGGTCGACCAGCCGGGCGATCAGGGGAGCGGTCACGGAGCCGACGGCCAGGCCGGTGGCGGTGACCGCGCCGGCCAGGGCGTAGGAGCCGTACGCCGCCGCGATCATGATCACGGCGCTGACGCCGAACATGCCCGCGGGCAGCCGGGCGATCAGGCCCCCGGCGGTGAAGGCGCGGGTGCCGGGACGGGCGAAGAGACGGAGGTAGGGGTTGCGGGGGAGGACGTCCGGGCGGCCGCGGTCGCGGCGGGGTCCGTGCGGGCGGTCGTGTCCGTACGGACGGTCGTGGTCGCGGTAGCGGGGGGCGAGGGCCGGGCCCGCCGGGGTGGGGATGAGGTCCGGTTGCGGCATGGGACAAGGCTCGGGTGCGCGGCCCCGGCCGGTCCAACACCTGATCGATGGCCATTCACGCACCTGTGTTGTTGAATGCGGCGTGGCCTCCTCGTACGACATCGACCCCCGCCTCCTGCGCGCCTTCGCCGCCGTCGCCGAGGAGCTGCACTTCACCCGCGCCGCCGCCCGGCTCCACGTCGCCCAGCAGGCCCTCAGCCGGGACGTGCGGCGCCTGGAGCGCGAGCTGGACGCCGAACTCTTCGTACGGACCACCCGGCAGGTCGCCCTCACCCCCGACGGCGAACGGCTCCTGCCGCACGTGCGCCGGGTCCTCGCCGCCCACGACGAGCTGAGGGACGCCTTCCGGGCCGAGTCCCGGCCCCTCCTGGTTGACCTCAACAGCCCCGGCCTCGCCCACGAGCGCGTGCTGCGCCGGGCCCGCGAACTCGCCCCCGACCTCGAACTGATGGCCCGCTACGAGAGCGGGCTCACCGGCGCCGCGCGGGCCGTCGCCGCCGGCCGCCTCGACGCCTCCTTCGGCCGCTACGGAGGGCTCGACGCCGGGCTCAGGGCGGGGCTCGACGCGCAGTTCGTGCGGTACGAGCCGATGGCCGTGGTCCTGCCCGGGGACCATCCGCTCGCCGGACTCCCCGAGGTCCCGCTCGCCGCGCTCGCCGGGGAGCGGATCTACGCCGGCGCCGGGAACGAGCGCACCCCCGAGTGGACCGACCTCGCCGCGCGGCTCTTCGCCGGGCGCGGCATCGGCATCGCCCCGCCCGCGCCGCTCGCCGTCGGCAAGGAGGAGTTCCGCCGGATCATGGCCAAGTACGGGAATCCCGTCCTCGCCGTCGTGGACTTCCCGCCCATGCCCGGCTGCGTCCTGCGTCCCCTCGTGGACCCCGTCCCGCTGTCACCCGTGAGCCTGGTGTGGCGCAAGGGGCTCCGCCATCCCGGCCTGGACGCCCTGCGGACCGCCGCCGCCGAGATCGGCACCCGGGAGGGCTGGCGGGTCCGCCCGCCGGGTGCCTGGCTGCCGGAGGACGAACCGGGCCTGCCCCGGGACTGAGGGGCGCGGACGGCCCCGGCCCGGGACCGAAGGGCGCGGACGGCCCGCCGGCCCGGGACCGGGGGCGCGCCGGCCCGTCCCTCTCAGGGGCCGCGGCCGGCGGGTGAGCGCAAGGTTGCCCCGTCGTCACTCCGCGGCACCGGACCGAAACGCGGCCTCCCTAGCGTCGGTGCCCGGAGGACCGGGGCCGTGGACGCCCTGGGTCCCGACACCCGGAGGTGGGACATGGGCGGCCGGTGGATCGAACGGTGGGAACCGGAGGACGAGACCTTCTGGCGCGAGGAGGGGGAGCGGACCGCGCGGCGGAACCTGGTCTTCTCCGTGTTCTCCGAGCACATCGGCTTCTCGGTCTGGAGCCTGTGGTCGGTCATGGTCCTGTTCATGGGCCCGGAGTACGGGATCGACCCCGCCGGCAAGTTCTTCCTGATCGCGACCGCCACCCTGGTCGGCGCGCTGATCCGGGTCCCGTACGCCTTCGCCGTCGCCCGGTTCGGCGGCCGGAACTGGACCGTCGCCGGCGCCCTGCTGCTCCTGCCGCCGACCGGCCTCGCCCTCGTCGTGACGGAGCCCGGCACGTCGTACGCCACCTTCCTCCTGGTGGCGGCGCTCACCGGCGTCGGCGGTGGCAACTTCGCCTCCTCCATGGCCAACATCAACGCCTTCTTCCCGCTGCGGAAGAAGGGCTGGGCGCTCGGGCTCAACGCGGGCGGCGGCAACCTCGGCGTCCCCGTCGTACAGCTCGTCGGCCTCCTCGTCATCGGGACCGCCGGAGCGGCGCACCCCCGGCTCGTCCTCGGCGTCTACCTGCCCCTGGCCGTGGCCGCCGCCGTCTGCGCCGCGCTCTTCATGGACAACCTCGCCCCCGTCAGGAACGACACCGGCGCCGTGCGGGAGGCCGTGCGGGACCGGCACACCTGGATCCTGGCCCTCCTCTACGTCGGCACCTTCGGCTCCTTCATCGGCTACGGCTTCGCCTTCGGGCTCGTGCTGCAGACCCAGTTCGGCCGCACCCCGCTCCAGGCCGCCTCGCTCACCTTCCTCGGCCCGCTGCTCGGTTCGCTCCTGCGGCCCGTCGGCGGTCTCCTCGCCGACCGGTACGGCGGCGCCCGCATCACCCTGTGGACCTTCGCCGCGATGGCCGCCGCGACCTCCGTGGTGGTCCTCGCCTCCGCGACCGGGTCGCTCGCCGTCTTCCTCACCGGCTTCACCTGCCTCTTCGTCCTCAGCGGCCTCGGCAACGGCTCCACGTACAAGATGATCCCGGCGGTCTTCCTGTCCCAGGGGCGCCGCCGGGGACTCACGGGCGAGGACGCCGAGGCGTACGGGCGGCGGCTCTCCGGCGCCGCCATGGGGATCACCGGGGCGGTCGGCGGGCTCGGCGGACTCGGGATCAACCTCGCCTTCCGCCAGTCCTTCGCGACCGTCGGCACCGGCACCGCCGCGTTCGCCGCCTTCCTCGTCTTCTACGCGGTGTGCATGGGCGTCACCCGGGCGGTATACCTTCGACGCCCGGCGGTCACCGTGCCGGAGACCGCCGCCGCCGCGCACCCGGTTCCCCGGGCCGGTCGCGCGACGGTGTGAACCCGGTGCCCGGCCCGGATCGCCACGGCCGGGAAACCAGGGCCGTAACGGCCGGGAAACCGGGTCCGTAACGGCCAGGAAATACGGACGAACCGCGTCCGTCACGCGCTCCCGTCAGGCTCAGGACCCATGGACGAGCAAGAACACGGCCCCCTCGCCGGGCCCCTCGCGGGCTTCACCGTCGGCGTCACCGCGGCACGGCGCGCGGACGAACTCATCACGCTGCTGCGCCGGCGCGGCGCCACCGTCGTCCACGGCCCCGCCCTGCGGATCGTGCCCCTCGCCGACGACGCCGAACTCCTCGCCGCGACCAGGGAGCTCGTCGCCCGCGCCCCCGACGTCGTGATCGCCACCACGGCGATCGGCTTCCGGGGGTGGATCGAGGCCGCCGAGGGCTGGGGGCACGGGGAGGAACTGCTCGCCGTCCTGCGGGGCGTCGAACTCCTCGCCCGGGGGCCGAAGGTCAAGGGGGCCGTACGGGCCGCCGGGCTCAGCGAGTCCTGGTCGCCGTCCTCGGAGTCCATGGCCGAGGTCCTGGACCGGCTCCTCGCCGAGGGGGTGGCCGGCCGCCGGATCGCGCTCCAGCTGCACGGGGAGCCGCTGCCGGGCTTCGTGGAGGCGCTGACGGCCGGCGGGGCGGAGGTCGTCGGCGTTCCCGTGTACCGCTGGATGCCGCCGGAGGACCCCGCCCCCCTCGACCGGCTGCTCGACGCGGTCCTCGCCGGGAGCCTGGACGCGGTGACCTTCACCAGCGCCCCGGCGGCCGTCTCGCTGCTCGCCCGGGCGGGGGAGCGGGGGGTGCGGGAGGAGGTCGTCGCGGCGCTGCGGCACGGCGTGCTTGCGGTGTGCGTGGGGCCGGTGACCTCGCTGCCGCTGCAGGCGGAGGACATCGCCACGTACCAGCCCGAACGGTTCCGGCTCGGCCCCCTCGTCCAGGTCCTCTGCACCGAACTGCCCGCCCGCGCCCGGGTCCTCCCGGTCGCCGGACACCGCCTGGAGATCCGGGGCCACGCGGCCCTGGTGGACGGGGTCCTGCACCCCGTCCCGCCCGCCGGGATGGCCCTCCTGGGACTCCTCGCCCGTCGCCCCGGCTGGGTCGTTCCCCGCGCCGAACTCCTCCGCGCCCTGCCGGGTGCCGGGCGCGACGAACACGCGGTGGAGACGGCGATGGCCCGCCTCCGGACCTCCCTCGGCGCCCCGAAGCTGATCCAGACCGTGGTCAAGCGCGGCTACCGGCTGGCCCTGGACCCGGCGGCGGAGGACAAGTACGACGGGTAGGGCCGGGACTCCGGGGGCGGGTGCGGACCCGTACGGGCCGTAGGGGTCGTAGGGGGGGCCGTACGACCCCTGCCGGGCCCGGACCGGGCCCGTGCGACCAACTACGGGGCTGTGGGGCCCGTAGGGGCTTGTAGGGGGTGTACAGGCCCCTACGGCCCCTACGGCCCCTACGGCCCCTGGGGGCCCGGCCCCGCCCCCGTTTCCGTCCCCGTACCGCCCGACGGCTCCCGGCCGTCCTCCGTCCACGACCGCAGCTTCTCCGGGTTGCGGACCACCCAGATCCGGGAGACGCGGCCGTCGGCGACGTCGAACGAGGCCACGGTCACGACGGACCCCTCCCGCACGGCCACCAGCCCCGGCGCGCCGTTGACCGACCGTTCCAGGAGCCGGAGCCCCGGGGCCCGGTCGGCGATGCCCACCATGTACCGGGCGATGTCCGCGCCGCCCTCGACCGGGCGGAGGGCGGCGCCGGCCAGACCGCCGCCGTCGGCGGTCATCACGGCGGCCGGGTCGAGGAGGGCGACGAGGGCCGCGATGTCCTTGTTCTCCCACGCCTCCCGCACGCGCCGTACCGCGCCGGCCCGCCCGGCCGCCGCGGGAGCGGTCGCCGCGCCCGCCCGCCGCCGGGCGGAGGACGCCAGCTGCTTGCAGGCCGCAGGGGAGCGGTCGAGGACGCCGGCGATCTCGGCGAAGGGGTAGCGGAAGACGTCGTGCAGGACGAACGCCACCCGCTCGGCGGGCGTCATCGACTCCAGGACCACGAGGAAGGCCATGGACACCGACTCGTCCAGGACCATCTGGTCGGCGGGATCGGGAGGACCGGCGGGGACGGTCCCGCGGCCACGGCCCCACTCGGCGCGGTCGGGCAGCGGTTCGGGCAGCCACGCGCCGACGTAGCGCTCGCGCCGGGCCCGCGCGGAACCGAGCACGTCCAGACAGACGCGGCCGGTCACCGTCGTCAGCCAGGCGCCGGGGGACAGGACCTCCCCCCGCCGGGCCGGCGGCAGCGCGTACCAGCGCGCGTACGCCTCCTGCACGGCGTCCTCGGCCTCGGCCAGCGAACCGAGGAGCCGGTAGGCGACGTTGAGCAGCCGCCGCCGCTCACCGGCCACCACGCCGTCCGTCTCCCCGCTCCCGTCCGTCTCCCCGCTCCCGGCCTCCTCCCCGCTCCCGGCCTCCTCCCCGCTCCCGGTCTCCTCCGTGCCCCAGGCCGGCACAGCGCTCCCGGCCGTCCCCCGGCCCCCGGCCGGCACAGCGCTCCCGGTCTCCTCCGTGCCCCCGGTCGGCACGGCACCCCCGGCCGTCCTCCCGCTCCCGTCCGTCCCCCCGCTCCCGTCCGTCCCCACGCTTCCGTCCGCCCCCTCGCCTTACCTTTCGCGGGCCCGTCTCGTCGGACCCGCGAGACCTTATCGACCCACTGCCCCCGGGCAGAACGGAGGGACCGCCACATGGCCACCCAGACGACGACGAAGACGGCGACGGCGACGGCGACGGCACGGCACGGCTTCTCGTTCCTGCGGTGCTCGATCGCCCTGCAGACCCTGACCATCTTCGTCCAGGCCGTCTCCGCCGGGCTGCTCCTGACCACGTCCTACGGGGAGGCGCTGCACAGCGTGGGAGCCCGCGTGACGTACGGGGCGACGATGCTGTACCTGCTCGCGGCGGTACTGGCGTGGAAGCCGGGCGGCGGCTCCCTCCGGCCCGTCCGGGACGCGTCCGGCTTCCTCCTCCTGGCCTCCGCCCAGGTCGTGCTCGGCATCGCGCACGTGCCGTCGGTCCACCTCCCGCTGGGCGTCCTGATGTTCGGCCTGAGCGTGCTGGCCCTGGCACGCCGCTGAGGCCCGGCCGGGAACACCGGGCCGTGCCCCGCCGCGTCCGTCCGGGGCGGCGGGGCCCGTTACCGTACGCGGATGACCACCGAAGGACCCCGCATCCGGCCCGCCACTCCCGCCGACGCCCCCGCCCTCGCCCGGGCGGTGACGCGGAACCGGGCGTACCTGAAGCCCTGGGAGCCGTACCGGCCCGAGCGGTACTACACGACCGAGGGGCAGGCCGAGCGGATCGCGGACGGCGGGGCGCGGTGGTTCGCCGTCGAGGGCGACGAGATCGTGGGCGTCGCCACGCTCTCCGGGACCGTCCTCGGTCCCCTTTGCAGCGCCTCCCTCGGCTACTGGGTCGATCCGGACCACGCCGGCCGGGGGCTCGCCACCGCCCTCCTGGAGGAGGCGTGCCGGGCCGCCCGCGAGGAGCTGGGGCTGCACCGGGTCGAGGCGTGCACCCTCCTCGGCAACCACGCCTCCCAACGGGTCCTCGCCAAGGGCGGTTTCACCCGCGTCGGCACCGCGCCGCGCTACCTCCACATCGACGGCGAGTGGCGCGACCACCACCTGTTCCAGCGGCTGCTGCACGACGACCCGCCGCCCGGTGTTCCCGTTCCGGGAGATCCGGCCTGACACGGGGTCTCCGGTGGCGTACGCTCGACGGCTGCCCAGTGCACGTGAGAAGGGGGCCCCAGGTGGCCGCGCAGGAAGCCGTGGACACGGTCAGGGACCGTGAGATCGGTGTCGAGCAGGAACATCTTGACCGGGTCTACCGACGGCTGGAGGAGAAGATCCACGAGGCGGAGTTCCTGATGAACGACGCCGCCCAGCGCGGTCAGGTCGGCACGCCGGGCGCCCTCGCGGAGCGCGACGCCCAGGTCTTCCGGGCCGGCATCCACCTCAACCGGCTCAACAACGAGTTCGAGGACTTCCTCTTCGGCAGGATCGACCTGCTGGACGGGAAGGACGGGAAGAAGGGTCCCGACGGGGCCTACACCTCCGTCGAGCCCGCCGACGACGCGGTGCGCCCGGACGGCACCGCCGACATCGGGGAGACCCTCCACATCGGCCGCATCGGGGTCCTGGACTCCGACTACGCGCCGCTCGTCATCGACTGGCGGGCCCCCGCCGCCGCGCCCTTCTACCGCTCCACGCCGGTCGACCCCGGCCGGGTCGTGCGCCGCCGGGTCATCCGCTCCAAGGGCCGCCGGGTCCTCGGCGTCGAGGACGACCTCATGCGCCCCGAGCTGAGGGCCTCCCTCGACGGGCACGAGCTGCCGGTGATCGGCGACGGCGCCCTGATGGCCGCCCTCGGCCAGGCCCGCAGCCACACCATGCGGGACATCGTCGCCTCCATCCAGGCCGAGCAGGACCTCGTCATCCGGGCGCCCGCCGCCTCCGTGACGTACGTGGAGGGCGGCCCCGGCACCGGCAAGACGGCCGTGGCCCTGCACCGGGCCGCGTACCTGCTCTACCAGGACCGGCGGCGGTACGCGGGCGGCATCCTGATCGTCTCCCCGACCCCGCTCCTCGTCTCGTACACCGAGGGCGTCCTGCCGTCCCTCGGCGAGGAGGGGCAGGTCGCGATCCGTGCGGTCGGCTCACTCGCCGACGAAGCCGCCGGCGCCGGGGCCACCGCCTACGACGACCCGGCCGTCGCCCGGATCAAGGGCTCCTCCCGCATGCTCGCGGTGCTCCGCAAGGCCGCCAGGGGCGCCCTGGAGACCCCCGCCCCCAAGGCCCCGCCCGAGCCGGGGGAGGACGCCGGCCGGGCCCCCGCCGGCACCCCGACCCGCCTGCGGGTGGTCGCCTTCGGGCGCCGCCTGGAGCTGGAGGCCGAGGAGCTGCGGCGCATCCGCCACAACGTCCTCGGCGGCACCGCCCCGGTCAACCTGCTCCGCCCGCGCGCCCGCCGGCTGCTCCTCGACGCGCTGTACGCCAAGTCCGGCGCGGCCGGCCGGCACAGCGACCCCGAGCTCGCCGCCGAGCTGCGTTCCTCCTTCGACGAGGACGTCTCCACCGAGGACTCCTTCCTCTCCTTCCTCGCCGCCTGGTGGCCCGAGCTCACCCCCCGGCGGGTCCTGGACGCGATGGCCGACGAGCGGCGGCTCGGCCGCTGGGCCCGCGGCGTCCTCAACCCGGGCGAGGTGCGGCGGCTCGCCCGCTCCCTGCGCCGCCCGGAGCTGTCCGTCCACGACGTGGCCCTCCTGGACGAGCTGAACACCCTGCTCGGCGCCCCGGCCCGGCCGAGGAAGCGCCGGGAGTACGACCCGCTGGACCAGCTCACCGGCCTGGAGGAGCTGATGCCGGTACGGGAGGAGACCCAGCGCGAGCGGGCCGAGCGGCTCGCGGCGGAGCGCACCGAGTACGCCCACGTGATCGTGGACGAGGCGCAGGACCTCACGCCCATGCAGTGGCGGATGGTCGGGCGGCGCGGCCGGCACGCCACCTGGACGGTGGTCGGGGACCCGGCGCAGTCCTCCTGGTCGGACCCGGACGAGGCCGCCGCGGCCCGGGACGAGGCGCTGGGCTCCCGGCCGCGCCGCCGTTTCGAGCTGACCGTGAACTACCGCAACCCGGCGGAGATCGCCGAGCTGGCCGCCCGGGTCCTCGCCCTGGCCATGCCGGGCAAGGAGTCGCCGCGCGCGGTCCGCTCGACGGGGGTCGAACCCCGCTTCGTCGCGGTCCCCGAGGAGGCCGGGACGGCGGATCTGGCCGAAACGGTACGTTTCGAGGCGCGACGGCTGCTCGACCAGGTGGACGGAACGGTCGGCGTCGTCGTGGCCATGAAGCGGCGCCAGGAGGCCGCCCGCTGGCTCGCGGACCTGGGCGACCGGGTGGTGGCGCTCGGTTCCCTGGAGGCGAAGGGCCTGGAGTACGACGCGACGGTCGTCGTCTCGCCGGCGGAGATCGCGGACGAGTCCCCGGCCGGCCTGCGGGTGCTGTACGTGGCGCTGACCCGGGCGACGCAGCAGCTCACGGTGGTCGCGGCGGCCGGCGACCTGCCGGACGCGGCGGGGGTGCCGGACCTGCTGAGGGACTGATCCGGTCCGCCCCGCGGGGCGGTGGCGCCTCCGTCGGGCGGCGCGGCCCCCTGCCCACGACGGGCCGCGCAGGCGATTTCGAGTCAACCTGTGGCGCTGGAATCACTTGCCCGAGTGGTTTGTTAGCCTGGAGGCGACACCGGCCCGATCCAAGCCCCCGGGCCCAACCTTCGTCCCTCAGAGGGACCACTTGCCGCGAGGCGAGCATGGCGGGCCGGTGTCACCCTCAAGCGTGATGGCTTCGTACGCGTCTACGAGGCCGAGGCCCTCGTCACCCCGGTGGCGAGGGCCTCTTCTGTTTCCCGGCCACTTCTCGTATGGTGGAAATTACTTTCCGAAAACAAAATGACCGCATTACCTGCTACTGACAGGTAGGTGCGACCATCGGAGGGCGCCGCCGGGCAACCAGCCGGGGCGGGCGTAGCAATGAAGCTCAGGGAAAGCAGAGGAACTCGGCCATGGCAACGGCGCCCAGCGTCTCGTACTCGATGACGGTCCGGCTGGAGGTTCCCGCGAGCGGGACCGCGGTCTCCCAGCTCACCACGGCGGTGGAGTCGTCCGGCGGTTCCGTCACCGGCCTCGACGTGACCGCCTCCGGCCACGAGAAGCTCCGGATCGACGTCACCATCGCCGCGACCTCCACGGCCCACGCGGACCTGATCGTGGAGCAGCTGCGGGGCATCGAGGGCGTCGTCCTCGGCAAGGTCTCCGACCGCACGTTCCTGATGCACCTCGGCGGCAAGATCGAGATGGCGTCCAAGCACCCCATCCGCAACCGTGACGACCTCTCCATGATCTACACCCCCGGCGTGGCCCGGGTGTGCATGGCGATCGCCGAGAACCCCGAGGACGCCCGCCGCCTCACCATCAAGCGCAACTCCGTCGCGGTCGTGACCGACGGCTCCGCCGTCCTCGGCCTCGGCAACATCGGCCCCATGGCCTCCCTGCCGGTCATGGAGGGCAAGGCCGCCCTCTTCAAGCGCTTCGCCGGCATCGACGCCTGGCCGATCTGCCTCGACACCCAGGACACGGACGAGATCGTCGCGATCGTCAAGGCGATCGCCCCCGGCTTCGCGGGCATCAACCTGGAGGACATCTCCGCGCCGCGCTGCTTCGAGATCGAGGCCCGGCTGCGCGAGGCCCTGGACATCCCCGTCTTCCACGACGACCAGCACGGCACCGCCATCGTCGTCCTCGCCGCCCTCACCAACGCCCTGCGCGTGGTGGGCAAGAGCGCCGGTGACGTCCGGGTCGTCATGTCCGGCGCCGGCGCGGCCGGCACGGCCATCCTGAAGCTCCTCCTGGCGGCGGGCGTCAAGCACGCCGTCGTCGCCGACATCCACGGCGTCGTGCACGCGGGCCGTGAGGACCTGGTCGCGGCCCCGGCCGACTCGCCGCTGCGCTGGATCGCCGACAACACCAACCCCGAGGGCGTCACCGGCACCCTCAAGGAGGCCGTCGTCGGCGCGGACGTCTTCATCGGCGTCTCGGCCCCGGACCTGCTCGGCGCGGAGGACGTCGCCGCCATGGCGGACGGCGCCATCGTGTTCGCGCTCGCGAACCCGGACCCGGAGGTCGACCCGGCCGTCGCCCGGCAGACCGCCGCCGTGGTCGCCACCGGCCGCTCCGACTTCCCCAACCAGATCAACAACGTCCTGGTCTTCCCGGGTGTCTTCCGCGGCCTTCTCGACGCCCAGTCCCGTACGGTCAACACGGAGATGATGCTGGCGGCGGCCGAGGCCCTCGCCGACGTGGTCACCGAGGACGAGCTGAACCCGAACTACATCATCCCGTCGGTCTTCAACGACAAGGTCGCGGGCGCGGTCGCGGGAGCGGTCCGCGCCGCGGCGAAGACGGCGGCGGCGGGCACGGTTCCGGCCGAGCGCTGACGGCGCGTCGCGATTCGCGGTGGCGTAAACCCGCCTTTAGGGTTGCTTTTCGGCTCCGCTCGGTTTCCGCGGGGTCGACAGAACGTCACCACCACGGGTTCCCGGTGTTTTCCGTGCGATCCGAGGGGGTGCCGGATTGGCGTTCCCGCCGCTGGTGGGGGCAGGATGCGTGTTTGGGCGCGAGGGTCTGTCCATGTGACCCGGGTCCGGGGACTGTCCGAGAGCCCTGGCAGCATCGGCTTCGCTGTACCCAATCGCGCGGCTTCCGCCGCGTGGCACGCCTCACAGGCAAGAAGAACACGGGAGTAACAACATGAACCGCAGTGAGCTGGTGGCCGCCCTGGCCGACCGCGCCGAGGTGACCCGCAAGGACGCCGACGCCGTGCTGGCCGCTCTCGCCGAGACCGTCGGTGAGGTCGTCGCCAAGGGCGACGAGAAGGTCACCATCCCCGGCTTCCTGACCTTCGAGCGCACCCACCGTGCCGCTCGCACCGCTCGTAACCCGCAGACCGGCGACCCGATCGACATCCCGGCCGGCTACAGCGTGAAGGTCTCCGCGGGCTCGAAGCTCAAGGAAGCCGCCAAGGGCAAGTAAGGCGGCCTGTAGGCGCTGAAAGGGCGGCCACCCCTCCGGGGGTGGCCGCCCTTTCGTTCGCCCCGGAGCGTCCGGCACCGGCCCCGGGGGCCGCCGGGCCTCCCGCACGGCCCTCCGCGGGTGCGTACGGCCCCGTACGGGCGCACGGGCGCGTACGGCCCCCACACGGGCGCGTACGGCTCCGCAACGGGGGCACGTCGCGGGACGGCTCCGCGCCGGCCGCGGGGCCCGCCGTGCGCGCTCCGGCCCCGTACGGACGAAAGGGCCCGGTCCCGTACGGCTCCACCCGCGTGGAGCCGTACGGGACCGGGCCCGCCGCGGCCGCTAGACCAGCGCGCCGCCCGGCAGCTCGACCTTGGCGCCCAGCTCGATCAGCTTCTCCATGAAGTTCTCGTAGCCGCGGTTGATCAGCTCGATGCCGTGGACCCGCGAGGTGCCCTGGGCCGCGAGCGCCGCGATCAGGTACGAGAAGCCGCCGCGCAGGTCGGGGATGACCAGGTCGGCGCCCTGGAGCCGGGTCGGGCCCGACACGACCGCCGAGTGCAGGAAGTTCCGCTGGCCGAAGCGGCAGTCGGAGCCGCCCAGGCACTCGCGGTACAGCTGGATGTGCGCACCCATCTGGTTGAGCGCGGAGGTGAAGCCCAGCCGCGACTCGTACACCGTCTCGTGCACGATGGAGAGGCCGGACGCCTGCGTCAGGGCCACGACCAGCGGCTGCTGCCAGTCGGTCTGGAAGCCGGGGTGCACGTCCGTCTCCAGGGCGATCGCGTTGAGCGAGCCGCCCGGGTGCCAGAAGCGGATGCCGTCGTCGTCGATCTCGAAGGCGCCGCCGACCTTCCGGTACGTGTTGAGGAAGGTCATCATCGAGCGCTGCTGGGCGCCGCGCACGTAGATGTTGCCCCCGGTGGCCAGCGCCGCCGACGCCCAGGAGGCCGCCTCCAGGCGGTCCGGGAGCGCCCGGTGGGTGTAGCCGTCGAGCCGGTCGACACCGGTGATCCGGATCGTCCGGTCGGTGTCCATGGAGATGATCGCGCCCATCTTCTGCAGGACGCAGATCAGGTCCTCGATCTCGGGCTCCACCGCCGCGTTCGACAGCTCGGTGACGCCCTCCGCGAGCACCGCCGTGAGCAGCACCTGCTCGGTCGAGCCGACCGAGGGGTACGGCAGGCGGATCTTGCAGCCGCGCAGGCGCTGCGGGGCCTCCAGGTACTGCCCGTCCGCCCGCTTCTCGATGGTGGCGCCGAACTGCCGCAGCACGTCGAAGTGGAAGTCGATGGGCCGTCCGCCGATGTCGCAGCCGCCCAGGCCCGGGATGAAGGCGTGGCCGAGGCGGTGCAGCAGCGGGCCGCAGAAGAGGATCGGGATGCGGGACGAGCCGGCGTGGGCGTCGATGTCGGCGACGTTCGCGGACTCGACGTGCGTCGGGTCGAGGACGAGCTCGCCGGGCTCCTCGCCCGGGCGGACCGTCACGCCGTGGAGCTGGAGCAGGCCGCGGACCACCCGGACGTCACGGATGTCGGGCACGTTGCGCAGGCGGCTGGGGCCGCTGCCGAGCAGGGCGGCGACCATCGCCTTGGGCACGAGGTTCTTCGCGCCGCGGACGCGGATCTCGCCCTCCAGCGGGGTGCCGCCGTGGACAAGCAGTACGTCATGGCTGTCTGTGCCGGTCATGAATCTCGCGTTCCGAAAGTGGGTCCGACGGGTGGCCAGTGAAAAGAGTAAGGGGCCGTGGGACCCCTTTCGGGTGGGTCGGGGGGCCTGTCAGACGTAATGAATTCGGCACAACACCCTCTGTTGGCGCGATCTTGCGGAGTGTCACCGTCCGGTTCTCCCGGCGGCCCCGTCCGCCCGTCCGCTCCCCTCCCCTCTGAACTGCGGCGGGTTCCCGTCTTCCCGCGTTCCCGCGTCCGACGCGCCCCGCGCGCGCCGAAGATGCGGGATCATGGGTCGCATGACCGAGGTGTCCTCGCTCACAGGACGGCTGCTCGTGGCCACCCCCGCCCTCGCGGACCCGAACTTCGACCGCGCGGTGGTCCTGTTGCTCGACCACGACGACGAGGGTTCGCTCGGCGTGGTCCTCAACCGGCCGACGCCGGTGACCGTCGGCGACGTCCTCGCCCCCTGGGCGGACCTCGCGGGCGAGCCGGGCGTCGTCTTCCAGGGCGGCCCCGTCTCCCTCGACGCGGCCCTCGGCATCGCCGTGATCCCCGGCGGCGAGGGTCCGCTCGGCTGGCGGCGGGTGCACGGGGCGATCGGCCTCGTCGACCTGGAGACCCCGCCCGAGCTGCTCGGACCGGCGCTCGGCGCGCTGCGGATCTTCGCCGGGTACGCGGGCTGGGGCCCCGGCCAGCTGGAGTCCGAGGTGGGCGAAGGAGCCTGGTACGTGGTCGAGTCGGAGCCCGGCGACGTCTCCTCCCCGGAGCCCGGGACGCTCTGGCGGCAGGTGCTGCGGCGGCAGCGCGGCGACCTCGCGATGGTCGCGACGTATCCGGACGATCCGTCACTCAACTGAGGCGACGGGCCTCCAGGGGCGGGGAGGGTCCACGGGCCGCCCCCGGAGGGGCACCGGTTCCCGTGTCCGCGTGGGTACCCTTGGGTCCCATGAGCACTCTCGAGCCCGAGCGCGGGGCAGGTACGGGGACCCTCGTCGAGCCGACGCCGCAGGTGTCCCACGGTGACGGCGACCACGAGCGCTACGCCCATTACGTCCAGAAGGACAAGATCATGGCGAGCGCGCTCGACGGCACGCCCGTCGTGGCGCTGTGCGGAAAGGTCTGGGTGCCGGGGCGCGACCCCAAGAAGTACCCGGTCTGTCCGATGTGCAAGGAGATCTACGAATCCATGGGCGCCGGCGGCGACAAGGACAAGGGCGGCAAGGGCGGCAAGGACACGTAGGACGGGTCCCGGCGCCCGGGAGACCCGGTGACGGCCCCCGTCGTGCGCGCTTCGGCGCGTGCGGCGGGGGCCGTTCCGTTTTCGTCGCGTTCCTCCCCTTCCCCGTTGCGCAGGGTGCTTCCGCCGGTCACGGAGTGGTTGAGGTGGTCGAGACCTCTTGTCGGCCCGCACGGAGCGCGCCTAACCTCACGCGTGTTGTGCAGCACGAAACGGCCATTGCGCATGCTGCAACGCACGTACCTGGAGGGGTCCCGTCATGAAGCTTTCCGCCCTCCCCCGAGCTCTCGGCCTCGGCCGAGCAGGGGGCACCCCCGTCACCGCCGCCGTCACCGCGCTCCTGCTGGCCGGGCTGACCGTCACCGCCTGCGCGCCCCAGACCTCGGACGGGAAGGCCACGACGGACGAGAAGAGCGGCACCCTGCGCGTCTGGCTCTTCCAGGAGGTGAGCAACAAGCCCAAGGAGCAGGCCGTCCGGCAGGCCGTCGCCGCCTTCGAGCAGCGCAACGCGGGCGCGAAGGTCGAGGTCGAGTACATCCCCGTCGAGACCCGCGCCCAGCGCGTCAAGGCCGCCTTCAACGACCCGAAGTCGGCCCCCGACCTCATCGAGTACGGCAACACCGACACCGCCGGATACGTCAAGGACGGCGGCCTCGCCGACATCAGCGCCGAGTTCGCCGCCTGGGACGAGGCCAAGGACACCGACCCCACCGCCCGCCGGTCCGTCACCGTCGGCGGCAAGGTCTACGGCGCCCCGTTCTTCGTCGGCGTCCGCGCCCTCTACTACCGCACCGACGTCTTCCGGGACCTGGGCCTGACGGCCCCCAGGACCCAGGCCGAACTCGTCGAGACGGCCAAGAAGATCCGCAAGGCCCGGCCCGAGCTGTACGGCATCGCCGTCGGCGGCGCCTACACCTACGGCGCCATGCCCTTCGTCTGGGCCGCCGGCGGCGAACTCGCCACCGAGCGGGACGGCTCCCACAAGGCCGCCGTCAACAGCCCGGACGCCCTCAAGGGCATCGCCACGTACACCTCGCTCTTCGGCGACGACAACTGTCCGGCCGCCAAGTGCGCCCAGATGGGCGGCAACGCCACCGTCACCGCCTTCGCCTCCGGCAAGGCCGGCATGGCCATCGGCGGCGACTTCAGCCACGCGGCCGTCGAGGCCGGCGCGGTGAAGGGCAAGTACGCCGTCGTCCCGCTGCCCGGCACCACCCCCGGCTCGATCGCCCCCGCCTTCGCCGGCGGCAACAACATCGGCGTCCTCAGGAGCACCTCGCACCGCACCCTCGCCGTCGACCTCCTCAAGTCCCTCGCCGGCAAGGAGGCCCAGGGCCGGCTCTTCGACGCGATGGGCTTCCTGCCCACGTACGCCGACGTGCGCGCCGACGCCGCCCGGCGGCAGCCCTTCGTGAAGCCCTTCACCGACACCCTCGCCGCCGGCACGAAGTTCGTCCCGGCGTCCCCCGGCTGGGGCGAGATCGACGCCTCCCTCGTGCTGCCCACGATGTTCCAGGAGATCGTCAGCGGCCGTAAGGACGTCAAGGCGGCGGCGGACGACGCCGCGAAGAAGATGGACGCGGTCTTCGCGTCGGCGGGCTGATCCGCATGACGACCCCGCTCGTCCCGCCCGTCGAGAAGCGGCCCGGAGCGGCCGCGGGCGCTCCGGCCGCGAGCCCCGCGCCCGCGGTCCGCGGTCCCCGGCGCCCCGGCGCCTGGACCCCCTGGCTGTACCTGCTGCCCGCCCTCGTCGTCCTCGGCGCGCTCCTCGTCTACCCCGTCTACCAGTTGGGCCTGATCTCCTTCCTGGAGTACACCCAGGCCCAGGTCAGCGGCGGCGAACCCACCTCGTTCCAGGGGTTCGGGAACTACGCGGCGCTCTTCTCCGATCCCCAGTTCCGGCAGGTCCTCCTCGCCACCGTCGTCTTCGCCGCCGTCTGCGTCGTCACCACGCTCGCCGTCGGCTGCGCCCTGGCCGTGCTCCTCACGCGCGTGCGCGCGCTGCCCCGGTTCGTCCTGATGATGGCCGCGCTCGGCGCCTGGGCCACCCCCGCCGTCACCGGCTCCACCGTCTGGGTCTTCCTCTTCGACCCCGACTTCGGCCCCGTCAACCGGCTCCTCGGACTCGGTGACTTCTCCTGGACGTACGGGCGGTACAGCGCCTTCGCCCTCGTCCTCCTCGAAGTCGTCTGGTGCTCCTTCCCGTTCGTGATGGTCACCGTCTACGCGGGCATCAGGGCCGTCCCGACGGAGGTCCTGGAGGCCGCCGCCCTCGACGGCGCCTCGCAGTGGCGGATCTGGCGCGCGGTCACGGCGCCGATGCTCCGGCCCATCCTGGTCGTCGTCACGATCCAGTCGATCATCTGGGACTTCAAGCTCTTCACCCAGATCTACGTGATGACGAACGGCGGCGGCATCGCCGGCCAGAACCTCGTCCTCAACGTGTACGCCTACCAGAAGGCGTTCGCCTCGTCCCAGTACAGCCTGGGCTCGGCGATCGGCGTCGTCATGCTGCTGATCCTGCTGGCCGTGACGCTCGTCTACCTGCGCCTGCTGCGACGCCAGGGAGAAGAACTGTGAGCGCCCTCCGCACACCGCGCGTCCGGCGCCCCGGACGCCTCGCCGCCGAGGCCGTCACCCTCCTCGTCGCCGCCGCCGTCGCCTTCCCGCTGTACTGGATGGTCCTCTCGGCCCTCAAGCCGGCCGGTGAGATCCAGTCCGCGCACCCGCGCCCGTGGACGCTCTCGCCGTCCCTGGACTCCTTCCGGCGCGTCCTCGAACAGCAGGACTTCGGCCGCTACTTCCTCAACTCGCTGCTCGTCGCCGTCACGGTCGTCCTCGCCTCCGCGGTCATCGCCTTCCTCGCGGCGACCGCCGTCACCCGGTTCCGCTTCCGGTTCCGGACGACGCTGCTGATCATGTTCCTGGTCGCGCAGATGGTGCCGGTCGAGGCGCTGACCATCCCCCTGTTCTTCCTCATGCGGGACTTCGGGCAGCTCAACACCCTCGGCTCGCTGATCCTGCCGCACATCGCGTTCTCCCTGCCGTTCGCGATCTGGATGCTGCGCGGCTTCGTCAGGGCGGTCCCGGAGGCCCTGGAGGAGCAGGCGCAGATCGACGGCGCGAGCCGCACCCGGTTCCTGTGGCAGATCCTCTTCCCGCTGGTCTTCCCGGGCCTGGTCGCCACCAGCGTCTTCTCGTTCATCTCCACCTGGAACGACTTCCTCTTCGCGAAGTCGTTCCTCATCAGCGACACCTCGCAGTCGACCCTGCCCATGGCCCTGCTCGTCTTCTTCAAGCCCGACGAGAACGACTGGGGAGGCATCATGGCCGGCTCGACCGTGATGACCCTCCCGGTGCTCGTCTTCTTCGTACTCGTACAGCGCCGCCTGGTCTCGGGACTGGGCGGGGCGGTGAAGGACTGACGCGATGACCGGTTCCACGGACCTGATCCCCGCACCCCTGTCGGCCGGGCGCCGGGGCGGCGCCCCCGGGCGCGTCACGCTCGACGGGCGGACCGCGCTCGACGCCGGACCCGGCACCGGGGGCACCGCCCGCTGGCTCCGCGCCGCCCTGGGCGCCGCCACCGGGCTGCCGTTCCCCGACGGGACGGGCGAGCACGCCGTACGCCTGCGGATCAGCGAGCAGGTGGCGCGGGAGCACGGCCCCGAGGGCTACCGGCTGACCACCGGGGACCCCGGTGCGGCCGTCCTCGTCGAGGGCGGCGGCCCCGCCGGGGTGTTCTGGGGCGCCCAGACCCTCCGCCAGCTCCTCGGCCCCGACGCGTACCGCCGGGCGCCCGTGTCCGGCGGGCCCTGGGACCTCCCGCACGTCACGGTCGAGGACCGGCCCCGGTTCGGCTGGCGCGGCCTCATGCTCGACGTCGCCCGGCACTTCGCGCCCAAGGACGACGTGCTGCGCCTGATCGACCTCCTCGCCGCCCACAAGCTCAACGTCCTCCACCTCCACCTCACCGACGACCAGGGCTGGCGCGTCGAGATCCGGCGCCACCCGAGGCTCACGGAGGTCGGCTCCTGGCGGGCCCGCACCAAGTGGGGCCACCGGGCCTCGCCGCTGTGGAACGACACCCCGCACGGCGGGTTCTACACCCGGGACGACATCCGCGAGATCGTCGCGTACGCCGCCGAGCGGCACGTCACCGTCGTCCCCGAGATCGACCTGCCCGGCCACGCGCAGGCCGCCCTCGCCGCCTACCCCGAACTCGGCAACACCGACGTCGTGGACACCGCCGCCCTCACCGTCTGGGACACCTGGGGCGTCAACCCGAACGTCCTCGCCCCCACGGAAGCCGTCCTCCGCTTCTACGAGGGCGTCTTCGAGGAGGTCCTGGAGCTCTTCCCGTCCCCCTTCGTGCACGTCGGCGGCGACGAGTGCCCCAAGGACCAGTGGAAGGCGTCCCCGGCCGCCCGGGCCCGCATCGAGGAGCTGGGCCTCGCCGACGAGGACGAGTTGCAGTCCTGGTTCATCCGCCACTTCGACCGCTGGCTCGCCGCCCGCGGACGCCGCCTGATCGGCTGGGACGAGATCCTGGAGGGCGGGCTCGCCGAGGGCGCGGCCGTCTCCTCCTGGCGCGGCTACGGGGGCGGGATCGCCGCCGCCGAGGCCGGCCACGACGTCGTCATGTGCCCCGAGCAGCACGTCTACCTGGACCACCGGCAGGCGCCCGGTGAGGACGAGCCGATGCCCATCGGGTACGTCCGCACCCTGGAGGACGTCTACCGCTTCGAGCCCGTTCCGCCGGGGCTCTCCGAGGAGGCCGCCGCCCACGTCCTGGGGACCCAGGCCAACGTCTGGACCGAGGTCATGGAGAACCGTTCCCGCGTCGACTACCAGGTCTTCCCCCGCCTCGCCGCCTTCGCCGAGGTCGCCTGGTCCGCGCTCCCCGCCCCGGAGGCCCGCGACTACACCGGTTTCGAACGCCGCATGGAGACCCACTACCGGCGCCTGGACGCCCTCGGCGTCGACTACCGGCCGCCCGCCGGGCCGCTGCCCCGGCAGCGCCGGCCCGGAGTCCTCGGCCGGCCCCTGGAGGGGATG
The DNA here is from genome assembly GCF_055591945.1 of Streptomyces sp. NPDC041191. NCBI lineage: Bacteria > Bacillati > Actinomycetota > Actinomycetes > Kitasatosporales > Streptomycetaceae > Streptomyces > Streptomyces sp. NPDC041191. Next base: position 424,175 of record NZ_JBVIZC010000005.1, on the reverse strand, counting down.
CCCCCGAACGTGTGAGGGTCCCGGCGGCCCCGTCACCCGGGAGCGGCGCTCCCGCCGCCGGGGAGCGCACCGGGAGAGGCCGTCCCCGCCGCCGGGGCGGGACGGTCCCCGGCATCCGGGGGCGACGAAACGGAAGTCACCGTACCCAAAGGGATGTTCCGGACGAAACAGTCCTTCGCGGACCCTCGCGCCGGACGGCTCCGAAGATGTGCCAGAGTTGCCACGTCCTGCCTGTGAGCACGTACGGTACGCCCACACGCAGGCGCGACGGCCGGGCGACAGTCGGGGTCCGCCGGGACACCGGGAAGGGGCAGCGGGTTGACCACGCACGCACCACAGACGGCGCAGTCCGTGACGCTGCCCGCCTCGCTCGACGAGGCCGTGGCGGCCCTCACGGCCAGGCCGGACGCCATTCCGGTCGCGGGCGGCACCGACCTGATGGCCGCCGTCAACCAGGGCCGGCTCCGGCCCGCGGGACTCGTCGGCCTGGGCCGCGTCAACGAGATCAGGGGCTGGCAGTACCAGGACGGCCACGCCCTCCTCGGCGCGGGCCTCACCCACGCCCGGATGGGCCGTCCCGACTTCGCCGCCCTCATCCCGGCCCTCGCCGCCGCCGCCCGCGCCGCCGGGCCGCCCCAGATCCGCAACGCGGGCACCCTCGGCGGCAACGTCGTCACCGCCGCGCCCACCGGCGACTCGCTGCCCGTCCTCGCCGCCCTGGAGGCCGACCTCGTCGTCCTCGGGCCGCAGGGCAGCCGCGAGATCCCCGTCTCCCACCTGCTCGCCGGGCGCGACCTGCTCGCCCCCGGCGAACTCGTGGGCTTCGTCCGGGTGCCGCTGCTCCACGCCCCCCAGGTCTTCCTCAAGGCCACCGGCCGCACCGGCCCGGCCCGCGCCACCGCCTCCGTCGCGGTCGTCCTCGACCCGGCCCGGCGCGGGGTGCGCTGCGCCGTCGGCGCCGTCGCGCCGATGCCGCTGCGCCCGCTGGAGGCCGAGCGCTGGATCGCCTCCCTCGTGGACTGGGACAACGACCGGGGGCTCGCGCCGGAGGCGCTGACGGCGTTCGGCGAGTACGTCGCCGCCGCCTGCGTCCCGGACCCGCAGGGGGGCGGGCAACTGCCCCCCGCCGTACTGCACCTGCGGCGCACCGTCGCCGCACTCGCCCGACGGGCACTGGGGAGGGCACTCGCGTGAGCAACGACGAACAGCACGGCAACCAGGGCGGCTGGGAGCCGATCCCGCAGAGCGAGGGGTACGACGGCGACGCGACCGCCTTCGTGCAGCTGCCGCCCGACTTCATGCTGGACGGCGTGCCCCTGGAGGCGCCCGGCCACGGCTACGTGCCGCCGATGATCACCCCCCTCCAGCCGCTCGCCCCCGCCCCGGCGACCGATCCGGCGGCCACGGGCGGCTGGACGGCGCACCCGCCGGCGGAGGCGGACCGGGACCCGTCGCGGGACGGGTACTTCGGGCAGGAGCAGGAGTCCCGGGGGTTCGGGGAACTCCAGGGATTCGAGGAGCCCCGGTCCTTCGAGTCGCCGGAGCCCTTCGGGCAGCCGGACTTCTTCGAGCCGTCGCGGTCCTTCGGACAGGACCGGAGCGAGGGCCGGGGCCACGGCCCGGACCAGGGTCAGGACTTCGGGCCGAGCGGGGGCTTCGAGTACTTCGAGCAGGGCGGGCGCCCCGACCGGGCCGGGTACGGCGACGGAGACCCGCACGCGACGGCCGAGTGGCGCTTCGCCGAGGAGGCGGGGACGGCGGGGACGACGGGAACGACGGAGCCCGCACCGGGGCCGGGCGCCACGGGACAGTGGGAGTTCCCCGTCGAGGAGGCGGAGGAGCGGGACGGGTTCGCCGCCCCGGTGCCGCCCGCCGCGCCCCCTTCGTACGACGGCGCCCCGGCGACCCTGCCGGGCGGCGCGCCCGCGCCCTGGGCCCTCCCCGGGGAGCCGGTGCCCGGCGCCCCGGAGGCCGTGCCCGCGGACACCCCCGCGCCCGCGCCCGTGTCCACGTCCATGGACACGGACACGGACACGGACACGGAGGCGGACGGGAGCCCGGAGGCCGCCGACGGGGAGGCGGACCCGGCGGAGGCGTACGGCCCGGACCCGGCGGAGGCGTACGGCGCGGCCCCGGAGCACGGCGCGGACGCCCCGGGAACCGCTGCCGGTCTCCGCGCGGAGACCGCCCCCGACCAGGGCCCCGGCCCCGGCGCGGAGCCCGCCCCCGGGACCGGCGCGGACGGCGTTCCCCCGGCGGGGACCGTTCCCGGCGCGGACGCCGCACCCCGTCCGGAGACCGCCCCCGGCGCGGACGCCGCACCCCGCGCGGAGACCGTCCTCGACACGGACGTCCCGGACGCGGACGTGCCCGGCGCGACCGCCTCCGCCGTGCTCCCCGCCGCACCGGGGACCGGGGCGTCCACCGACGGCGACGAACACCCCCACACCTCGTACTCCCTGCGGGTCAACGGGGTGGAGCGGCCCGTCACCGGCTCCTGGATCGGGGAGTCGCTGCTCTACGTCCTGCGCGAGCGGCTGGGGCTCGCCGGGGCCAAGGACGGCTGCTCGCAGGGCGAGTGCGGCGCGTGCAACGTGCAGGTCGACGGCCGCCTCGTCGCCTCCTGCCTGGTGCCCGCCGCGACCGCCGCCGGGAGCGAGGTCCGGACGGTCGAGGGCCTCGCGGTCGACGGGGAGCCCTCCGACGTGCAGCGGGCCATGGCCACGTGCGGCACCGTCCAGTGCGGCTTCTGCATCCCCGGCATGTGCATGACCGTGCACGACCTCCTGGAGGGCAACCACGCCCCCACCGAGCTGGAGACCCGCCAGGCGCTCGCCGGCAACCTCTGCCGCTGTTCCGGCTACCGGGGCGTGCTCCAGGCCGTACGGGACGTCGTCGCCGAGCGCGAGGCGAGTGCCGCGGCCCACGCCTCCGAGGGCGCCGACGGCGCCCGTGTCCCGCACCAGATCCCCCACCCGCACGACGGAGGCATGGCGTGAGCAGCGACGCGATCACCGCCGCTCCCACGGTCCCGGACGGACCCGGACCCCTCGGACCGGAGCCGGCCGCCCACGGCCTCGGCACCTCGCTCCCGCAGGCCGAGTCCCGGGCGAAGACCGAGGGCACCTTCCCGTACGCCGCCGACCTGTGGGCCGAGGGCCTGCTCTGGGCGGCGATCCTGCGCTCCCCGCACCCGCACGCCCGGATCGTCTCGGTCGACACCACCGCCGCGACCGCCATGCCGGGCGTGCGGGCCGTGGTGACGGCCGCCGACGTGCCCGGCGCGGCCACCTACGGGCGCCGGGTCGCCGACCGGCCCGTCTTCGCCTCCGACTTGGTCCGGCACCACGGCGAGGCCATCGCGGCCGTCGCCGCCGACCACCCCGACACGGCCCGGCTCGCCGCCGCCGCGATCGGCGTCGAGTACGAGGTCCTCGAACCGGTCACCGACCCGGAGAAGGCGTTCGAGGCCGAACCCCTGCACCCCGACGGGAACCTGATCCGGCACATCCCGCTCCGCTTCGGCGACCCGGAGGCCACCGGCGAGGTCGTCGTCGAGGGCCTGTACCGGATCGGGCGGCAGGACCCGGCGCCGATCGGCGCCGAGGCCGGCCTCGCCGTGCCCCGACCGGACGGGGGCGTGGAGCTGTACACGGCCTCCACCGACCCGCACACCGACCGCGACCTGGCCGCCGCCTGCTTCGGCCTGGCGCCCGAGCAGGTCAAGCTGGTCGTCACCGGCGTCCCGGGCGCCACCGGCGACCGCGAGGACCCGGGCTTCCAGATCCCGCTGGGCCTGCTCGCGCTGCGCACCGGCTGCCCCGTCAAGCTCACCGCCACGCGCGAGGAGTCGTTCCTCGGCCACGCCCACCGCCACCCCACCCTGCTGCGCTACCGGCACCACGCGGACGCGGAGGGACGCCTGGTGAAGGTGGAGGCGCAGATCCTGCTCGACGCGGGCGCCTACGCCGACTCCTCGTCCGAGTCGCTCGCGGCGGCCGTCGCCTTCGCCTGCGGCCCGTACGTCGTCCCGCACGCCTTCGTGGAGGGCTGGGCGGTCCGCACGAACAACCCGCCCTCCGGCCACGTGCGGGGCGAGGGCGCCCTGCAGGTGTGCGCGGCGTACGAGGCGCAGATGGACAAGCTGGCCGCGAAACTGGGCGTGGACCCGGCCGAGCTGCGCCTGCGGAACGTCATGGCGACCGGTGACCTCCTGCCCACCGGCCAGACGGTGACCTGCCCGGCCCCGGTGGTCGAACTGCTCACCGCCGTACGGGACTTCCCGCTCCCCCCGCTGCCCAAGGACATCCCGGAGGGCGAGTGGCTGCTGCCCGGCGGCCCCGAGGGTGCGGGCGAGCCCGGCGCGGTGCGGCGGGGCGTGGGCTACGCGCTCGGCATGGTCCACATGCTCGGCGCGGAGGGCACCGACGAGGTCTCCACGGCGACCGTGCGGGTCATGGACGGCGTGGCCACGGTCATCTGCTCGGCCGTGGACACCGGTTCGGGCTTCTCGACGCTCGCCCGGCAGATCGTGCAGGACACCCTGGGCGTCGAGGAGGTCCACGTCGCCCCCGTCGACACCGACCAGCCGCCCGCCGGACCGGCCGCCCACGGCCGGCACACCTGGGTGTCGGGCGGGGCCGTCGAACGGGCCGCGAAGATGGTCCGCACGCAGCTCCTCCAGCCCCTCGCCCACAAGTTCGGCATGTCGACGGAGCTGCTCCAGATCGCCGACGGCAAGATCACCTCGTACGACGGCGTGCTGTCCACGACGGTCACCGAGGCGCTCGACGGCAAGGAGCTGTGGGCCACCGCCCAGTGCCGTCCCCACCCCACCGAGCCCCTGGACGACGCGGGCCAGGGCGACGCCTTCGTGGGCCTCGCCTTCTGCGCGATCCGGGCGGTCGTGGACGTGGACGTGGAGCTCGGCTCCGTACGGGTCGTGGAGATGGCCGTCGCCCAGGACGTCGGCCGCGTCCTCAACCCGGCGCAGCTCGCCGTCCGGATCGAGGCGGGCGTCACCCAGGGCGTCGGCGCGGCCCTCACGGAGAACCTGCGCACCGCCCGCGGCCTGGTCCGGCACCCCGACTTCACCGGCTACGCGCTCCCGACCTCCCTGGACGCCCCGGACATCCGCATCGTGAAGCTGGTCGAGGAGCGGGACGTGGTGGCCCCCTTCGGCGCCAAGGCCGCGAGCGCGGTCCCGGTCGTCACCTCGCCCGCCGCGGTGGCCTCGGCGGTCCGCGCGGCGACCGGCCGCCCGGTCAACCGCCTCCCGATCCGCCCCCAGGCGGCGGTGGCGGCGGCCACCCCGTAGGGGCCGGACATGGCGGGGGCCCGGACCGGGAGGTCCGGGGCCCCCGCGTTCCGTGCGGAACCGGAGCGCCCCGGGAAGACCGGGCCGCCGGTGGACTACGCGGGCAGCCGTCCTTCCGCACGGTTGGACGACGAGCGGACCGAGCCGGATCGGACAGGGAAGGGCGTGGTCACGGCGCCCACTTCTCGTGCAGGCCGCCCGAACAGACCGGGCAGGGGACCTTGCGGGTCCGGCCGCACGTTCTGCACCCGGCACCCCCGCCGCAGTCGGGGCACCAGACGGCGCGCTGACCGGCGCAGTACCCGCACACGTCCGAGAGGGCGTTCAGCCAGTCGATGAGGCCGTACGCGGTCGGGCTGTGCCCCGTACGCCCCGCCCGCTTCTTCTTCGAGGAGGCCGTCATGCCGACTCGCCCTGGAATTCGGGTTCGAAGACCCGGCGCAGGGTCGCGCTGACCGGGCACTCGCCCTCGTTGTCGCACTCCCAGCAGTACGGCACGTGGAGGAGCCACAGGCAGCGTGCCCCAAGAGGGCTCAGGTGCTTGGGCGCGCACGCGAGGCACGCGTACAGGCTCCACCCGATCCCGTCCTTCGGCTCGATGCGCTGGATGACGATTGGCTGTGTGGTGATCTGCTCGCAGTCCGAGCACATCCGAACCGGATCCTGGCGGCGTCGGGGGTTCCTGCTCATGACGTCACTGCCTCGTGAACGATGCCGTTGCGGTACTCGTGGAGAAGCAGGTACGGACGGATCAACGCCACGTCTTCACCGCGCAGCCGTTCGGACTGACGGGGCGAGCGGGGAGCCCCACACCCACCGGCTCGCGTGTGATCAGGAGCCGCCGCGTCGGGAAATTCGCGGGAGGGGTGTGCTGAATCAGCACGCCCTCGGTGGCGGCTCGACGCCTGCCCGTGGAGGGCACGAGCCAAGCCAGGAAGAGGGCAAGCACGCTACGCACGTCGGTCACTCCTTGGGTGATCGGCCACGCCCCCGGACTGTTCGCGCAGTCGCGGGGGTCTTCTGCGGTCACTCGCTCGGGGCATACGCGTATGCGCGTATACGTGGTCACGTGGGAACGCATATGCGCAGAGCCCGGCCCTGTGGATCTCGACCGCAGCAAGCCCGTATGGCCGCAGGTGGCAGACGAACTCCGTCGCCGTCTCGACGCCGGCGAGTGGGACCCCGGATCGCGCTTCCCGCCCGTGAACCAGTTGGCCGCCGAGCTGGACGTGGTCCCGTCGACCGTTCAGAAGGCCGTGGTCACCCTGCGGGACGAGGGCCGGATCCACACCGAACTCGGCCGGGGCTCGTTCGCCGTCAAGAACCAGTAATGCGTTCATGATCCGAGTCTCTGGGCCTGACGTACTCGGAACTGATGACTGGGTGTTGACTGACTGGTGACTGTCTAGGCTTTCCCCATGAGCAGCGCGGTCGGAGAGTTCGGGCACCGGGTTCGGGAAGCGCTCAAGCGGGCGGGCCTGTCGCAGCGGGAAGCCTCGCGGCGGATGATGTACGACCCGGCGTTCCTGTCGCGCGTTCTGTCGGGCAAGCAACTGCCCAGCGTGGAACTCCTCCAGAGCCTTGACGCGTTACTCGACGCCGATGGCCGGATCATCGACCAGGGGATGCGTCTGCTCGACGCGGACGGCGACACGTCCCACACCCGACCTGTCCTGCCGAGGCTGGACGACTTCCTTCCCGAGGGGGACCCGTTCGCCGTGCTGGACCTGAGCACAGGTCGTCGGCTGGGTGCGGGAGAAGTCGTTGACCTGGAGAAGCGGGTTCACGGGCTACGCCTCGCCGACGACGTACTGGCCGGAGGAGACCTGATCCGCCCCGCGATGCGAGAGCTCCGCTCGGCCGTTCGGCTGTACCGCGAGACGACGCACAGCGAAGAGGCCGGCCGGGCCCTGCTCGTCCAGATCGGGGAGCTGGCGCAGATCGCCGGCTGGATCGCCTCGGACGCCGGACAGCACGACGAAGCGGAGCGGATCTATCGTCTCGGCCTGAGCGCAGCCAAGCAGGCCGGAGACATGACGCTCGCCGGGAACCTGGCGGGGTCTCTCGCCTACCAGATGACCAACACGGGCCGGACGGCTGAGGGCCTGGTGCTGGCACAAGCCGCTCTGCACGATGCGGGAGACGACGCACCGGGCAAGGCTCGTGCCCTGTACTGGGACCGGGTGGCGTGGGCGCACACCCAGGCGGGCGGGACGGAGAACGGCCGAGCCGCCATGCGTGCGCTGGGCGAAGCCTCCGAGGCTCTGTCCCGACACGACGACGGCGAAGAGGCCCCGGCCTATCTGTACTGGGTAGACGCCGGGGAGCTACAGGTCATGGAGTCCCGGGTCTACACGGAGCTTCGTCGGCCGCTGCGAGCGGTACCGCTCCTGCGTGACGTGCTCGACCGGTACGACGCCACGCACACCCGAGAGATGGCCCTCTACCTGTCGTGGCTCGCTGTCGCCCTGGCCGATGCGAACGAGCCCGAGGAGGCCGCAGCGGCAGCCGAGCGGGTGATCCGCATAGCGGCAGATGTCGCTTCGGAGCGCACAGCCGAACGGGTCCGAGTCGTGCTTGCCCGGCTGCGGGAGTACGCCGATGTTCCCGAGGTCGCGGCCATACTGGCTGGTCACGCCGCCTGACACGTCGGGTGTGGTGCGCAGGGGATGGATGCCCCGCGCCCAACGTGCGTCAGCCGGTCAGTACCGGTCGTCCAGTGCGTGCACGGCGTCCACGGCTCGCTTGCCGGCCAGGTCCGCGCCGTGCCGCCGGAGCATCGCCGGGGACTTCCAGCCGCGTACGGCCATGGCCTTCTCACCCGAGACGCCCGCCGACAGGCAGCTCTTCGGCGCGCGGGCCCTCGGTGAATACGCGGATGATCGCGTGATCGAGGACCCTTTCGAAGCCACGGGCCCTCGACCATGAAGTCACAGAGCCAGGAGGCCGAGCCGGCTGACCACAAGTGCAGGTCAGACGATCAGTGGAGACCGTGGCGGGAATCGAACCCGCGTAACCCGCTTTGCAGGCGAGTCCCTGAGCCACTCGGGCACACGGTCGTGAGGGGGGTGCGGTCGTGCACTGGTACGACCGTAGGCGGGCGGTGCGCGGGGGCTCAAGGGCGTGCGGGGCCGTGCCACGCGACTGCCACACGCCCGCAACACTCCGTTCGTGGTCGTACGTCGGAGGACCGAGCGGGCACCGGTCCTCCGACAGGGGTCATTCAGGTCTACACCTCTTACCCTGGGGTGATGAGCGCCCTCGAACCCCGCGACGCCGACACCGGCGCCGCCACCGCCGGAAGTCCCCGGACCGGCCCCCGTACCGACCGCCCCGACGCCCCGGGGTCCGTCCTCGACCCGGCCCACCGGGCGCTCAGCATCGGCATCGTCTCCGTCGTCCTGCTCATCGCCTTCGAGGCGACCGCCGTCGGCACGGCCATGCCCGTCGCCGCCCGCGAGCTGAACGGCGTCTCCGTCTACGCCTTCGCCTTCTCCGCGTACTTCACCACCAGCCTCTTCGCCATGGTCCTGGCCGGGCAGTGGTCCGACCGGAACGGGCCGCTGGCGCCCCTCACCACCGGCATCTCCGCCTTCGCCGCCGGACTGCTCCTCTCCGGCACCGCCGGCTCCATGTGGCTGTTCGTCCTCGGGCGGGCCGTGCAGGGCCTCGGCGGCGGCCTGGTCATCGTCGCCCTGTACGTGGTCGTCAGCCGCGCCTACGCCGAACACCTCAGGCCCGCGATCATGGCCGCCTTCGCCGCGAGCTGGGTCGTCCCCTCGGTCGTCGGCCCCCTCGCCTCCGGCACGATCACCGAGCACCTGGGCTGGCGCTGGGTCTTCACAGGCATCCCCGTTCTCGTCGTCCTGCCGCTCGCCCTCGCGCTCCCCGCGATACGCCGGACCGCCTCGGGGCCCGCCGACCCGTCCGCGCCGCCCGTCCCGTGGAACCGGCGCCGTGTCCGGCTCGCCCTCGGCATCTCCGCGGGCGCCGGGCTCCTCCAGTACGCCGGGCAGGAGCTGCGCTGGCTGTCCCTGGTCCCCGCCGCCGCGGGCGCCGCGCTCCTCGTGCCCGCCGTGCGCGGCCTGCTGCCGCACGGCACCTACCGGGCCGCCCGGGGGCTGCCCTCGGTGGTCCTGCTGCGCGGGGTCGCCGCCGGGTCCTTCATCGCCGCCGAGTCCTTCGTACCCCTGATGCTGGTCACCCAGCGGGGCCTGAGCCCCACCCTCGCCGGCCTCTCCCTGGCCGTCGGCGGCCTCACCTGGGCGCTGGGCTCCTGGATCCAGTCCCGGCCGTGGACGGAGCCGTACCGGGAACGCCTCGTCGTCCTCGGCATGGTCCTGGTCGCGCTCGCGATCCTGACGGCGCCGAGCGTCCTGATCACCGCCGTCCCGGCGTGGACCGTCGCGGTCGCCTGGGCCTTCGGGTGCCTCGGCATGGGCGCCGTGATCTCCTCCACGAGCGTGCTCCTCCTGAAGCTCTCCGCGCCCGAGGAGGCGGGCACGAACTCCGCCGCCCTCCAGATCTCCGACGGCCTCTCCAACGTCCTGCTCCTCTCGATCGGCGGCGCGGCCTTCGCGGCCCTCGGCGGCGGCGCGGTGGGCCACGCCGTCACCTCCTCCACGGCCGCCACCGGCTCCCACCCGGGAGCCTTCGCGGCGGTCTTCCTTCCGATGGCCGCGGTGGCGGCGGCGGGGGCGTGGGTCGCCACACGGTTGCACGGGGAGCCGGTGGCCCGGAGCTGAATCCGCTGGTGGCGGGAGGGCGCCGGCCGGTACCGTCCCGCCATGACCACGAACCCGCGTCCCCGCGGCGACCGGCCCGGAGCCCCCGCACGACAGGACGCGGACGCGCCCGCCCGGGAGCGGGAGGCGGCCGTGCGCCGGACCGCCGAGGAGCAGGCCGCCGTGTGGCACGAGCTGCTGGAGCGGCTCAAGCGAGCCGCCTCCGCCTCTCGACCGAGGACGTCCTGATCGTCGCCGAGTACGCCGTGGACGACCAGCCGTTCGTCGTCCGCGACCCCGGACTGCTCGACTCGGCCGTCCACCGGCCCTCGGCCACGGCCTTCGGCGAGGAGGCGTATCCGGACCTCCTGGACAAGGCCGCCGCGCTCCTGCAGTCACTCGCCGTGAACCACCCCGCCGTCGACGGGAACAAGCGCACCGCCTGGCTCTCCTGCGTGACCCTCCTCGCCCTGAACGGCGTCCGGCTCCGCCCCGACATCGACGCGGCGGAACGCCTGGTCATCGCCGTCGCCACCGGCGATGTGGACGAGGTCGGGACCATCGCGGACGGCCTCCGGGCGCTGGTCGACCCCGACGTGAGGTGAATCGCACCCGGGTGGGAGACCTCCCGCCGGGTACGAGGACCGGGGCCGGCCGCCGGTAAGGTGGCCCGGTTGTCATATCTGGACGAGCGCCGAACCGGAGATCGTGACTACCACCGCCACCTCCTCACACCACCTCTCTCCCGCCTTCCCCGGCCGCGCCCCCTGGGGCACCGCCGGAAAGCTGCGAGCCTGGCAGCAGGGAGCGATGGAGAAGTACATCCAGGAGCAGCCCCGCGACTTCCTCGCGGTCGCCACCCCCGGAGCCGGCAAGACCACCTTCGCGCTGACCCTCGCCTCGTGGCTCCTGCACCACCACGTCGTGCAGCAGATCACCGTGATCGCGCCCACCGAGCACCTCAAGAAGCAGTGGGCCGCCGCCGCCGCGCGGATAGGGATCAAGCTGGACCCGGAGTACAGCGCGGGGCCGCTCAGCAAGGAGTACGACGGCGTCGCCCTCACCTACGCGGGCGTCGGCGTCCGGCCCATGCTCCACCGCAACCGCTGCGAGCAGCGCAAGACCCTCGTCATCCTGGACGAGATCCACCACGCCGGTGACTCCAAGTCCTGGGGCGAGGCGTGCCTGGAGGCGTTCGAGCCCGCCACGCGCCGCCTCGCGCTCACCGGCACCCCCTTCCGCTCCGACACCAACCCCATCCCCTTCGTCACGTACGAGGAGGGGAACGACGGCATCCGCCGGTCGTCCGCGGACTACACGTACGGCTACGGCAACGCCCTCGGCGACGGGGTCGTGCGGCCGGTCATCTTCCTCTCCTACAGCGGCAACATGCGCTGGCGCACCAAGGCGGGCGACGAGATCGCCGCCCGCCTCGGCGAGCCGATGACCAAGGACGCCGTCTCGCAGGCGTGGCGCACCGCCCTGGACCCGCGCGGCGACTGGATGCCGAACGTGCTGCGCGCCGCCGACCGGCGCCTCACCGAGGTCCGCAAGTCCATTCCGGACGCCGGCGGCCTCGTGATCGCCTCCGACCAGGAGTCGGCCCGCGCGTACGCCAAGCTGATCCGCGAGATCACCGGCCACCGCGCCACCCTGGTCCTCTCCGACGACGCGGGTGCCTCCGGCCGCATCGACGAGTTCAGCGAGAGCGACGACCGCTGGATGGTCGCGGTCCGCATGGTCTCCGAGGGCGTCGACGTCCCGCGCCTCGCGGTCGGGGTGTACGCGACGACGATCTCGACCCCGCTCTTCTTCGCCCAGGCCGTCGGCCGCTTCGTGCGTTCCCGCAGGCGCGGCGAGACCGCCTCGGTGTTCCTCCCCACGATCCCCAGCCTCCTCGGCTTCGCCAACGAGATGGAGGTCGAGCGCGACCACACGCTCGACCGGCCGAAGAAGGCGGGCGAGGACGAGGACCCGTACGCCGAGTCCGAGAAGGAGATGGCGGAGGCCGAGAAGCAGCAGGACGAGGACACCGGAGAGCAGGACATGCTGCCCTTCGAGGCCCTGGAGTCCGACGCCGTCTTCGACCGCGTCCTCTACAACAGCGCCGAGTTCGGCATGCAGGCCCACCCCGGGAGCGAGGAGGAGCAGGACTACCTCGGCATCCCCGGACTCCTCGAACCCGACCAGGTCCAGCTCCTCCTCCAGAAGCGGCAGGCCCGGCAGATCGCACACAGCCGCAAGAAGCCGGACACCGAGGCGGACCTGCTGGAACTGCCCGCCGAGCGGCGGCCCGTCGTCTCCCACAAGGAGCTGCTCGAACTGCGCAAGCAGCTCAACACGATGGTCGGCGCGTACGTCCACCAGAGCGGCAAACCGCACGGCGTCATCCACACCGAGCTGCGCCGGGTGTGCGGCGGCCCGCCGAGCGCGGAGGCCACCGCCGGGCAGATCCGGGAACGGATCAAGAAGGTGCAGGAGTGGGCCACCCGCATGCGGTGACCCCTCGACCCCCTGTGAACGGCCGGCCGGGGCCCGTGCGCGGAGACGCGTACGGGCCCCGGCCGCGTCGCTCGCGGACCGGGGCGTGACCTGGACGGGACCTGGTCGGGGTCTGGTCGGGGTCTGGGCGGGGACCTGGTCGGAGCCTGGGCGGCGATCCCGTGACCGACGTTCTGAGCACCCCTCGCCCGCCCTCCTCACCACCCCCCTGACCGGTCCGGGGACCGCCCCCCGCCCCCGCGCGACAAAGCCGATCTTGTCCGCCGAAGTCCCTCGTCGGACCGGTAAAAGTCCCGAACCGCCTTCATCCGGTCGCCCCTGACCGGATTCTGGACGAGGTCTTCCGCTGAGCGGAGCGGGTCGCTACTGTCCCGGCTCAAAAGCAATCGCCCCGTGGCAGCGCCGCCGCGGAGCGCAGCCGGTGTACCCCTTCCTGCCGGCGGCCTCTGACGTGCGTCGCCGCGGGACCGGCGAGGCAACCCCCGTGAGAGTCCCGCCTCCACTCACTCCGAAGGAGAGGGCGTCGTGACCGCGGAGACCTCCCAGACGCTCGACCGGGGACTCAGAGTCCTCAAGCTGCTCGCCGACACCGACCACGGCCTGACCGTCACCGAGTTGTCCAACAAACTCGGCGTCAACCGGACCGTGGTCTACCGCCTCCTCGCCACGCTCGAACAGCACGCCCTCGTCCGGCGCGACCTCGGCGGGCGCGCCCGCGTCGGCCTGGGCGTGCTGCGGCTCGGGCGCCAGGTCCACCCCCTGGTGCGGGAGGCGGCGCTGCCCGCGCTGCGCTCGCTCGCCGAGGACATAGGGGCGACGGCCCACCTCACCCTGGTCGACGGGGCGGAGGCGCTCGCGGTCGCGGTCGTCGAACCGACCTGGACGGACTACCACGTCGCCTACCGGGCCGGCTTCCGCCACCCGCTGGACCGGGGCGCGGCCGGCCGCGCGATCCTCGCCGCCCGCCAGGGCGGCCTGACCGAACCCGGCTACACCCTCACCCACGGCGAACTGGAGGCCGGCGCGAGCGGCGCCGCCGCCCCGCTGATCGGCGTCACCGGCGTCGAGGGCAGCGTCGGCGTCGTCATGCTCGCGGACGCGGTGCCGGAGCGGGTGGGCCCCCGGGTGGTGGACGCGGCCCGGGAGGTCGCGGACGCGCTGCGCTGAGGCGCGGAACGGTGCCGTCAGCCCGACGTCTTCTTCCGCCGGCGGGAGTAGCGCCGGGCGACGGCGCGTACGGACCCGGAACGCGGTGGTGACGAGGACCGGTCCGCGCCCGGCCCCGCCCCGGCGTGCGTGCCCGGCCCCGTCCCGGCGTGCGCCCCGTCCCGGCGTCCGCGCCCGCCCCCCGCCCCGGCGTGCGCCCCCGCCCCCGCCCCGGTGCGCGCCCAGTAGATTGGGGGCGTGTTCTCCAGCCTCTCCCGTCCCCGTGCCCTCGCGCTCTGCGCGCTGCCCGTCGTCGCGCTCTTCGCCGCCGTCGGGCTCGCGCCGCTGCCGTACGCGATCGCGCAGCCCGGTTCGACCGCCGACGTGCTCGGCGCGGACAGGGGGCAGGAGGTCATCACCATCACCGGCGCCCCGGTCCGGAAGACCGGCGGTCAGCTGAGGATGACGACGATCCTCGCGACCGGGCCGTCCGCGGACATCCGCTTCACGGACGTGGCCGACGCCTGGTTCCGCGCCGACCGGGCCGTCCTGCCGAAGAGCTCCGTCTACCCCTCGGGGAAGTCGGACGCGGAGGTCGAGGAGCACAACCTCGGCCAGATGAAGGAGTCGCAGGACGCCGCCGCGCTCGCCGCCCTCGGCCACCTGAAGAAGGACCCCGCGAAGGTGAAGGTGACCCTGCACCTCGCGGACATCGGCGGCCCCAGCGCCGGTCTCCTCTTCTCCCTCGGCATCGTCGACAAGCTCGACGGGAACGGCGCCGGCGGCGACCTCACCGGCGGCCGGACCGTCGCCGGTACGGGCACGATCGCCCCGGACGGGAAGGTCGGCGCCGTCGGCGGCGTCTCCCTCAAGACGCAGGCCGCCGCCCGGGACGGCGCCACCGTCTTCCTGGTGCCGAAGGCGGAGTGTTCGGACGCGGAGGCCGAGCTGCCGAAGGGGCTGCGGCTGGTTCCCGTCACCGCCCTCGACGACGCGGTGGCCTCCCTCAGGGCCCTGGGGCAGGGGCAGGAGTCGAAGGTCCCGTCCTGCTGAACCCGGCGGGGACACGGGCGCGCCCTCCGGACGCCCCGCGAGCGGCCCCCGGCTACGGCTGCGGCTCCCCGCCCGCCGCCTGTTCCACCAGCGGGATGATCCGCAGCGGCACCGGGTTCTCCATCACGATCGCCGTGGACGCCCGCACGATCCCCTCGAAGGCCACCACCTTGTCGATCACCCGCTGGAGGTCCGCGTTGGAGCGGGCGACCAGGCGGCAGAGCATGTCGCCGTGGCCCGTGGTCGTGTGCAGTTCCAGGACCTCCGGCACCGTCGCCAGGTGCCCCCGCACGTCCGCGCCCTGCCCCTGCTTGATCTCCAGGGTCGCGAAGGCCGTCACCGGATAGCCCAGCGCCGCCGGGTCCACCTGCGGGCCGAACCCCCGGATCACCCCGGCCGACTGGAGCCGGTCCAGGCGCGCCTGCACCGTCCCGCGCGCCACCCCCAGCCGCCGGGACGCCTCCAGGACGCCGATGCGCGGCTCGCGCGCGAGGAGCGCGATCAGCCGTCCGTCCAGATGATCGATCGCCACAGTGGCCTCCCCGTGGTCAGGATGTACAAGTCGCACGGCCACCTTGGCGGATCGCTGTACACATTGACCAGAGGATCAGCGAACTATTGCGCACCTTGCGAACCGGCGGGACGCTTCTCCCATGACTGAGACCATCGATCACACCCCCTCCACGGCGCGGCAGGCCGATCCCTTCCCCGTGAAGGGAATGGACGCGGTCGTCTTCGCCGTCGGCAACGCCAAGCAGGCCGCCCACTACTACTCCACGGCCTTCGGCATGAAGCTGGTCGCCTACTCCGGACCGGAGAACGGCAGCCGCGAGACCGCGAGCTACGTCCTCACCAACGGCGCCGCGCGCTTCGTGTTCACCTCCGTCATCAAGGCGTCCACCGACCGGGGCCGCTTCCTCGCCGAGCACGTCGCCGAGCACGGCGACGGCGTCGTGGACCTGGCGATCGAGGTCCCGGACGCCCGCGCCGCCTACGCGTACGCCGTCGAGCACGGCGCCACCGGCGTCGCCGAGCCGTACGAGGTCGAGGACGAGCACGGCAAGGTCGTCCTCGCCGCCATCGCCACCTACGGCAAGACCCGCCACACCCTGGTCGAGCGCTCCGGCTACGACGGCCCGTACCTGCCGGGCTTCGTCTCCGCGAACCCGATCGTGGAGCCCCCGGCCAAGCGCACCTTCCAGGCCATCGACCACTGCGTCGGCAACGTCGAACTCGGCCGGATGAACGAGTGGGTCGGCTTCTACAACAAGGTCATGGGCTTCACGAACATGAAGGAGTTCGTGGGCGACGACATCGCGACCGAGTACTCGGCGCTGATGTCCAAGGTCGTCGCGGACGGCACCCTCAAGGTGAAGTTCCCGATCAACGAGCCCGCGATCGCGAAGAAGAAGTCGCAGATCGACGAGTACCTGGAGTTCTACGGCGGCGCCGGCGTCCAGCACATCGCGCTCGCCACGAACGACATCGTCGCCACCGTCCGCACCATGCGGGCCGCCGGCGTCCAGTTCCTCGACACCCCCGACTCGTACTACGACACCCTCGGCGAGTGGGCGGGCGAGACCCGGGTCCCGGTCGAGACCCTGCGCGAGCTGAAGATCCTGGTGGACCGCGACGAGGACGGCTACCTGCTCCAGATCTTCACCAAGCCGGTCCAGGACCGCCCGACCGTCTTCTTCGAGATGATCGAGCGCCACGGCTCGATGGGCTTCGGCAAGGGCAACTTCAAGGCCCTGTTCGAGGCGATCGAGCGCGAGCAGGAGAAGCGCGGCAACCTCTGAGGTCCGCCTCCGCGCGGCGCGGGGGCCCGGGGCAGCACCCCGGACCCCCGCGCCCCCCACGCGCGCGTGCCCGCCCCGCCGACCGGGGTCGCGGGAGACGCGGGAGACGACGGGGCTCCCGCGCCTCCCGGCGCGTCGGACGCCACGCGCGCGTGCCCGCCCCGCCGTCAGCGGCCTCTGCCGGCCTCTGCCGGCCACGGCTCCTGCCGGTTGCGGCCCTCGTCGGCCCTGGCCCCCGCCGGTAGCGACCCCGCCGGCCACGGCCCCGGCCACGGCCCCGCCGGTCACAGCCCCTCCGGCAGCTCGTCCGGCGGTTCGCCCAGCGCCGCCAGGGCCTCCGCCGCCCTCGGCGCGTGCAGGGGCGAGAACACCGGGCTGATCCGCAGGGCCTCCGCCAGACGGCGGCGGGCCGGGCCGGTCAGCCCCAGGGCCCGCTCGATCTCGCCCCGGTGGTACGAGAAGAGCGCGCTGCGCCGCCCCTCGTCCGTGGCCCGCCGCGCGTACCCCAGGGCCTCCTCCGCCCGCCCCGACCGGAACAGCGCCCACCCCAGCGCGTCCGCCACCTCCACCGAGCGGTGCCCGCGCGCCCACTGCGCCCTTATCGCGGCGACCGCGCCCGCCGGGTCGCCGTGGTCCGCGCCGAGCAGCCCCAGGGCCACCTCCGCCCGCGCCCACGTCCCCGTCCGCAGCCGCTCGTACAGGGCCCGCGCCTCCTCCTCCCGGCCCAGCGCCTCGTACAGCTCGCCCGCCTCCAGGACGTACTCCGGCAGCGGCAGCCGGGCCAGGGCCGCCCGCCAGTCCCGTACCGCCTCGTCCGTGCGCCCCAGGGCCGCGAGGGCCCGCGCCCGGCCCGCGAGCGAGGGTCCGTGGTCCCGTTCGAGCCGCAGCGCCGCCCCGTACCGGCCGAGGGCCTCCTCCGGCTCCCCCCGCTCCCACGCCAGGTCCCCGGCCCGCGCCAGCGCCGCCGTCCTCTCCGCGTCCGTCTCCGCGAGGGCCGCCGCGTCGAGGGCCGCCGCGTCGGCGTCCTCGCGCCAGCCCCGGTCGCGGTACGACTGCGCGGCCCGCCCCCGCACCACCGCGCCCGTGTGCAGCTCCTCCAGCCGCTCCATGGCCTTCCGGGCCTCCTCGTACCGCCCCAGGCCGTTGTACGCGTCGATCAGGAGCGGGTACGCCCGCCAGTGCCCCGGCTCCGCCTTCCGCACCCGCTCGCCCCACTCCCCGGCCGTCCGCCAGTCGCCCCGCGCCCCGGCGAGCACCCCGAGGCCCAGCCGCGCCGCCGTCCCGCCGCGCGCCGCGGGCCGTCCACCGAGGGAGCGGCGCAGCGCCTCCCCGGCGCGCGCGTAGTCCCGTACGTCCCCGAGGCGCGTCCCGCGCTCCGTGTACGCCGCGCCCAGCTCCGCCCAGGCCGCCCCGTCGTCCGGGCGGGCGCGCAGCCGCTCCTCCCGGTCCGCGATCAGCGCGGCCAGATCCGGGAGCGCCGCCCGCGCGCCCGCGCGGGCCGCGGCCACCGCCCGCTCCACCGGCCCCGTCGGGGGCGGCGGCCCCTGGCCGGCGAACTCCGCGGCGCACAGCAGCGCCGTCGCCGCGAGCGTCGCGCCCGCTCCGGCCACCAGGACCGTCCTCCACGCGTTCCGGTTCTCCATGGCGCCCACTGTGCGCCCGCGTCCGCCGCCGCGAAGAACGCCCGAAGCGCTCCCTCCGGCGGGTTCACACCGATGGCCCCGGGTGCCACGCTGGACGCATGGACGATCTTCCGACGCAGCAGAAGGACGACCTCCGGTCACGGCTCCACGAGCGCCTGCGCACCGGACTGCCCCCCGAGGCCCTGCTCACCGATCCGGACGTGACGGCCTCCTACGCCCACGACATGGCGGGCTTCTGCACGGCCGGCACCCCCGCGGCCGTCGTGCTCCCGCGCACCGTGGAACAGGTCCAGCACGTCATGCGGACCGCCACCGAACTGCGCGTCCCCGTCGTCCCGCAGGGCGCCCGCACCGGCCTGTCCGGCGGCGCCAACGCCTCCGACGGCTGCGTCGTGCTCTCCCTGGTGAAGATGGACCGCATCCTGGAGATCGACCCGGTCGACCGGATCGCCGTCGTCGAACCGGGCGTGATCAACGCCGTCCTGTCCCGCGCCGTCGCCGAACGGGGCCTGTACTACCCGCCGGACCCGTCCAGTTGGGAGACGTGCACCATCGGCGGGAACATCGGCACCGCCTCCGGCGGCCTGTGCTGCGTGAAGTACGGGGTCACCGCCGAGTACGTCCTCGGCCTCGACGTCGTCCTCGCCGACGGCCGGCTCCTGCGCACCGGCCGGCGCACCGCCAAGGGCGTCGCCGGGTACGACCTGACCCGGCTCTTCGTCGGCTCGGAGGGCAGTCTCGGCATCGTCGTGCGGGCCGTCCTCGCGCTCAGGCCGCGGCCCCCGGCCCAGCTCGCGCTCGCCGCGGAGTTCCCCTCGGCCGCCGCCGCCTGCGCGGCCGTCTGCGCGATCATGGAGCGCGGCCACACTCCCTCGCTCCTCGAACTGATGGACCGTACGACCGTCCGGGCCGTCAACGCGATGGCGCGCATGGGCCTGCCCGAGAGCACCGAGGCGCTGCTCCTGTGCGCCTTCGACACCCCGGACCCGGCCGCCGACCTGGCCGCCGTGGGGGAGCTGTGCGCGGCGGCGGGCGCCACCGAGGTCGTCCCGGCCGCCGACGCCGCCGAGTCCGAACTCCTCCTCCAGGCCCGCCGGCTCTCCCTCACCGCCCTGGAGACGCTCAGGCCCGCGACGATGATCGACGACGTGTGCGTGCCCCGGACCCGGCTCGCCGAGATGCTCGCCGGCACGGCGGCCGTCGCGGAGGAGTACGGCCTGACCATCGGCGTCTGCGCGCACGCGGGCGACGGCAACACCCACCCCGTCGTCTGCTTCGACCCCGCCGACGAGGACGAGTCGCGGCGGGCCCGCGAGTCCTTCGACGCGATCATGGCGCTCGGGCTCGCCCTCGGCGGCACGATCACCGGCGAGCACGGCGTGGGCGTCCTCAAGAAGGAGTGGCTGGCCCGGGAGCTGGGACCGGTCGGCCTGGAGCTCCAGCGCGGGATCAAGGCGGCCTTCGACCCGCTCGGCCTCCTCAACCCCGGAAAGCTCTTCTGAGGTCCCCCGGCGCGTCTCCGTACGGAGGTCACAGCTCGCCGTCCCGCGACTCGTCCGACGGCCACGGGTCGCGCAGCCACAGGTCGTCGGCGGCCACGGTGGCCGCCAGGAGTTCGGCGAGCCCGTCGTCGATGCCGAGCCGCTCGGACTCGGTGCCCGGCGGCACGGCGCGCAGGGTCCGCTCCAGCCAGGCGGACACCTGCGCGGACGGGGCTTCGAGGAGGGCGTCGCCGTCGGGGGAGGAGAGCGCCATGAGGACCAGGCCGCGGCCGTCCACCTTGGTGGGCCAGACGCGGACGTCCCCGTGGCCGCACGGCCGGAAGACGCCCTCCACGAGCAGTTCGCGCGCGAAGGTCCAGTGGACCGGGTGGTCCGTGCCGATGTGGAAGGTGATGTGGACGGCGTACGGGTCACCGGTCCGGTAGGCGAGGCGGGCGGGCACGGGGACGGCGCGTTCGGGGGAGATCACCAACTTCAGCTCCAGCTCGCGCTCGACGGTGGTGTGGCCGGTGTTCTGCATGGTCGTACTCCTTCTCACGGCGGCCCCGGACGGGCCTTCACCAGGAGAGAGCGTGGTCCCCGCGGCTCATTACGCGACTTCGGGAAGTTTTTCGGGGAAGTTTTTCCGCCCCCGTGTGCCCTGCCGCGTTTCGGGCATGCTCCCGGGGCCGAACGGACCGGATGCATCGGCCCCAGCGTGACCGTGAGTGACCGATTCCGGGGTCCGTCGTCCGAAGACGGGCTTTCTTCGCGGGCTCTTTCTCCCCCCGGCGGTGTTCTTCGTTACTGTCGTCCCTGGGCGCGGCACGCCCGGCGTGCTGCCGTGCGGATCAAAGGCGTTGTGACTGAACGGAGTCGGGGCAGTGGCTACTCCTCCTGGAGGCGGCGGAGAGGTACCGCAGGCGGGGTACTACCCGGACCCGTCCATTCCCGGGTACATCCGGTACTGGAACGGGAGCGCCTGGGTGCCCGGCACGAGCCGCCCCGCCCCGCCGGAGGACGGGACCCGTTCGCCCGCCCCGGCGGCCCAGGGCGGCCCGGCCGCCACGCCCGCCCCCGCGCAGGTCTCCGCGCAGGTCTCCGCCCCCGTGCGGCCGGCCGCCCCGGTGCCGGCTCAGGGGCAGGCGCCGGACCGGGTGGAGTCGCCGGACCGGTCGCAGGTGCCGGACCGGACACCGGCCCGGCCCCAGGCTCCCGCGTCCCAGGCCCCCGTGCACGTGCCCGACCAGGGGCGGGCGCCCTCCCCGGCCCCGGTCCAGGTCCCGGCTCCCGCCGCCGTCCCCCCGGTCGAGGAGACCGGGCCCGTCTTCCTGGACGAGGAGCCGGCCGTGCCGGAGCCCGCCCCGGCGTGGCAGGCGGACGCCTCCCGGCAGACCGGGTTCGGCGGCGACCGCGACCGGAAGGTCTCCTGGGGCGCGCCCCGCGCCGCCGATCCCCGCAGCCCGGCGGAGTGGCCGGTCGCGGGCGGGAACGGGCCCGAGGAGGCGCCCGCCGGCGTCCCGGAGCGGACGGCCGACCCCCGCGCGGCCGGTGGAGCCGCCCGCCTCGGCGGCATGCCCGTCACCCCGGCCCCCGGCCCCGCACCGGCCCCGCAGCCCGCACCGGCGGCCCCGGCCCCCGCGCCCACCCGAGCGCAGGCCCCCGCCCCCGCCCCGGCCCCCTGGGCACAACAGCCGCCGCAGGCCCGGCAGCCGGCGCGTCTCCAGCCCCCGTCCCCCGCCCAGGAGCAGCCGCAGCCTCAGCCGGTCATCCCCTGGAAGCCGCCGGTCGAGGACCCCTTCCTCCGGGCGGCCCGCGCGCAGGCGTCCGCGCGTCCCGCCGGGCTCGGCAGGCGTCTGCTCGCGCGGCTGATCGACTCCGTCGTCCTGGGCGGGCTCGTCGGCGCGGCCGCCCTCCCGCTCGTGACCGCCGCCCTCGACCACATCGAGGCCAAGATCGAGGCGGCCCGGCGGTCCGGCACCACCGTCCAGGTCTGGCTGGTGGACTCGACCACCTCCGTCCAGTTCGGCCTGGCGCTGGCCGCGCTGTTCGTCATCGGCGCCCTGTACGAGGCGCTGCCCACCGCCCGGTGGGGCCGCACCCTGGGCAAGGGGCTCTGCGGGATCGAGGTGCGGGACATCGAGGCGCACGAGCCGCCGGGGTTCGGCGCGGCCCTGCGGCGCTGGCTCGTCTACAGCGTCCTGGGCCTTCTGGCCGTCGGTCTCCTCAACGTCCTGTGGTGCCTCTTCGACCGCCCGTGGCGCCAGTGCTGGCACGACAAGGCCGCCCGCACCTTCGTGGCCCGCTGAGGGAACGGCCGGGGCCGGGCGGCGGGGCGGCCGGTCCCCCGAACGGCCGGTGATTCCTTGCGGGGCCGTTCCGCCCGGGATGCACTGCCCCCATGAGCACCGACCAGCCGCCGTCCGGCCAGCCGCCCGAGGAGGACCCGTTCCTCAAGAGGCCGCAGGAGCCCCCGCCGCCCTCCGGAGGCCAGCCCCCGCCCGGAGGACCGCCCCCCGGAGGCCCTCCGCCGGGGAACCCGTACGGGACCCCGCCCGGTGACCCCTACGGCTCCCCGTACGGCGGCCCGCCCCCGCCCCCGTACGGGAACGGCTACGGCGGTGGTTACGGCGGGACCGATCCGCTCTCCGGGATGCCGCCGCTCGCCGAGACCGGCCGGCGCGTCCTCGCCCGGCTCATCGACTGGGTGATCGTCGCGGTGCCGCTCGCGCTCATCGGCATCCCGTTCAGGATCTACGACCGGGTGACGTCCGACGACGACTTCGGGGACGCGGTCGGCGGCTTCGACGGGGGCGGGCAGCTCGTCTTCCAGCTCATCACGATCGTCGCGTACGTCGCGTACGACACGGTCCTGACGGCCAGGAACGGCCAGACCGTCGGCAAGAAGCTGATGAAGCTGCGCGTCGCGATGCTCAACGACGGTTCGACGCCCCCGATGAACCAGTCGCTGCTGCGCGCCGTGGTGCTGTGGCTGCCCGCGCTGATCTGCTGCGCCTGCCTGTGGCCGCTGCTCCTGCTGATCCTGATCCTGGTCGACAAGCCCTACAAGCAGGGTCTGCACGACAAGGCCGCGAAGACGGTGGTGGTCTCCGTCCCGCGATGAGGGGTCCTCCGCCGGAACGGGCGGAACGGACGGAACGTCACGAACCGGTCCGGGTCCCGGTCCTCGCGCGCACGCGCGGGGCCGCGGCCCGGACCTCCTCGTTCCCGGGGGCCGGCGGAACGGCCCCGGAGGTCTTGACGCGTCCCGCGCGCACCGGCATCGTCACCGCCACGAGAACGCCGAGCAGCAGGCCGGCGGCGCAGGCCGCCGTGATGCCGGGGGTGGTCGTCGTGCCGGAGAGCAGCAGCAGGGCGACGGTCGCGAGGACGACGGTGGCCGAACCCCAGGTGAGCCGCGCGGTGTCCGGACGCTGCATGACGAGTACCGCCCCTCAAGTCCCCAAGTCCTCACGACGTCGCTCCGACCCTACGACCGTGGATGCCCGGACGGGGCGCGGGGTATGCCCGGTCCCGTCCGGTGCCGGTGCACAGGGGGGCGCACAGGGTCACGTGATCGTCAAGAATTCTTCGCCGTGCGCCCATCTGATGTTCGATTATCGGAAAATCGCTCCTGCATAGTGCAGTTGGTATGTCCAAGTCAAGATCTGTCTTTTCTCTCCTCACTCCGGTCGAATGTCGTCACTTGTGACGCGCGACCCGCCGGACGGGCACCCCACCTTTCGGTCCGCCGGCGCGGACGCCGGGGAGGACATACTTCAAGTGACCAACAGACGACGGGCGATCAGAGCGTCCGCAGTTGTCGTGGCGCTCGCGGCCACCGCCGCCACCGCCTCGACGTTCACCACCGCCTGGGCCGACAACCACGGAAACGTGACGCCGGCCGACGTCCGCCACGACCCGGCCCCCGGCCACGGTCAGGACGCCGACAAGACGGCGGTCGACCACGACCTCGAAGGTCCCTACAGCAAGCAGCAGGAGCAGCAGCGCAAGGCCGCCCTGGAGCAGGTCCTGAGCGGCGAGGCCAAGGTCGAGCGCCGCGGTGGCTCCCAGGTCGTCAAGCTCGGCGCCAAGAAGTACGTCGAGCTGGGCCGCGAGAAGACCGACAAGATCTTCACGATCCTCGTCGAGTTCGGCGACAAGGTGGACAACACCACCCTCGTCGACCGCGCCGACGACGACACGGCCGAGCCGAAGCCGAAGTACGGCGGCACGCCCGGCCCGCTGCACAACCGCATAGCCCAGCCCGACCGGAAGAACGACAACTCCACGGCCTGGCAGGCGGACTACAACCAGGCGCACTTCCAGGACCTGTACTTCGGGACCGGCAAGGACGCCAAGGGCCAGCCCAAGCAGTCGCTGAAGACCTACTACGAGCGCACCTCCTCCGGCCGTTACTCGGTCGACGGCGCGGTCTCCGACTGGGTCAAGGTCGAGTACAACGAGGCCCGCTACGGCTCGAACTACTGCGGCAACAGCAACTGCTCCAACGTCTGGGACGCCGTCCGCGACGGTGTCACGGCGTGGACCGCGGACCAGAAGGCCAAGGGCCGCACCGACGCCCAGATCAAGGCCGACCTGGCGCAGTACGACCAGTGGGACCGCTACGACTTCGACGGCGACGGCAACTTCAACGAGGCCGACGGCTACATCGACCACTTCCAGATCGTCCACGCGGGCGAGGACGAGTCGGCGGGCGGCGGCGCCCAGGGCGGCGACGCCCTGTGGGCCCACCGCTGGTACGCGTACGGCACCAGCGCGGGCAAGACCGGCCCGGAGAACAACAAGGCCGGCGGCACGCAGATCGGCAACACCGGCATCTGGGTCGGCGACTACACGATGCAGCCGGAGAACGGCGGCCTCGGCGTCTTCGCGCACGAGTACGGCCACGACCTCGGTCTGCCGGACCTGTACGACACCTCCGGCCTCAAGGGCGCCGAGAACTCGACCGGCTTCTGGTCGCTCATGTCCTCCGGCTCCTGGCTCGGCCGCGGCAAGGACGCCATCGGCGACCTGCCCGGCGACATGAACGCCTGGGACAAGCTCCAGCTCGGCTGGCTGAACTACACCAAGGTCGCCGACGAGGCCCGCAAGTGGAACTCCACCCACAAGCTGGGCGTCGCCGAGTACAACACCAAGAACCCGCAGGCGCTCATCGTCGAGCTGCCGAAGAAGCAGGTCACCACCGACATCGTCGCGCCCGCCGAGGGCAACACGCAGTGGTGGAGCGGGATGGGTGACGACCTCAAGAACACCCTGACCCGTTCCGTCGACCTCACCGGCAAGTCGTCCGCCTCCCTGGAGCTCCAGGGCTGGTACGACATCGAGCTCGACTACGACTACCTGTACGCCGAGGTCTCGACCGACGGCGGCGCCAACTGGACCGCCCTGGACGGCACCGCCGACGGCAAGGCGCTCCCGCGCGACGCGGCCGGCGCCCCGGCGCTGACCGGCGTCTCGGAGACCCACAAGAAGCTGGCCTACGACCTGTCCGCCTACGCGGGCAAGAAGGTCGACCTCCGCTTCCGCTACCAGACGGACGGCGGCGCGGGCGGCAAGGGCTTCACGGCCGACGCCGTCACCGTGACCGCCGACGGTGCCGCCGTCCTCTCCGACAACGTCGAGAACGGTGACAACGGCTGGGCCGCCAAGGGCTTCTCCCGCGTCGGCAAGGGCTTCACCAAGGCGTACGAGCAGTACTACATCGCCGAGAACCGGCAGTACACCTCGTACGACGAGACCCTGAAGGTCGGCCCGTACAACTTCGGGTTCACCGGTGACAAGTCGACCTGGGTCGAGCACTACCCGTACCAGAACGGCCTGCTCGTCTGGAAGTGGGACCTGTCCCAGAAGGACAACAACACCGCGGTCCACCCGGGCCAGGGCCTGATCCTCCCGGTCGACGCCCACCCGGCCCCGCTGAAGTGGAAGGACGGCACCCTGATGCGCAACCGCGTCCAGGCGTACGACTCCACCTTCGGCACCTACCGGACCGACGCCCTCCAGCTCCACAAGGCGGACGTCGCGACCTTCGTGCCGTCCCTGCCGGGCAACCCGGTCTTCGACGACCGCAAGGGCACCTACTGGTTCCAGGAGACCGCTCGCGCCGGTGTCCAGGTAACTGACACCAACACCAAGATCGAGGTCGTCAAGGAGCCGAAGAACGGCGAGACGATCACGGTCCGCGTGGGTCCGTCCACGAAGTAACCCGTAAAACCGCAGGTCAAAGCATGATCGGCCGTCGCCCTCTAGCGGGCGGCGGCCGATCGTGTTTAGGTGCGTCTGACGCGTTTCCTCTTGACACCGACCCACGGGGGAGTGGTTCCGCATGCCCGACGGAGGGTTCTGCAAGCTGCCGGGGGGCAGCGTGGTCGTCGCCATAGGGCTGCCCAGCCCGGCCGGCGACGGCGGCAAGGTCCGCTTCCTGGTCCACGCCGCGAACCGCGCCCGCGCCCTGACCCGGCTGCGGAACCTGGGGCTGCGCGCGGTCTACCTCCGGGGGAACAGCGAACCGCCCACGCCGGACGAGGTCACCGCCGTCCTGCACCATCCGGACGGCCTGCTGTGGAGGTCCGCGCCGGGCGGCGACCAGGAGCTCTGGCACCCGGTGCGGTCGCTGCCGAAGGCGCCGGCGGCGTAGCGCCCGGCGCCGGGACCGCGCGGAGACGGCTCCGGCGGGTCCTCGCGGCGGGGCCTCAGACCACCGGCGTGCCGGTCAGCTCCACGCCCGCCGCCCGCAGCTCCTCCACGGCCCGCTCGGTCGTCTCCCGCGCCACGCCCGCCGTCAGGCCGAGCAGCACATGGGTCCGGAAGCCCTCCCGGGCCGCGTCCAGGGCGGTCGCCCGGACGCAGTGGTCGGTGGCGATCCCCACCACGTCCACCTCGGTGACGTCCCGCGCGCGCAGCCACTCCGCGAGCGTCAGGCCGTTCTCGTCCCGCCCCTCGAAGCCGCTGTACGCGGCGTCGTACGCGCCCTTGTCGAAGACGGCGTCGATCGCCCCGCTGGCGACGGCGGGCGCGAAGTTCGGGTGGAAGCCGACGCCCTCCGTCCCCGCCACGCAGTGCACCGGCCACGAGCTGACGTAGTCCGGCTCCTCGCCGGGCGCGGCGAAGTGCGCGCCCGGGTCCACGTGGTGGTCACGGGTGGCCACGACGTGCCGGTAGGAGGTGCCCGCCGTCTGGCCGATCAGGTCGGTGACGGCGGCGGCGACGTCCGCGCCGCCCGTCACCGCGAGGCTGCCGCCCTCGCAGAAGTCGTTCTGCACGTCCACAACGATCAAAGCCCGGTGCATGGGGGGTGTCCTTAGCGCGTCGGAGGGGGTGGGAAGGGGGGACGGGTTCGAGCCTAGAGACTTCCCCACCCCTGGGGGGAGGGGGACGGCCCCGGCGGCCGGACGGCCCGGCGTCGGCCCGGCGGTCACCGGGACGCCGGGAGGGGGCGGGCGCCGTCCGGGCCGCCGCGCGCGGGGCCTCGCGCGCGGCGCACGCGCGCGTCCCCGCGCGGACGCGTGCCTCCCCCGTACACGTGTCTCCCCCCTACGCGGTTCTCACACGTACGCGGTTCTCACACGTACGCGGTTCTCACACGTACTCGGTCGGCAGGACGGCCTCGCCCCGCGAGAGCTGCATCGCCGACATCGGCAGTCCGGCACGGGACGCGATGTGCCGGGCCCTGGCGGCCTCCAGCGGCTCGCGGCCCACCACCTCGCCGCCCCTGACCAGCTCGACCAGGAGCTGGTGGCCGGCCAGCGCCGGAGGGACGGGTCCGGTGCCCACGACCTCGGCCTCGGCGATCCCCGCCGCGTCGGGCCTGCGGGCCGCCCACTTGCGCCCGCCGACCGACGCCTTGCCGCCCAGGGACTTCTTGGCCACCGGCACGAGGGGCGCCTTCGGGTCGGCCGACGCGGCCCGCGCGACCAGCTTGTAGACCATGGAGCAGGTCGGGTGGCCGCTGCCGGTGACCAGCTGCGTGCCCACCCCGTACGCGTCGACCGGGGCCGCCGCGAGCGAGGCGATGGCGTACTCGTCGAGGTCCGAGGTGACGACGATCCGGGTGTCCCGGGCGCCCAGCTCGTCCAGCTGCGCCCGCACCCGGTGGGCGACGAGCAGCAGGTCGCCGGAGTCGATCCGGACCGCGCCCAGCTCGGGCCCGGCCACCTCGACGGCGATCCGCACGGCCTCGGTCACGTCGTAGGTGTCCACGAGCAGGGTCGTGCCGCGTCCCAGGGTCTCGACCTGCGCCCGGAAGGCGTCCCGCTCGCTGTCGTGGAGCAGGGTGAAGGCGTGGGCGGAGGTGCCGACGGTCGGGATGCCGTAGCGGAAGCCCGCGGCCAGGTCCGAGGTGGAGTCGAAGCCACCGACGTACGCGGCGCGGGAGGCGGCGACGGCCGCCAGTTCGTGGGTGCGCCGGGCGCCCATCTCGATCAGGCCCCGTCCGCCGGCCGCGGCCGACATGCGGGAGGCGGCGGCCGCGATGGCCGAGTCGTGGTTGAGGATCGAGAGGATCACGGTCTCCAGGAGCACGCACTCCGCGAAGGAGCCCTCGACGCGCAGGACGGGGGAGCCGGGGAAGTACGTCTCGCCCTCGGGGTAGCCCCAGATGTCGCCGGAGAAGCGGTAGCGGGCCAGCCACTCCAGGGTCGGCTCGTCCACGACGGCGCGCTCGCGCAGGAACTCCAGGACGGCCGGGTCGAAGCGGAAGTTCTCGACGGCGTCCAGGACCCGTCCGACGCCCGCGAGGACTCCGTAGCGCCGCCCCTCGGGCAGTCGCCGGGTGAAGACCTCGAAGACGGAGTGCCGGTCGGCGGTGCCGCCCCGCAGGGCCGCCTGGAGCATGGTCAGCTCGTACTGATCGGTGAAGAGCGCGGTGGAGGGAACGTCCACCGGCAGCCCAAGGTCCGCAGCGTTCATGCCGGCGATGCTAACCCAGAAATCGTCAGAGTGACGATTTCTGTTCCGGGGGTCGTGGCCCGTTTGTGCGAGGGGGGCCCGGGAGTGGCAGCATGGGGTGAGTGAGCGTCGCGCCTATTGAGATCGAACGCACGGAGCCGGCCGAAGGGGTCACGGCGGTCGTCGAACCGGACGTGCCCTGGGTGACCCTCGTGCACAACGATCCGGTCAACCTGATGAGCTATGTGTCCTACGTCTTCCAGTCGTACTTCGGATACTCCAAGGACAAGGCGCACAAGCTGATGCTCGACGTGCACAACAAGGGCCGCGCGGTGGTCTCCAGCGGCACCCGCGAGGAGATGGAACGGGACGTGCAGGCGATGCACGGCTACGGGCTCTGGGCGACCCTCACCCAGGACCGCGGCTGATGGCCGGCCGCTTCGAGGCGCTGCCCGGCGGCGGCGCGGCCGTGGCCCTCGACGACGTCGAGGTCTCCATCCTCCGCTCCCTCGCCGTCCAGCTCCTGGAGCTGATCGGCCCCGGCGACGAGCCGGCGGCCGACGCGGACCCGCTGGCCGCGCTCTTCTCCGAGGGGCCCGGCGAGCCGCCCTCCGACCCCGCCCTGCGGCGCCTCTTCCCCGACGCGTACGGGGACGACACCGAGGAGCTGCGGGAGGCCGCCTCCGACTTCCGCCGCTACACCGAGAACGACCTGCGGGCCCGCAAGCGCGAGGACGCCCTCGTGGCGGTGCGCGCCCTGGACTCCCTCCCGGCCGGGGCGGAGGAGGGCGGCGGGGTCCTGAAGCTCGCCCCGGACGAGTCCCGGGCCTGGCTCGGCACGCTGAACGACCTCCGGCTGACCATCGCGGCCCGCCTGGAGATCGCGGACGACGAGGAGAGCGAGCGGCTGTACCGGCTGCCGGACTCCGACCCGCGCAAGCCGATGGTGATGGCGTACCTCTGGCTGGGGATGCTCCAGGAGTCCCTGGTGGAGACCCTGATGCCCTCCTGAGGGGGCCGGAAGGGTGACATCGGGGGCCGTTCGCTCAGCGGACGCTCAAATCCGGATAACGAATACGTTATCGGAGTGTCCGCTTTGTCCTCTTGGGTGCGCCGGATTCCCCTTTCCCTGTGGTGCGCGCCACCCACGCACCCGGAGGCCGCCTCCGGGTGCGTGATACACCTTCACGACCGCTCGGGGACGCCACCCCTGTTCCCGAGGGCGCTTCGGCCGGCTGACCGCCGGCGGCACTCCATCCACATCCGGGGGGATCAGGATCTGATCCGTGACCGACGCACTCGTGGTCGCGCGGATCAGCATGGAGAAAGGCGCACCACCATGACCTCTGTGCAGGTCGACAAGCAGCACGACGGCACCGACGGGGCCGTGGGCGGCGGCGAGGGCTACCAGCGCGGCCTCGGCGCCCGGCAGATCCAGATGATCGCGATCGGCGGCGCCATCGGCACCGGCCTCTTCCTCGGCGCGGGCAAGGCCATCCACAAGGCCGGCCCCAGCCTCATCCTCGCGTACGCCATCGCGGGCCTGGTGATCTTCTTCATCATGCGGGCCCTGGGCGAGCTCCTCATGTACCGCCCGGTGTCCGGCTCCTTCTCGGAGTACGCCCGGGAGTTCGTCGGCCCCTTCGCGGGCTTCGTGACCGGCTGGACGTACTGGCTCTTCTGGGTCGTCACCGGGATCACCGAGGTCACCGCCGCCGCCACCTACATGACGTACTGGTGGGACATCCCGCAGTGGATCTCCGCCCTCGTCTTCACCGTGGTCCTCTACGGCGCCAACCTGATCTCCGTGAAGCTCTTCGGCGAGCTGGAGTTCTGGTTCTCCATGGTCAAGGTCACCGCCATCATCGGCATGATCCTGATCTGCGCCGGCATCCTCACCGTCGGCTTCTCCGACGCCGGGGACACCGCCACGGTCGCCCACCTGTGGAACCAGGGCGGCTTCTTCCCGAACGGCGTCGGCAGCACCCTGATGACGCTCCAGATCGTGATGTTCGCCTTCCTCGCCGTCGAGCTGGTCGGCGTCACCGCCGGCGAGTCCAAGGACCCGAAGACCGTCCTGCCCAAGGCCATCAACACCGTGCCGTGGCGCATCGCCGTCTTCTACGTCGGCGCCCTGATCATGATCCTGTCGGTCGTCCCGTGGACCGAGTTCCAGCCGGGCGTCTCCCCGTTCGTCGCCGCCTTCGAGAAGATGGGCCTCGGCGTCGGCGCCGCCGTCGTCAACTTCGTGGTCCTCACCGCGGCCCTCTCCTCCTGCAACTCGGGCATGTACTCCACCGGCCGCATGCTGCGCGACCTCGCGCTCAACGGCCAGGGCCCCAAGGTCTTCACCCGGCTCACGAAGAGCGGCATCCCGTTGCTCGGCACCACCTTCTCCGCCGCGCTCATGCTGGTCGGCGTCTGGATCAACTACGTCGCCCCCGGCAAGGCGTTCGAGTACGTCGTCTCCTTCGCCACCATCTCCGGCATGTGGGCCTGGATCATGATCCTGGTCTGCCAGATCCGCTACCGCCGCAAGGCGGACCGCGGCGAGCTCCCGCAGTCCTCCTTCAGGGCGCCGGGCGCCCCGTACACCAGCTGGTTCGCGCTCCTCTTCATCGGCATGGTCGTCGTGATGATGGGCATCGACGAGGGCGCCCGCGTCTCCCTCTACTGCGCGCCGGTCTGGGCCCTGGTCCTGGGCGTCTCCTACCTGGTCCTGAAGTCCCGCGACCCCGAGGGCGCCGCCTTCGCCAAGCGGTCCTGACCGACCCCGTCCCACCCTGCGGACCGTCCCGTACCACCCCTCGGTACGGGACGGTCCTTCTGTCTATCCTGTCGCCATGCTGACCATCACCCGGACCCTGTACGACCAGATCGTGGACCACGCCCGCGCGGACCACCCGGACGAGGCGTGCGGCGTGGTCGCGGGCCCGGCCGGCAGCGGCCGCCCCGAGCGGTTCGTCCCCATGCTGAACGCGGCCCGCTCGCCCACCTTCTACGAGTTCGACTCCGCCGACCTGCTCCGGCTCTACCGCGAGATGGACGACCGGGACGAGGAGCCCGTGGTCATCTACCACTCGCACACCGCCACCGAGGCGTACCCGTCCCGCACGGACATCACGTACGCCAACGAGCCGCACGCCCACTACGTCCTCGTCTCCACCGCCGACACCGACGGCGCCGGCCCCTTCCAGTTCCGCTCCTTCACCATCGTGGACGGCGTGGTGACCGAGGAGGACGTGAAGGTCGTCGAGAGCCACGCGTGACGCAGCCGATGAGACACTGACGGAAACCCAACGGGCGGCAGGACCCAGGAAGCCGGTGCGAATCCGGCACGGTCCCGCCACTGTGACCGCCTTCCCGGAGGCGGAAGCCAGGAACTGACCTGCCGCCCGCACCACCGAACGGGGACGTGGAAATCCCCGGAGGAGGAACGTTCCGTCATGTCCTGGCGCCGCCCGCTCGCACTCGCCGCCGTCCTGCTCCCGCTCCTCGCCGCCTGCTCGGCCGCCCCCGGACCCGCCGACCCGCCCGCGAAGGCCGCGCCGGGATTCCCGTACACCGTCACCAACTGCGGTGTGGAGCACACCTTCCGGGCCCCGCCGAAGCGCGTGGTCACCATGAACCAGCACGTCACCGAGATCATGCTCGCCCTCGGCCTGGAGAAGTCCCTCGTCGGCACCGCCTACCTGGACGACGCGGTCCTGCCCGCCTACCGGAAGGCGTACGACTCCGTCCCCGTCCTCGCGAAGGAATACCCCTCCAAGGAGGCCCTGCTCGCCGCCGCCCCGGACTTCGTCTACGGCGGCTACGGCTCCGCCTTCGACGCCAAGGACGGGCGCGGCCGCGACGACCTGGAGCGCTCCGGCATCGCCACCCGCCTCAACACCGAGTACTGCCCCACCGGTTCGCCCTCCGTGGACGACCTCTACCGCGAGGTCCGCGAGGTCGGCAGGACCTTCGGGGTGCCCGACCGCGCCGAGAAGTGGATCGGCGGGGCCCGCGCCGCCCTCGCCGCCGCCGGGAAGCGGATCGAGGGCGTCGAGCCCGTCTCCGTCTTCGTCTACGACAGCGGCGACAAGACCGCGTTCACCGCCGGCGGCAAGGGCATCGGCAACGAGATGATCACCCGCGCCGGCGGCCGCAACGTCTTCGCCGACCTCGACAAGGCGTTCGGCGACGCCACCTGGGAACAGGTCGTCGCCCGCCGGCCCGAAGTCGTCGTCCTCTACGACTACGGCTCCACCACCGTCGAGCAGAAGAAGAAGCGGCTCCTCGACGACCCCGCCCTCCGGGACGTCCCCGCGATCAGGAACCGCCGGTTCGCCGTCCTGCCCCTCTCCGACACGGTCCTCGGCGTCCGCGTCCCCGCCGCCGTCGGCAAGCTGGCCGCCCAGCTCCACCCGGCCGCCGCCCGATGAGCGCCGGGACCCGCGCCGTGGACACGGCGGAGGAACCGGCCGCCCCGGCGCGGGCCCCGCGCCCCGGCGCCCCGGCCCCCGGACGGATGCGCCTCCCGGCCGTCGTCACCGGCCTCCTGCTCGCCCTGGCCGCCGCCTGCCTCGCCTCCCTGGCCCTCGGCTCCGTCGCCGTCCCGCCCGGACAGGTCCTCGACGCCCTGACCGGACGGGCGGGCCCCTCCCCGTACCGGACGATCGTCCTCGACGTACGGCTGCCCCGGGTCCTGCTCGGCCTCGTCGTCGGCGCCGGGCTCGCCGTCGCCGGAGCCGTCCTCCAGGCCCTCGTCCGCAACCGGCTCGCCGACCCCTTCCTCCTCGGCATCTCCTCCGGCGCCTCCGCCGGAGCCGTCCTCGTCCTCGTCGTCGGCGTCGGGGGAGGGGTCACCACCACCCTCGCCCTGCCCGCCGGAGCCTTCGCCGGCGCCCTGGCCGCCCTCGTCCTCGTCTACGGACTCGCCCGGCGCGGCGGCACCATGACCGGCCCCCGGCTCGTCCTCGCCGGGGTCGCCGTCTCCTACGTCCTCTCCGCCCTCACCACCCTGATCCTGGCCGCCGCCGGCCGCCCCGAGCACTTCCGCGAGGCGCTGTACTGGTCCCTCGGCGGCCTCGGCAGCGCCCGCTGGGACACCCTCGTCCTGCCCGCCGCCGTCCTGGTCCTCGGCACCGGCGCCCTGCTCGCCCTGGCCCGCCCGCTCGACCTGCTCCTCGTCGGCGAGGAGGACGCCACCGTCCTCGGCCTCGACACGGCCCGCTTCCGCGCCGCCGTCTTCGTCCTCGTCTCCCTCCTCACCGCCGTCATGGTCGCCGCCAGCGGAGCCGTCGGCTTCATCGGCCTCATGGCCCCGCACGCCGCCCGGCTCGCCGTCGGCGCCCCGCACCGCCGCCTCCTGCCCGTCGCCGCGCTCGGCGGCGCGCTCGCCCTGGTCCTCGCCGACCTCGGCGCCCGGACCGTCACCGCGCCCCAGGACCTCCCCGTCGGCGTCCTCACCGCCCTCACCGGCGGCCCGTTCTTCCTCTGGCTGATGCGCCGCCGCCCGGAAGGAGCGCTCCTGTGACCGGCCTGCGCCTGGAGGGCCTGTCGTACGGGGAACGCCTCCGCTCCGTCGACCTCACCGTCCGCCCCGGCGAGACCGTCGGCCTCATCGGCCCCAACGGCAGCGGCAAGACCACCCTCCTGCGCTGCGTCTACGGCACCCTCGCCCCCACCGCCGGACGCGCCCTCCTCGACGGCGACGACCTGCGCGCCCTCGGCCCCCGGGCCCGCGCCCGCCGCGTCGCCACCGTCCCCCAGGACAGCGCCGCCGAGTTCGAGCTGACCGTCCGCGAACTGGTCGCCCTGGGCCGCTCCCCGCACAAGCGCTTCTGGGAGGGCGACACCGCCCCCGACCACGAACGCACCGCCACCGCCCTCGCCCGGGTCGGCCTCACGGACCTCGCCGACCGCGCGTACCCCACCCTCTCCGGCGGCGAGCGCCAGCGCGCCCTGGTCGCCCGCGCCCTCGTCCAGGACCCGGCCCTGCTCGTCCTGGACGAGCCGACCAACCACCTGGACATCCGTCACCAGCTCGACGTCCTCGCCCTGGTCCGCGCCCTGGGCACCACCAACCTGCTCGCCCTCCACGACCTCAACCTGGCGGGGGCGTACTGCGACCGGATCTACGTCCTGGAACGGGGCCGGGTCGTCACCGGCGGCACCCCCGCCGAGGTCCTCACCCCCGCCCTCCTGGACGCCGTCTACGGGGTCGGGGCGGATGTGATCCCGCACCCCAGGACCGGCAGCCCGACCGTCGTCTACCTGCACGGTCCGGCAGGCGGTCAGGAACCTTCCATCATGTGAGATCACATTCCGGAACCCGGACCGGGAATCGATACGATGAGCCCATGGTTTCCCACGACGTGAGCGAAGAGACTCCGGGCACCCTCCTGCTCGTGGCGCGCCTGCACGTCGACCTGGGCCGCCTCGCCAGCGCGATCTGTCCCGGCCGGGCCGCGGTCCGCCCGGTCCGCGCCGCGCTCTGAACGACCGGCCGAGCGCCCCTCACCGCACCACCCCTCCGCGCGGGGGCCAGCAGCGCGCCCCTCACGCCCCTTCCGACAGGAGCCCACGCCATGGCCATCGAGGTCCGCATCCCGACCATCCTCCGCACCTACACCGACGGCGCCAAGGCCGTCGAGGGCTCCGGCGGCACCCTCGCCGAGCTCTTCGCCGACCTGGAGACCCGCCACACCGGGATCGAGGCCCGCATCGTGGACGGCGGCAAGCTCCGCCGCTTCGTCAACGTCTACCTGAACGACGAGGACGTGCGCTTCCTCGACGGCATCGACACCAAGCTCTCCGACGGCGACAACGTCACGATCCTGCCGGCCGTCGCCGGCGGCGCGGTCTGATCCACATGCGCTACGACTCCCCGCTCGCGGCGGTCGGCAACACGCCGCTGGTCCGCCTCCCCCGGCTCTCGCCCTCGGACTCCGTCCGCGTCTGGGCGAAGCTGGAGGACCGCAACCCCACCGGATCGGTCAAGGACCGCCCCGCGCTCCACATGATCGAGCGGGCGGAGAAGGACGGCCGGCTCACCCCCGGCTGCACCATCCTGGAGCCGACCAGCGGCAACACCGGCATCTCCCTCGCCATGGCCGCCAGGCTCAAGGGCTACCGCATCGTCTGCGTCATGCCCGAGAACACCAGCGAGGAGCGGCGGCAGCTGCTCGCCATGTGGGGCGCGGAGATCGTTTCCTCCCCGGCGGCGGGCGGCTCCAACACGGCGGTCCGCGTCGCCAAGGAGCTGGCCGCCGAGAACCCGTCCTGGGTGATGCTGTACCAGTACGGCAATCCCGACAACGCCGGGGCCCACTACGCCGGCACGGGCCCCGAGATCCTCGCCGACCTGCCCTCGATCACCCACTTCGTGGCCGGGCTCGGCACCACCGGGACCCTGATGGGCGTCGGCCGCTACCTGCGCGAGCACAAGCCGGACGTGAAGATCGTGGCCGCCGAACCGCGCTACGACGACCTCGTCTACGGCCTGCGCAACCTCGACGAGGGCTTCGTTCCGGAGCTGTACGACGCCTCCGTCCTCACCACCCGCTTCTCCGTCGGCTCCGCCGACGCGGTCACCCGCACCCGCGAACTCCTCCAGGAGGAGGGCATCTTCGCGGGCGTCTCCACCGGCGCGGCCCTGCACGCGGCCATCGGCGTCGGCAACAAGGCCGTCACGGCGGGGGAGAGCGCCGACATCGTCTTCGTCGTCGCCGACGGCGGCTGGAAGTACCTGTCCACCGGCCTCTACACGGCCGCGACGACCGAAGAGGCCGTCAAGGCGGTCCAGGGCCAGCTCTGGGCGTGAGCCCCGGCCCCGGCGGGCGGCCTCAGCGCGCCAGATGGCGGACCCGGTCCCACAGGGCCGGGTCCGCCTTTCCGACCCTCCGGCGGAAGTCCGCCACCGGCACCTCCCGCAGCTCGTCCGTCTCCAGGAAGCTGCGCCGCCCCCGCGCGTCGCCCACCGCCCCCGGCGGCAGCGCGATCACCCCCGGCCGCTCCTCGTGGTGCTTGCTGGTGATCTTGGCGACGAGCGCGCGGTCCCCCCGTACCGAGAGCACCAGACAGGGCCGGTCCTTCGACCCGGGCCCGTCCTCGAAGGGCACGTCGGCCCACCAGATCTCGGCCGGTTCCGGCCCCCGCCCCCGCCGGGGTCCGGGCTCCGCCGGCCGTCCGGGCGGCCGGGTCCGCCCCGGAGGGCGGCGGGAGGAGGGCCGGGAAGGGGGCCGGCGCGGGGAACGCTTCCGCCCGTCGACGACCGCCACCACCAGGGCGAGCACCACCACCGCGGCCAGCGCGGGCCACCACGACGTGTCCATACCGCACGACGTTACCGGTGCGCGGTTCCCCCCGCCGTGACGCCCCGCCATCCATCCGAACCGGTGACAGAGCCCGTGAGTTCGCCCACAACGGGCCACCACGGAGGAGCGACGCGCCCGGACGCGCCTTACGCTCGACAGACCGCACAGCCTCCCCTCCCCCAGCGCGCTTCCCGCACCCGTCCACGGAGGTTCACGCTCCATGAAGCTCACCGTCGTCGGCTGCTCCGGGTCGTTCCCGTCCGCGGAATCGGCCTGTTCGAGCTACCTCGTCGAGGCCGACGGCTTCCGGCTGCTCCTCGACATGGGCAACGGCGCCCTGGGCGAGCTGCAGCGCCACATCGGTCTGTACGACCTCGACGCGATCTTCCTCAGCCACCTGCACGCCGACCACTGCATCGACATGTGCGGGTACTTCGTCGCCCGCTACTACCGGCACGAGGGCGGGCGCTGCGACGCGATCCCCGTCTACGCGCCGGAGGGCGCCGAGCAGCGGCTGACCGCGGCGTACGCGGACACGCCCTCGCCCACCTCGATGAGCGAGGTCTTCGACTTCCGCACGCTGAAGCCGGGCACCTTCGAGCTGGGCCCGTTCTCCGTCCGCACGGAGAAGGTGTGCCACCCGGTCGAGGCGTACGGCATCCGGGTCGGGCACGGCGGCCGTTCGCTCGCGTACTCCGGGGACACCGGGGCCTGCGAGGCGCTGCACGAGCTGGCCGAGGGCGCCGACCTCTTCCTCTGCGAGGCGTCCTTCACCCACGGCAAGGAGGACGTCCCGGACCTCCACCTCAACGGCCGCGAGGCCGGCGTCCAGGCGGCCCGGGCCGGGGTGGGCCGCCTGGTCCTCACGCACATCCCGCCGTGGACGGACGCCGGGCGGAACCTGGCGGACGCGCGCGCGGTGTACGCGGGACCGGCGGAGCTGGCGAGACCGGGCGCGGTGTACGAGGTCTGAGGACGAGCGGGTCCCGCGTACGGGGAAGGGCCCCGGAACCGTGACGGTTCCGGGGCCCTTCGGCGTCGTGGCGGGGCTCACGCCTTGGTGAGGTCCTCGACCTCCTCCTCGGGCTCGCGGCCCGGGGTGGGGAGGTTGAACTTGACGATCACGAAGCGGAAGACCACGTAGTAGATCGCCGCGAAGACGAGGCCGATCGGGATGATCAGCCAGGGCTTGGTGTCGAGCTTCCAGTAGAGGGCGTAGTCGATGAGACCGCCGGAGAAGTTGAAGCCCGCGTGGACGCCGAGCAGCCAGGTGATGGCCAGGGAGGCGGCGGTCAGCACGGCGTGGAGCACGTACAGCAGCGGCGCGATGAACATGAACGAGAACTCGATCGGCTCGGTCACACCGGTGACGAACGAGGTCAGCGCCAGCGAGGTCATCATGCCCAGGACGGCCTTGCGGCGCGTCGGGTGGGCGGTGTGGGCCATGGCGAGGGCGGCGGCCGGCAGGCCGAACATCATGATCGGGAAGAAGCCCGACATGAACATTCCGGCGGTCGGGTCGCCGGCGAGGAAGCGGCCGTAGTCACCGTGGACGACCTCGCCGGCCGCGTTGGTGAAGTCACCGAGCTGGAACCAGGCGACGGTGTTGACGAACTGGTGCATGCCGATCGGGATGAGACCGCGGTTGATCAGACCGAACAGGCCCGCGCCGGTGGCGCCGAGGCCGGTCATCCACTCGCCGAAGCTGGAGATGCCCTCGCCGATCGGCTCCCAGACCAGGCCGAAGAAGACGCCCACGGCCACGCCGACGAAGGCCATGATGATCGGGACGAGACGGCGGCCGTTGAAGAAGCCGAGCCAGTCGACCAGCTTCTTGCGGTGGTAGCGCTGCCACAGGACCGCGGCGAGCAGGCCCATGATGATGCCGCCGAGGACGCCGGGGTTGTTGTAGGTCGCGGCTATGTCCGCGCCGTCCTGGACCTTCGCCTCGGTGACCGGGAACGCCTCCAGCACCTTGCTGTAGACCAGGAAGCCGACGAGGGCGGCGAGGGCGGTGGAGCCGTCCGCCTTCTTGGCGAAGCCGATGGCGACGCCGATGCAGAACAGGATCGGCAGGTTGCCCGTGATCGCCCCGCCCGCATTGGCGAAGACGGAGGCGACCTTGTCCCAGCCGAGGCCGTCGGCGCCGAAGACGTCGGGCTGGCCCAGGCGGACCATCAGACCCGCGGCCGGCAGTACGGCGATCGGCAGCTGCAGGCTGCGACCGACCTTCTGCAGGCCCTGGAACAGGCCGGACCCGCGCTTCTTGGCGGGAGCGGCGGCCGGGGCGGTGGCCGTACTCATCAACTTCCTCCAGTAAGGCAAGGCGTCGCCGGAGGACAGTGAAAAGGGGTGCCGGCGGCGTCTCGTGGAACGCGGTGGTCTGGACCGCGTGGTCTACACCAATGAGTGGTGTAGACCAGTTTTAGCACGCGCGACTTAGATAAGGAACCTGTGAATTCTCACCCGCCCGGACACGCTCCGTGACGGGCACGGAAAGGCCCCCGGACCGTGGGGTCCGGGGGCCTGGATCGGGGCTCGCCGCGGGAGGCGCGGCGGAGCCGCGACGGGTCTACTTCACGTTGTCCCGCTCCATCTCCGCCTCCACCTCCTCCGGCTCGCGGCCGGGGGTCTGCAGGTTGAACTTCGTGATCGCGAAGCGGAAGATCGCGTAGTACACGACCGCGAAGGCCAGGCCGATCGGGATGATCAGCCACGGTTTCGTCGCCAGGTTCCAGTTGATCACGTAGTCGATCAGGCCGGCCGAGAAGCTGAAGCCGTCCTTCACCCCGAACGCCCAGGTCACCGCCATGGAGACGCCGGTGAGCACCGCGTGGATCGCGTACAGGACCGGGGCGATGAAGAGGAACGAGTACTCCAGCGGCTCCGTGATGCCGGTGACGAACGAGGTCAGCGCCACCGACAGCATCAGACCGCCGACCTCCTTGCGCCGGTGCGGCCGGGCGCAGTGGGTGATCGCCAGCGCGGCGGCCGGCAGCGCGAACATCATGATCGGGAAGAAGCCCGTGGTGAACTGCCCGGCGTCCGGGTCGCCCGCCAGGAACATGCTGATGTCACCGTGGACCACCGTGCCGTCCGGCTTGGTGTACGAACCGAACTGGAACCAGACGGGCACGTTCAGGAACTGGTGCAGGCCGATCACCAGCAGGGCGCGGTTCGCGACGCCGAAGATGCCCGAACCCCAGGCCCCGAGCCCGACCAGCCAGTCGCTGAAGCTCTCCAGGGCGTCACCGATCGGCGGCCAGATCCACAGGCAGAGCGCGGCGAAGAGGATCCCGACGAACGCCATGATGATCGGCACGAGCCGGCGCCCGTTGAAGAAGCCCAGCCAGTCCACCAGCTTGGTGCGGTGGAACCGCTGCCACAGATAGGCGGCGAACAGGCCCATCAGGATGCCGCCGAACACCCCGGGGTTCTGGTACGTGTAGCCCGCGAAGGCGTCGTCCGCGCCGAGGCACCCGCCCCCGATGTCCCTCGTGCCCTCGGGGCAGCCCTTCGGGAACTGGCGCAGCACCGTGTAGTAGACGAGGAAGCCGACCACCGCCGCGAGCGCGGTCGACCCGTCGGACTTCTTCGCCATGCCGATGGCGACGCCGATGCAGAAGAGCAGCGGCAGGCCGAGGCTGCCGTCGAGCAGGGCGCCGCCCGCGCCCGCCATCACCTTGGCGACGTTGTCCCAGCCCAGGCCGTCCGCGCCGAAGACGTCCGGCTGCCCGAGCCGGTTGATGATGCCGGCGGCCGGAAGCACGGCGATGGGGAGCTGGAGGCTGCGCCCCATCTTCTGGAGGCCCTGGAAGAGGCCGCTTCCCCAGGACCTCCTCGGTGCGGCCGCGGCTCTGTCGGTACTCATCGGCGTCCTCCCTGCCCGGAACGGCCCGGGTCCGCGTCGTGGCGCACACTGGTGTAG
Source organism: Streptomyces sp. NPDC041191 (assembly GCF_055591945.1). Lineage (NCBI taxonomy): Bacteria > Bacillati > Actinomycetota > Actinomycetes > Kitasatosporales > Streptomycetaceae > Streptomyces > Streptomyces sp. NPDC041191. The sequence goes on along the minus strand of NZ_JBVIZC010000005.1, from coordinate 383,372 downwards.
ACCAGTTGCGGTAGGCTCCGGGAGCCCACCGAGGACAGGCTGCCGGTGATCGTCATCATTCGGCAGAAAGGTGCCACTCGCTCGCGAAGGTGGGCCAACCGTGGGTTAACGTGACCGAGCGGACCGCAAGTGCGCCGAGATTCGCGTCCCCGCGAACGGAACGGACAGGGAGAAACACATGGCCACCAAGGCTGAGAAGATCGTCGCCGGGCTCGGCGGCATCGAGAACATCGAAGAGGTCGAGGGCTGCATCACCCGCCTGCGCACCGAGGTCCGTGACCCGGCCCTGGTCGACGAGGCCGCGCTCAAGGCCGCCGGCGCCCACGGCGTCGTGAAGATGGGCACCGCCATCCAGGTCGTCATCGGCACCGACGCGGACCCGATCGCCGCCGACATCGAAGACATGATGTGAGCGGCTGACGCGCACCGGCAGGGCCCGTTCCGGCAGGGGAACGGGCCCTTCCCCATGTCCCGCTAGGCTCGTCGCATGTCTCGCATCGACGGCCGTACCCCCGAACAGCTCCGCCCCGTCACCATCGAACGCGGATGGAGCAAGCACGCCGAGGGCTCCGTCCTCATCTCCTTCGGCGACACCAAGGTCTTCTGCACCGCCTCCGTCACCGAGGGCGTCCCGCGCTGGCGCAAGGGCAGCGGCGAGGGCTGGGTCACCGGGGAGTACTCCATGCTGCCCCGGGCCACCAACACCCGCGGCGACCGCGAATCCGTCCGCGGCAAGATCGGCGGCCGCACGCACGAGATCTCCCGCCTCATCGGCCGCTCCCTGCGCGCCGTCATCGACTACAAGGCGCTCGGCGAGAACACCGTCGTCCTCGACTGCGACGTCCTCCAGGCCGACGGCGGCACCCGCACCGCCGCCATCACCGGCGCCTACGTCGCCCTCGCCGACGCCGTCGCCTGGGCCCAGTCCAAGAAGCTCGTCAAGGCCGGCCGCAAGCCCCTGACCGGCACCGTCGCCGCCGTCTCCGTCGGCATCGTCGACGGCGTCCCCCTCCTCGACCTCTGCTACGAGGAGGACGTGCGCGCCGACACCGACATGAACGTCGTCTGCACCGGCGACGGACGCTTCGTGGAGGTCCAGGGCACCGCCGAGGCCGAGCCCTTCGACCGCGAGGAGCTGAACGCCCTCCTCGACCTGGCCTCCGGCGGCTGCGCCGACCTCGCCCGCATCCAGCGCGAGGCCCTCGAAGGAACCCTCTGACCGCAACCCCCGGGCGCCGCACGGCGTCCTGACGGACAACGGGCGCACGGACACGTTCCGTGCGCCCGCGCCACCGACGCGTACAGGGGAGGACCCGTCTTGAAGCGCCGTCTCGCACTCGCCGCCGCCACGGCCGTCACGCTCACCGCCGTCCTGAGCGGCTGCGGAGCCCTCGACACGGCCATGGACTGCGTCAAGACCGCCGACGCCATCGCCACGTCCGTGCAGAAACTCCAGCAGGCCGCCTCCAACGCCACCAACGACGTCACGCAGATCGAGGAGTCGCTGAACTCGATCTCCACCGAACTCGGCAACCTCAAGAACACGACGGACAACGCCGACCTCTCGAAGGCGGTCGACGACCTCACCAAGGGCGTGGACTCGGTCCGCACCGCCGTGAAGAACGGCGACACCACCCCGGACATCACGCCGATCACGAACGCGGCGGGCGAGGTCGCGAAGGTCTGCACCCCGGGGTGACCGGCTCCGGGACGACCGCTCCGGAGCGAACGGTTCCGGGGCGAACGGCTCCGGGACGGCCGCTCCTCGGGGCGACCGCCCGGGGACGGTCGCCCCGAGGAGCGGCCGCCCCGGGATAATCACCCGCATGACCCGTCTGATCCTCGCCACCCGCAACGCGGGCAAGATCACCGAACTCCACGCGATCCTCGCCGACGCCGGCCTCGACCTCGAACTCGTCGGCGCGGACGCGTACCCGGAGGTGCCCGACGTCAAGGAGACCGGCGTCACCTTCGCGGAGAACGCCCTCCTCAAGGCCCACGCCCTGGCGCGGGCCACCGGCCTGCCCGCCGTCGCCGACGACTCCGGCCTCTGCGTGGACGTCCTCAACGGCGCCCCCGGCATCTTCTCCGCCCGCTGGTCCGGCACCCACGGCGACGACCGCGCCAACCTGGACCTGCTCCTGGCCCAGCTCTCCGACATCGCGGACGAACACCGCGGCGCCTCCTTCGCCTGCGCGGCGGCCCTGGCCCTCCCGGACGGCACGGAACGCGTCGTGGAGGGCTGGATGCCGGGCATCCTGCGCCACACTCCCGTCGGCACGAACGGCTTCGGCTACGACCCGATCCTCCAGCCGGAGGGGTACGACGTCACCTGCGCGGAGCTGACCCCGGCGCAGAAGAACGCGATCAGCCACCGCGGCAAGGCGTTCCGGGCGCTGGTGCCGGTGGTGCGGGAGTTGCTGGGCTGAGGGGTGGCACGCGAAGAGCCGCCCCGAGGGCGGCTCTTCGACGGTGCGGCCGATGGGATTCGAACCCACATGGGCGAAAGCCCAGAGGCACCTAAAACCTCCGCTTATACCATTCAGCAACGGCCGCTCGCACGGCCATGGTAGCGGTCCCCCGGCACCCGTTCGCGGGCTGTGCCGAAGTTCCCGCAGGGGCTGCGCCGGACCGGTTCCCCGCCGGAGCGAGCGGTCGGCGCGCGGAAGGGTCGGGACGGTCAGAACTTCGGCTCCGGCGCCCGGGCCATCACCATCTCCGCCGCCTCCTCGTGGGTCTCCACCGACGGGGGCGAGCCCTCCAGGGGCTGTTGGGCCGTCTCCTTCATGCAGGCCACGGCGATCACGCCGACGAGCGCCGCGCCCATCGCGTAGTACGCCGGCATCAGGTCGCTGCCGGTGGCGCCGATCAGGGCCGTGATGACCAGGGGGGTCGTGCCGCCGAAGAGGGACGCGGAGAGGTTGTAGCCCACGGACAGGGAGCCGTAGCGGACGTCCGTGGGGAAGAGGGCGGGGAGCGCCGCCGACATGGTGCCGAGCATGCACAGCAGCGACAGGCCGAGCATCAGCATGCCCGCGGTGACCGCCGGGACGCCGCCCCGGCCGATCAGCAGGAACGCGGGGAGCGAGAGCAGGAGGAAGCCCAGCATCCCCGTCATCAGGACCGGTTTGCGGCCGAGGCGGTCGCTCAGCCGGCCGACCCGGGGGAGGAGCGCCATCAGGAGGACCATCACCAGGAGCAGGATCAGCAGGCCGTGCGTCTCGCTGTAGCCGAGTTCGTCCGAGAGGTACGTCGGCATGTACGACAGCAGCATGTAGTCGGTGATGTTGTACGCGCCGACCAGGGCGACGCACAGGATCAGCGTCGGCCACTGGCGGCGGAAGATCTTCGCGAGTTCGCCCCGGGTCGTGGTCGCGGGCGCGTCCGCCGCCTCCGGCGGGTGCGCGGTGTCGGACTCCAGGCGCTGGAAGGCCGGCGTCTCGTCCAGGCGCAGCCGCAGGTAGAGGCCGACCAGGCCCAGGGGGCCCGCCACCAGGAACGGCACGCGCCAGCCCCACGCCTCCATCGTGTCGGTGCCGAGCCACGCGGTGAGCGCCGTGACCAGGCCCGCCGCGGCGACGTACCCGGCCAGGGTGCCGAACTCCAGGAAGCTGCCGAAGTAGCCCCGGCGCCGGTCGGGCGCGTACTCGGCGATGAAGGTCGAGGCGCCGCCGTACTCGCCGCCCGTCGAGAAGCCCTGGAGCATCCGGAAGCAGATGAGGAGGACCGGCGCCCAGAAGCCGATGGAGGCGTACGACGGGATCAGGCCGATCGCGAGGGTGCCGACCGCCATCAGGACCATGGTGAGCGCGAGGACCTTCTTGCGGCCCAGGCGGTCGCCCATCGGGCCGAAGAACATGCCGCCGAGCGGGCGGACGAGGAAGGCGACCGCGAACGTCGCGAACGACGAGAGGAGCTGGACCGTGTCGTTGCCGGAGGGGAAGAAGACGTGGCCGAGGGTGACGGCGAGGTAGGCGTAGATGCCGAAGTCGAACCACTCCATGGCGTTGCCCAGGGAGGCCGCCTTGACGGCCCGCCTGACCGCCGCCTCGTCCGTCACGGTGATGTCGGTCCGTCGCAGGCGGGGCTGTTTGCGCCGGCCGGCGGCCCGGAACAGGCGGGGGTGGCGTCTCAGGGCGCCGGGGTCGGGCGCGGGGGCGGGGTCGGTGGCCGGCATGACCGTACGTCCTCTCCGGGAAGGGCGAACACAAGAGGCCCTTCTTGCACGGTCATGCCGTTCGCAAACGAAAATCAGCCGAAAGTGCGATCTCCGTCACGCCCTCCCGGGCGTCAGGCCTCGACGCCCAGGTCCCGGATGATCTTGGCGACGTGGCCGGTGGCCTTCACGTTGTAGAGGGCCCGTTCCACCCTGCCCTCCTCGTCCACGACCACGGTGGAGCGGATCACGCCCGTCACCGTCTTGCCGTACAGCTTCTTCTCACCGAAGGCGCCGTACGCCTCCAGGACCTTCTTCTCCGGGTCCCCGACCAGGGTGACCTTCAGGTCCTCCTTCTCGCGGAACTTCGCCAGCTTCTCCGGCTTGTCGGGCGACACGCCGATGACGTCGTAGCCCGCGCCCGCGAGCAGCTCCAGGTTGTCGGTGAAGTCGCACGCCTGCTTGGTGCAGCCGGGGGTGAGGGCGGCGGGGTAGAAGTAGACGATGACCTTGCGGCCCCGGTGGTCCGCGAGGGAGACCTCGTTGCCGTCCGCGTCGGGAAGGGTGAAGGCGGGGGCGGTGTCGCCGGGCTGCAGTCGCTCGCTCATGGCTCTCCTCGGGAAACGTTCGCGTACGCGTGCAGAGCCTAATGGGGGTCTGGGGCGCCCCTTCGGCGGCGGAACTGACAGACTGTCCATCAACGACCGGATCACGACTACGGAGGCAGCGCGGTGTCGGAGGCCAGGACCCCTGCGCAGATCGAGGCGGACATCGTCCGCCGGCGCGAGCAGCTCGCCGTCACTCTCGACGAGATCGGCATTCGAGTGCACCCGAAGACGATCATCGGAGACGCGAAGGCCAAGGTGGCGTCGACGGTCGACCAGACCGCCGGCCGCGCCTTCGTCGCCGTCAACCGGGTGGTCTCGGACGTGAAGGCGCATCTCACCCACGCGGACGGCTCGCCCCGCCTGGAGCGCGTGGTGCCGGTGGCGCTCGCGGTGGTGGCGGTGATCGGGCTGGTCGCCGCCGGCACTCGCAAGGGCAAGTGACGGCACCCGTTCACGGGCGCCGCGCCCGGGCGGGTAGGTTCACCCCGTGAGCGAGAACACGCACGACAAGCTGCCCATCCGGATGCTCCACGACCGGGTTCTGGTCCGCACCGACTCCCCGGAGGGGGAGCGGCGTTCCGGCGGGGGCATCCTGATTCCGGCGACCGCCGCGGTCGGCCGTCGCCTCGCCTGGGCCGAGGTGGTCGCGGTCGGCCAGAACGTCCGTACGGTCGAGACCGGCGACCGGGTCCTGTACGACCCCGAGGACCGTGCCGAGGTCGAGGTGCGGGGCGTCGCGTACGTCCTGATGCGGGAGCGCGACCTGCACGCGGTGGCCGCGGACCGGTTCCAGGGGACGTCCGACTCGACCGGGCTCTATCTGTGACGACGGGTGCGAGAGGGCCCCGGTGACCACGGTCACCGGGGCCCTCGGCCGTTGTTTGCTAGCGTGGGAACCCCCGACGAGACGCGCCGTACCGGGTACACGACAAGACGACGCACCCCTGTTGTTCCGTCTCACGGAGGTGCTGTCGTCATGGCGTGGGTCCTGCTCGTCGTCGCGGGTCTGCTGGAAGTCGCCTGGTCGGTCGGGATGAAGTACACCGACGGGTTCACCCGTCTCTGGCCCAGCGTGTTCACCGGTGCCGGGATCGTCGCGTCCATGCTGCTGCTCTCGCAGGCCGCCAGGACGCTGCCGATCGGCACGGCGTACGGGGTGTGGGTCGGCATCGGCGCGGCCGGCGCGGCGGTGCTCGGCATGGTGGTCCTGGGGGAGCCGGCGACCGCCGCCCGCGTCTTCTTCGTCTGTCTGCTGGTCGTCGCGGTGGTGGGGCTGAAGGCGACCTCGGGTCACTGACCCCGTTCGGCGGTACGGGCGGGACCGGATTCCGGGGCGGCGGTGCGGGGGCGTCCGGCCTCCGGGCCGGTGCCGCCGGGCGGCCCGTCCGCCCCGGCCGCCCGTTCGGCCGCCGGGCTCCGCGTCGCGGCTCCCGGCCCGGCCTCTCCGGCCGCTCCCGTCGCCCCCGGCGTCCCCGTCGCTCCCGGTACGTACTCCCCGGCCATGTCCTCCTCCGACGAGGACGGGTGCGGCGGGGACGGGGGCGAGGAGGGCGACGGGTCCGGCGGCGACGGCGGGACCGGGGCGCCCGACGCGCTCGAAGGGTGGGCGGGACGGGAGGAGTGCGCCGTGTTCGCGGAGTTCGCCGCGTTCGGCGGGGCCGGTGCGCCGGACGCGTCCGGCGCCGCCGTCTCCTCCGCCTCCGCCCCCGGCATCAGCCGCAGGTCGAACTCCTTCGGGGACGTCTCCGCGAGCGCTTCCCGGGTGAAGGCGCCCCAGATCTCGGCGGGCGGCCCGCCCCCGGCGACCCGGGGCTGGCCGAGGGCCCCGTACAGCGGTTTCTGGTGTCCCGTCTCCGGGTCCTGGCCCATCAGCGCGACGACCGCCGCCAGGTCCGGGGTGTACCCCGCGAACCAGGCGGCCTTGTCGTCCTCCGCCGTGCCCGTCTTGCCCGCCGCCGGGCGCCCGACGGATCGCGCGGCCGTTCCCGTGCCCGTCTCGATGACGCCCCGCAGGACCGAGGTGGTGGTGTCGGCGGCCTCCCGGGACACCGCCTGCCGGGGCCGGGGGGCCGGGAGCGACAGCTCCGTGCCTTCCCTGGAGACCCCCTCGACCAGGGAGTACCCGCCGTGCCTGCCGTGCGCGGCGAGCGACGCGTACGCCGTGGCCATGTCCAGGACGCTGGCGGTGGCCGGGCCGAGCGCGATGGAGGGGGAGGCGGTGAGGTCGGGCGTGGACCCGGGCAGGCCGAGGGCGACGGCGGTCCGGCGTACGCGTTCGGGGCCGACGTCGACCGCCATCTGGGCGTACACGGCGTTCACCGACAGGTCCGTGGCGGCGGTGACGGGGATCTCGCCGTAACTCGCGTCGTCCTCGTTGGCCGGTTCGTACGGGGCGCCGTTCCAGCCCTCCACCGGGCGCCGGTTGGTCCCGTCGTACAGCGTGTGCGGGGTGATCGGCAGGCCCTGCTGGGTCTGCGCGCCGTTCTGCACGGCCGCCGCGAGGACGAAGGGCTTGAAGGTGGAGCCCACCTGGTAGTCGCGGCGGGTGGCGTTGTTGACGTACTGGCGGGTGTAGTCGATCCCGCCGTACATCGCGAGGACCTCGCCGGTCGCCGGATCGACGGCCGCCGCCCCGACCCGCACGTACCGGTCGGCGGGGCGGCGCGCCGGGTCGAGCCGGGACACGACCCGGTCCTCCACGGCCCGGACGAGGGCGTCCTGCGCGGCCGGTTCGAGGGTGGTCGTGATCCGGAAGCCGCCGGCGGCGAGGGCCTTCTCGTCGACGATCCCGCGCCCGGTCAGGTGGTCCTCGACGGCCCGGACGAGGTAGCCGCGCTGTCCGGACAGGGTGGGCGCGCTGCGGGCGGCCTGCGGGACGGGGAAGCGGAGCGCGGCGCGTTCCGCGCGGCCGAGCCACCCCTCGGTGACCATGCCGTCGAGGACGTAGTGCCAGCGGGCGACGGCCTTGGCGCGGTTCTCCGGGTGGGTGGTGACGTCGTAGGCGCTGGGGGCCTTGAGGAGGGAGGCGAGGTACGCGCCCTCGGCGGTGTCCAGGTGTTCGACGTCCTTGCCGTAGTAGGCGCGGGCGGCGGCCTGCACGCCGTACGCGTTCCGGCCGAAGTAGCTGGTGTTCAGGTAGCCCTGGAGGATCTCGTCCTTGCTCTTCTCGCGGCTGAGCCGGAGCGCGATGAAGAACTCCTTCGCCTTGCGGGTGAGGGTCTGTTCCTGGCCCAGATAGTAGTTCTTGACGTACTGCTGGGTGATGGTGGAGCCGGACTGGCGGCCCTTGCCGGTGACGGTGTTCCAGGCGGCGCGGACCATCGCCTTGGGGTCGACGGCGCGCGAGGTGGGGAAGTCGCGCTCCTCGGCGGCGAGGACGGCCCGCCGGAAGGAGAGCGGGATCTGGCGGAGCCGGACGTTCTCGCGGTTGACCTCGCCGTCGCGGGCGAGGGGGGTGCCGTCCCGGTAGAGGTAGACGTTCGTCTGGGCGACGGCGGCGGCGTTGGCGGGCGGGACGTCCACCAGGAGGTAGCCGGCGACGAGGGCGCCGGCGAGGAGGAGCGTGCCGAGCAGGAGGAGCCCGAGGAGGCCCCGCAGGAAGCGGCGGAAGGGGCCGCGGCGGGGCGGGCGGGGCTTCGTGCCCGGCCCGCCGGCCGTCTTCGGCGCGGGAAGGGTGGGGTCCCTGGGCTCCCAGCCCGGGCGGGACGCCCGGGGGTTGCCGCCCGGACCGCTCGTACCGGAGGAACCGGAGGAACCAGAGGAGACGGACATAAAACAGCATATTGCCCTTAAAGCGGCAAAACATCTGAACGCGACCCGGAAGTGACGCGAAAACGGGTCGCGACGGCGGCCGCGCTCCCGCTAGGGTCGTGCGCTTCGCCGTCAGGGAAGGGAGCCCCATGCTGCGGCTGTACGCGACGGTGGCCGCGGGCGGGTTCCGGCGCTACGCCACCTACCGGGTGGCGACGGCGGCGGGCGTCTTCACCAACAGCGTCTTCGGCCTCGTCCTCTCCTGCACCTACATCGCCCTCTGGGACGAACGGCCTCACCTCGGCGGCTACTCCGCGGACGACGCCCTCGCCTACGTGTGGATCGGACAGGCCCTCATCACCGTCTGCGGCCTGATGGGCGGCGGCTTCGAGGACGAGCTGATCGAACGGATCAGGACCGGCGACATCGCCGTCGACCTCTACCGCCCCGCCGACCTCCAGGCGTGGTGGTTCTCGGCCAACGCGGGCCGGTGCGCCTTCCAGTTCCTCGGCCGGGGCGTCGCCCCGATGACGCTCGGCGCCCTCGTCTTCGGCTTCACCCTGCCGTCGGGGCCGGGCGGCTGGGCGGCGTTCCTGCTCGCGGTGGCGCTGGGCTCGGTGGTCGGCTTCGCCCTCTGGTACCTGGTGGCGATGAGCGCGTTCTGGCTGCTCGACGGCCAGGGAGTGGTCCAGGTGGCCTGGCTGGGCGGCCTCTTCTTCTCGGGGATGCTGCTCCCGCTGAACGTCTTCCCGGGGACCCTGGGCGAGGTCGCCCGGCTGCTGCCCTGGGCCTCGCTCCTCCAGGTCCCGGCCGACGTGTACCTGGGCAGGTACCGGGGCTGGGACCTCGCGGGGGCGTACGGCTTCCAGGGCTGCTGGGCCCTGATCCTGCTCGGCGCGGGCCGGGCGGCGCAGGCGGCGGCGACGCGGAAGGTGGTGGTGCAGGGTGGCTGAGACGGAGGCGGGCCTCCCGGAGGAGGCTCCCGCGCGCGCGGACGGAGGGCCGGACGGCCTTCCCCGTACGGGTGCGGACGGCGAGCGGCCCCGTACGGGCCAGGGCAGCAGGTCCCCTACGGGACCGGACAGCGGCCGGTCCCGTACGCCCCCGGACGGCGAGCGGCCCCGTACGGGACCGGACGGCCCGCCCCGTACGTACCGCGGCCTCGCCGACTCCCTCCGTACGTACCGGATGGTGGCGGCCATGTGGATCCGGTCCACGACGGCGTACCGCGCCTCCTTCGCCCTCACCCTCTTCACCAGCTTCTGCGTGACCTTCTTCGACTTCGTCGTCATCCTCCTGATGTTCGGTCAGGTGGAGGGGCTCGGCGGCTTCTCCTTCGCGGAGGTCGCCCTCCTGTACGGGACGGCCGGCACGTCCTTCGGGATCGCGGACCTGACGATGGGCTCGCTCCAGCGGATGGGGAAGCGGGTCAGGGACGGTTCGCTCGACGTCTTCCTGACGCGCCCGGCGCCGCTGCTCGCCCAGGTCGCGGCGGACAAGTTCGCGCTGCGCCGCGTCGGCCGGGTCGCGCAGGCACTGGCCGTCCTGGTCTGGAGCCTGCTCCTGCTCGACGTGGACTGGACGCCGGCGAAGGCGGTGCTGCTGCCGGTGGCGGTGGTCTGCGGGGCGGTGATCTTCAGCGCCGTGATGGTGATCGGCGCGTCCGCCCTCTTCTGGATCCAGGACGCGGCGGAGGTCACGAACTCCTTCACGTACGGCGGGAACACCCTCCTCCAGTACCCGCCGTCGGTCTTCGCGCAGGAGCTGGTGCGGGGTGTCGTGTACGTCGTGCCGCTGGCGTTCGTGAGCTGGCTGCCCGCCCTGTACGTGCTCGGCCGGCCGGCCCCGCCGGGGGTGCCGGAGTGGGCGGCGTTCGCGTCGCCCCCGGTGGCGCTCGCCTGCTGCGGGGTCGCGGGCCTCGCCTGGCGGGCGGGAATCCGTTCGTACCGATCGACGGGAAGCTGAGGCCATGGTTCCGACCGAACCCTTCATCCATCTGGACGAGGTGGAGAAGACCTTCACGGTCCGCCGCCGGACGGGCCCGTTCCGCCGGGAGAAGCGCGAGGTCCGGGCGGTCGACGGGATCTCGTTCGGGGTGGAGCGCGGCGAGATGGTCGGCTACATCGGCCCCAACGGCGCCGGGAAGTCCACCACCATCAAGATGCTGACCGGCATCCTCACCCCCAGCGGCGGCCGGCTGCGGGTCGCCGGCATCGACCCGGCGCGGGAACGCACCCGCCTGGCCCGGCGGATGGGAGTGGTGTTCGGCCAGCGGACCACGCTCTGGTGGGACCTGCCCCTGAAGGACTCGTACAGGCTGACGCACCGCATGTACCGCATCCCGGACGCCCGCTACCGCGAGAACCTCGACCGGTGCGTGGAGCTCCTGGACCTCGGGGACCTGCTCGACGTGCCCGTACGGCAGCTCTCGCTCGGCCAGCGGATGCGCGGCGACATCGCGGCGGCCCTGCTGCACGACCCCGAGGTGCTGTACCTGGACGAGCCGACGATCGGCCTGGACGTGGTCTCCAAGGCACGGGTGCGGGAGTTCCTGGGGGACCTGAACCGCGAGCGCGGCACGACGGTCCTCCTCACCACCCACGACCTGACCGACATCGAGCGGCTCTGCTCCCGCGTGATGGTCATCGACCACGGGCGCCTGATGTACGACGGCGGACCGGCCGGCCTGCACGCGGTCGGCGGGAGCGAACGGCTCCTCGTGGTGGACCTGGAGCGCGAGCTGCCCCCGATCGAGGTGCCCGGCGCCCGCTTCGTCCGCGCGGAGGGCCCCCGCCAGTGGCTCGCCTTCCCGGCCACGGCGTCGGCGGCGCCCCTGGTCGCGGCGGTGGCGGCGACGCATCCCCTGGTGGACCTCTCGGTGCGGGAACCGGACATCGAGGCGGTGATCGCGAAGATGTACGGGGGAACTCGGGACGAGCGCCGGGAGTCCCTGATGTAGGAGGTCGACCATGGTGAGTTTCTCGTACACGGCGGCGGACGAGGAGAAGAGCAGGGGCGTCCGGCGGATGAAGACGCTGGCGACGTCCCTGCTGCTCCTCGTGGCCGTGATCTACGCCCTGGCGACGTGGGCGCGGAACGCGGGAGCGGGGGCCTGGGCCGGGTACGTCGCCGCGGCGGCGGAGGCGGGCATGGTCGGCGCGCTGGCGGACTGGTTCGCGGTGACCGCCCTCTTCCGGCACCCGCTGGGCGTGCCGATCCCGCACACCGCGATCATCCCGAAGAAGAAGGACCAGCTCGGTGCGTCCCTCGGCACCTTCGTCGGCGAGAACTTCCTGTCGGCGGACGTCGTGCGCGGCAGGCTCACCGCCCTGGGCGTCGGCGGTCGGCTGGGCACCTGGCTGGCGGACCCGGCCCACGCGGACCGCGTGGTGGCGGAACTCTCCACGGCCCTGCGGGGCGCGCTGACGGTGCTGCGCGACTCGGACGTGCAGGCGGTCGTGGGAGAGGCGATCACCCGGCGGGCGGAGGCGATGGAGATCGCGCCGCCCCTGGGCAAGACGCTGGAGAAGGTGGTCGACGACGGGGCGCACCGCCGGGGGGTGGACCTGGTCTGCGCCCGGGCCCACGACTGGCTGGTCACCCACGGGGACTCGGTGATGGACGCGGTCCAGGGCGGCGCGCCGGGCTGGACGCCGCGCTTCGTGGACAAGCGCATCGGGGAACGCGTCTACAAGGAGCTGCTCCGCTTCGTCACGGAGATGCGGGACATGCCGGGGCATCCGGCGCGGGGCGCGATCGACCGGTTCCTCGCGGACTTCGCGGCCGAACTGCAGGCGGACACGGACACCCGGGCCCGCGTCGAGCGCCTGAAGTCGGACCTGCTGGCCCGGCCCGAGGTCCAGGACGTCATCGCCTCGGCCTGGGCGTCGGTCCGGGCGCTGATCATCGCGGCGGCCGAGGACGACCACAGCCAGCTCCGCCTGCGCGCCCGCGCCTCCCTGATCTCCCTGGGCCGGCGCCTCTCGTCGGACGCCCGCCTCCAGGCGAAGGTCGACGGCTGGGCGGAGGACGCGGCGGCCTACCTCGTCACCACGTACCGCACCGAGATCACGTCCCTGATCACGGACACGGTCGCGAGCTGGGACGCCACCCAGACCTCCCGGAAGATCGAGGCCAACATCGGCCGCGACCTCCAGTTCATCCGCATCAACGGCACGGTGGTGGGCGCGCTGGCGGGCCTGCTGATCTACACGGTGAGCCACGGGCTGGGGGGCTGAGGGCGGGACCGTCCCTTCCGGGGCCGGCCCCCGTCGCGGCCTTCCGCAGGACCGGGCCCCGGCCCCGGGCTCAGCCCCGGCCCCGGGCTCAGCCCCTGTCGCGGGTGACGGCCCAGGAGGCGGCGGCGACGGCCCCGGCCACGGAGAACACGGCGGGCCAGGCCCCGATCCTCTTCGCGAGCGGGTGCGACCCGGCGAACGCGGCGACGTAGGCGGACGTCAGCCCCACGGACGCCTTCGTCCCGCCCGCCCGCTGCCACTCCCGCGCGGCCACCCCGCCGGCCACGGCGAGCACGGCACCGCCGAGCGGCCGCTTCCTGGTCCACCGGGCGACGGCGTACCCGCCGACGAGTCCGGCGGCGGCTACGGCGGGGGAGGGAATGCGGGGCATGGCGGGGCCTCTCGGGTCGACGGGTCGTCCTCCGAGCGTACGAGGTGCGTACGGGGCCCTCGCGCGGGGTCAGGGTCCGGCGGGGGCGCGGGTGCCGCCGTGGGCCTCCCGGCCGGGCGAAGGCGAGGACCCGCCGGGGGTGCGGGAGGCGCACCGGGCGCACAGCGTCTCGTCCCCGACGGGCCGGAACAGCATCGGCTGGACGTGGTCGCCGGAGCACTCGCGGGTGCCTTCGAGGCGCGGTGACAGCCGGGGCCCGGACGGCGGGGCCGCCCGGGGAAGCGCGCGGGGCGGCACGTCGCGGAGCAGGTACCGGACCAGCCCGCCGGGCCGGTGGACGGGGGTCCCGGCACCGGGAAGGCCGCGCAGGACGTGCGCGTGGACGTCGGCGGAGGTGTGCCCGGCGTCGAGCCAGCGGGTGGCGAGGCGGACGAGTTCGTCGCGCATGCCGGGCGGGATGTGACGCAGGGCGGGGGAGAGGAGCGGCAGCGCGCCGACGAGGGCGCGGGCCTCCTCCCGTCGCGGGCCGGTGGACGCCTCGTCGGCGGGGAGGGGGGCGGGCGCGGTCCGGCGACCGGGCCCTTCGGGCTCGCCGGACGGTTCGTCAGGTTCGCTGACCGGCTGGCCGTCGGGGTGGTCGACCGGCTCGTCGGGGGACGACGGAAGGTGGGAGGTGTCTTCCCCGAGGTCTTTCTCTGGATGACCGCCGGTCGACGGGGTCTCCGGAGCACCGGCGGCCGGGACACCGACGGCTCGTTTCCGGGGACTCGGCGCGACCTGCGGGGACACCTCGTGCGGGCGGTCGGAGAGGAGCGTCCGGGCGAGGATCTTGGCGGCCTCACCGGCCGTCAGGGGGGAGCTGGAGACGAGCTGTTGGGTGATCCAGAGCCCACCGGCGCCCTGGACCCGCCGCTCGTGTACGAACCCCTCCGCCTTGAGCTGCCGCTTGGCGCGGGTGAACGCGCATGCCCCGATCCGGGCACGTTCGGCGCTCCGGGAGAGTGATTCACGGGCGTTCGGGGGGAGGGAGAGCTGCCAGGTCAGGAGACGTACGGCATCGGAGTTGAGGCGGGGGTGCCGGATGATCTCGTGCGAGAACTGGCTGAAGGCACGGGAGGGCGCGATAACGTTGCGGTAGATCACGGTGGGTGCTTCCACTAGTGGTTCAGGCCCTCGCTGGTGGTTGCCGCCACCGGTGAGGGCCGTTTTGCACGACCGTACAGCACGCCGCGTGTCAAGCCGGACACACGGAGTGAAGATCACCTATGTGGGTGATCACCAGGGCCGTGCCGCAGTCTTCAGCCCCACCGGGGCACCCACGCGCCCCCTCGGCTCGGCGCCCGGAAGCGTCCGGCCGGGCTGGAGCGAGGGCGCACGGAGGAACCGAACGACAGCGCCGTATCCTGAGCCGGGCAACGCGGGCACGTCCGGTGCGGCGCGGCCGTCCACGCCGGGCATCGGGTCCCCGGCTGACGATGGGGAGTCGACAGTGATCAGCCTGGCCGCAGTGGGGGGAGTGGCCCTGATCGAACTGGGCATGGCCCTGACCCCGGGACCCAACATGATCCACCTCGCCTCACGCGCGATCACCCAGGGCCGCAGGGCGGGCCTCGTCAGCCTGAGCGGGACCGCCGTGGGATTCCTGTGCTACCTGGTGGCCGCGGCCGCCGGCCTGTCCGCGCTGTTCGCCGCCGTGCCGCTCGCGTACACGGTGGTCAAACTCGCCGGAGCCGCCTACCTCGCCTACCTGGCCTGGGACATGCTCAAGCCCGGTGGCCGCTCCCCCTTCGCCCCGGCCGGAGACCTGCCTCCCGTCTCCGACGCCCGCCTCTTCTCGACGGGCCTCCTGACCAATCTCCTCAACCCCAAGATCGCTCTCCTGTACGCCGCTCTCCTGCCCCAGTTCATGGACCCGCAGGCGGGCCCGTCCTGGGCGCAACTGCTGCAACTCGGCAGTGTGCAGATCGTCGTGGGGCTCTCCGTGAACGCCCTGATCATGCTGAGCGCGGCGCGGGTGTCGGGGTTCCTGGCCACCCGGCCCCGCGTGATGGCCGCCCAGCGGTACGCGGCAGGCGGCCTGCTCGGCGTCTTCGCGCTGCGCACGGCCCTGTCCCGCACCCCCGTCTCGGCCTGAGGCGCGCACGCGCACCGGTGAGACCGGCGCCCCCGCCTCGCCTCAGCGCTCGGAGGCGTCCCGCCAGTAGTCCGCCAGCATCTCGCCCGGCCACGCCGGCTGGGTGACGGGCCCGCGAGGAAGCATCTCCCGGAACACGGCCACGAGGTCCACGACGTGGGTCCCCTCGTCGGCGTCGAGGTCCGTGACGTGCAGGTCGCGTCCGTCGACCTCGAGGAGCCTCGGGAAAGAGGTCGCGAGCCGGGCCGGGCGCCGGTGGTTGTGGTGCACGAAGGTCCCGGTCGCCGGCCAGGCGGGATTGTCGCGGGGGCTGCGCGCGTGGAGGGCGACGTCGTCCGGGGAGCCGAGGTTGAAGAACCAGGTGACCTGGAGGTGGGAGAACTCCTCGATGCCCCGCAGCGTCTCGACGGGAAACTCCGGCCGCAGACGGATGACCGACTCCACACCGCCCTTGAAGTCGTCACGCTTCCCGGTGTGCCCCCCGACGACGTCGGCGATGACCGGCACCTGAACGAACTCTGCGGTCACGGAGGGACCTTCTTCCTTCTCGGCGGGGCGACTTGGGGATGCGGCGGCGTCAGATTACTCGCCGGAGGACCGCTCGGGCCCGTGCGTCCACTTCGGATGCGGAAGGGATGCCGCGGCGGCGAAACGGAGAGAGGACCGTGCGCATCGTGACGGCGGCTTCCCGCGTCCTGCCGGATTGGACACCCTCCGTGGCGTCCAGGGCCCGGATCACGTCCGGCAGGCCGCATCGACATCGACATTGACCTGCCCGGCCTGAATGAGGACCTGATCAAGGATCAGGTCTCTGTTCCTTCCGGGGGCGCAGTTCTCCGTCAGGTCTGTGCCGGCGTCTGCGCAAGTGCTGCCCGGAGGATCGCGCCGGCATCATCCGGCAGGCCCAGGTCGTGCAGTTCAACCGCGATACGCATGACATCTCTTTCGACGCGGCTCCGGCCATTGATACCGATGGCCGTATCCGCCAAGTCATCTTGTCCGCCACGCCACAGGGCGATGGCTGCCGCGCTCTCTAGAGGGGACAGCGCAGCGGACGTCTCCTGGATGAGGGCAACTGCGTGACCAACCTGTCCTTCCCTGCGGAGGGATGCAGCGCTGACGGCGAGCTGCTGCGCCGCAGTCACATCACGCGCTCTCCGCTGCCGGTCCCCCGCGGAACGGGGGACCGGCAGCGGAGTACGGCGCGTGAGAGCGGCCGGATTGCTCCCGTCCCTGGAAGCAGGCTGGGGTGAAACCGTGGAGGGTTGACGGGCGAGAAGCCGGCTGTTCTCGTCACGAAGCTGCTGGTTTTCCCTGAGTGCTGGGCCGCAGTTCTGGCAGAAGGTTGCTTCAGCCGCCGCATGGAGCACACGCAGTTCCGCCGGAGAAAACGCCACTGAACCAGGAGATGCGTGCTCGACAGCGAGCTTGTGGAGCGCGAGCACGAAGCCGATGGGGGGCTTGCGCCGCCCGTTGCGGTAGCGGGAGATCTCGCTCGGGCTCTTGTGCCAGTTTGCCAGTGCCAGCAGCGCTGAAGCCTCAGCTAGCGTTCTGACCCTCAGGTGCTCGTAGAGAGTGGCTATCGCCCCAGCGAGTGCCTTCCGGCCTGGTGGCAGGTCCAGCCCCGTCGTGCCTGTCCTGCCTTTTCCCGCCATGACCGCCCCCTCTGAACGTGTGCGGTTCATTGTGCAACAAGGGGGCGTTGACTACTTTGCGCGCAAAGCGAGCTGGGGGTAGACGGCACCTCTGACCGCCGTGCTGAATGGATGAACCAGCTGGAAGCCCGGCAGAGCAGACCCTTGGTTTGTGCTGCCCGGCGAACGGCTCTCCAGGGTGTTCGGGTGTTCGCTGAGCGGAGGATGCAAGTGGCAGTGCCGTCGTGGCTCGACAAGTCGTTCGGGAGCAAGGTTCGTGCTGGCCTGTGGCTGGTCACGGAAGTGAGGGAAGGGAACATCTTCACCAAGGGGCAGTTGAGGGCCGCGTTCCCCGAGGTGGCGCAGATCGACCGCCGGGTGCGTGATCTGAGGGATCACGGCTGGCAGATCGACACCAAGCGTGAGGACGAGTCCCTCCACCTTGACGAGCAGCGTTTCGTGAAGAAGGGGGCCGACATCTGGCTTCCCGGTCAGTCGAAGTCCCCGAAGGAGAAGTCCGGCCTGACTGCTGCTCAGCGGACCAAGGTCCTCGTAGCTGACAGCTTCCTCTGCCGGTCCTGCGGCATCGGTGCGGGCGAGTCATTCGGTGACGGGGGTCAGGACGCGCAGCTGGATGTGGCGCGGCGGCAGGTTCAGCTGCCGGACGGAACGAGCGAGATCCAGCTCGTCACCGAATGCAACAGGTGCCGGGTGGGTGGCCGACAGCGTCAGGTGGACCTGGCTGACGTGCTGAGCCGCATCGAGTGTCTTACTCCGCTGGAGCGGAATGTCTTCGGTAACTGGCTGAACACCGACCACCGCGAACCCAGCCCGCTGGAGCGGCTCTGGGGCGAATACCGCACCCTGCCCGAACCGGCCCGCAAGGCAGTGCGGGACGCTGTGCACGGTACGGACAAGTAACAGACGAGGGGACCTGGTAAGCAGATGAAGCAGGAATTTCCGCCGCCGCCGCACGCCGCCGAGTTCGGCGAGCAGGTCAGGAAGCGACTTGAGGACGTGAGGAAGGCCGGCGGAACCCGTGAAACGGTCACGGTGGACTGGAACGGCCAGGCGCTTCATTGTGAAGTGATCGACTGCTCCATCAGCTCCGTCTTCTACAACCCCGAGACTCATCGCATCAGGGCGCAGCGCAGCCATGACCCTGCCAAGGACGCGGCCCTGACTGCAGATCCCTGGGCGGAGGACAGCCAGCGATATCTGGAGTTCCTCCTCAAGGCCGACCCGGCTGACCCTAACCGCCGGGACCCGGACTTCGACAAGCTGAAGGAGAGCCTTCAGCAGTTCGGCCAGAATGACCCTGGCCTGATCACTCACCGGGGCATCCTCGTCAACGGCAACACGCGTACGGCAGCCCTGCGAGAGCTGGGCCAGCAGACGATGCGGGTGGGTGTTCTGCCGGAGTGGTTCACCTGGGATGACATCAACTCCGTCGAGCTGGCCCTGCAGCTTCGCCGGGATCACCGGCGGGACTACTCGTACATCAACCGTCTTCTTGCCATGGAGGAGCAGGCCGGCCTCGGCCGGACAGCCGACGCCATTGCGAAGGACTTCCGCATCCGGCCGTCTACCTATCATCAGGAGCGCTGGATTCTTAGCACGATCCGCGAGCAGATCTCGCGCAGCACTGACGGTGGTGCGACTGGCCTGCGACTCGTCGATTTCGAGGACCACCAGGAGAAGCTCAAGGAACTGCACCGTGCGTACGAGAAACTCGCCGCTGCCGATCCTGATCGTGCGGATGTGCTGAAAGAACTCCGGATGGCGGCCATCGTCCTGGGATTTGCCAAGACGGATGTACGGCACATTGACGAGAGCTTCCGTGACCGCTACCTCTCCCGGACGATGTCATCAGGCTTCAGCGGTCCCGCGAGTGCACAGGCGGCCGTGTCCGTGCCGGGCCTCGGCGGAGTAACGCTTCCGGGAGCTTCTTCGGAGGTCTCTGCGGCCAGGGCGCTGACGGAGAAGGTGCTCCGTGCGAAGGCGGTGGCCAGCGCTTCCAGCGAGGCCGTCTCTGACGAGGACAGAAAAAATGCGCAGGGTGTCTTTCAGGAGGCGCGCGAGGCTTTCGACCAGGCGATTGACGCCGCCGGCCGTGATGCGCGGCTGAAGAAGCGCAAGCAGATGGCCCCCGCCCGTATCGCGGATGCCTGTGCCGATATCGACCAGAGCGTTGTGGAACTCGTACAGGCACGGGCGTCACGCAGCCTTGACGAGGAAGCTCTCGACGAGGCCGTATTGAAGCTGCGGGAGAGCCTGCGCAAGCTGGCCCAGCAGGCAGGGCGCGGGTCCGCGACCCCCGGCGACGGCGTGGCCTGGCTCATCGAGGCCGTTTCGCTGGAGGCGTCAGGATGAGCGGGCTCACCGCAGGCATGTCGTTGCGACTCGATTTCGACGACACGCGTACGAAGGTCGTTCTCCGGACGACGGAACAGTACCGGGACGAACTCGTCCAGCTAGCCGCCCGTTTTCGCTCGGGCAGCCAGCTGGGGGCCGTGGCGGCTGTTGTCGAACTCAACGATCTGCTGGGTGGGCTGGGCGCACTTTCATCCTGGCCGGACGCCACGGGTGTCGAATGGGCCCCAGAACTTCAGAATTTGGTCGTTGGCGTTCTTCAGGATGCCCAAGCAGTTAAAGAGCGCCTGGACGCACCGGATCACGAGGGAGAGCTCCAGCCTGACGAGGTCACCTTCCTGCTGGGGGAGGAGTGGAAGGCTGATCTCAGCGACTTCCAGAAGCGTGATGTCGCCAAACTGCTCTCGCTTCAGCATGGCGCCAACTTCAGTGTTCCCGGTGCCGGCAAGACGCGTGTGGGACTGGCCGTCTACGCCAGCCAGAAAGCACAGGGGAAAGTCAGGCGACTGCTCATCGTCTGTCCCAAGTCCGCCTACGAGGCATGGCAGTACGAGAGTGCGGTCTGCTTCCAGCATCCGCTGCGCACGGACATCCTCGGCAAGTCCTATGACCAGTGGGCGGAGGTGCTGATCGTCAACTACGAGCGGCTGGACCGGTCGCTCACGGTGCTGGCTGCCTGGTTGAAGGCCGCCCCGTCAATGATCATCCTTGATGAGGCGCACCGCATGAAGCTGGGTGCGCGGGGCACATATGGCGCTGCCTGCATGGCTCTTGGACCGCTTGCCCGGCGGAGGCTGATCCTGACAGGAACGCCTGCTCCCAACGGGGCCAAGGACCTGGAGAACCTTCTTGGCTTCGTCTGGCCTGGACACGGGCAACGCACGGTCACTCAGGCAGTCGCCGGTGGTGACTTGGCATATGCGAGCACCGTTCTGCGGCCTTTGTTCACCCGTACGACCAAGCAGGAGCTCGGACTCCCGCCGATGTCACTCCAGATGCGTTACGTGGATATGCCTCCGCTGCATGAGGAGATCTATACGTCGCTGGTCGGAGGGGAAGCGAGCGGTGCGGCGCGTGAAGACCTTAGCGCGCTGGGAAAGACCGCCCTGCGGTTGCTGATGGCCGCAGTGTGTCCTGCGCTCTTGACCGAAGGTGCAAACAAATACGACCCACTTGCTTATCAATTGCCCCCCCTGGAAATTCCGCAGGGAAGCTCCCTTTACTCCCTCATGCAGAACCTTCCGGACCACGAGATGTCGCCCAAGTATCAGGAGGCGGCGCTCATCGTGGCGGAGAACGCGGAGAGGGGGCGCAAGACGCTCGTCTGGACGACTTTTGTCCGGAGCCTCGCTACTCTCGAAAAGCTCCTCGGGAAGTTCGGTCCTGCGGTGGTGTACGGCGGGACTCCCGATCGGGAGGAGCAGCTACGCCGTTTCCGCGAAGACCCGGACTGCATGGTGCTGATCTCTAATCCTGCAACTCTGGGGGAGGGGATCAGCCTGCATCAGGTGTGCCATGACGCCGTTTACGTAGACCGGGACTTCATGGCCGGTCGATTCCTCCAGAGCATGGACCGGATTCACCGCCTTGGGTTGCCTCCGGATACGGAGACCAACGCAACCGTTCTCGTGACGCGACGCACTATCGATGAGGTGGTGATGGCGCGGCTGGAAAAGAAACTGGAGTTCATGGGGAAGGTCCTTGACGACCCGTCGGTGCAGAAGCTTGCGGACCTTGAGGAGGAGCCGGCTGTAGCCGCGGGCCTGGCGCCGACCGACATGGCCGCACTGCTGAGCCACCTGGGAGTGGGTCTGGCGCGCTGAGCACCTGCGGTCGGTGGACGCAGGTACTCAGGCGGACAGGGTTGCTTGCCGCCACTTGCCTCGGCAAGTGGCGGCAAGCTATCTTCATCACTCGAAAGAGTGCATCTCGAACGTTCTTGCTAGTGCTGGAGGGGTTATGTCTGAAGTAGAGCTGAGCTGGCGGGATGAGTCGTTGGGTGCCCGTGTCCGCGTGGCCCTGTGGCTGCGTGACGAGGTGAAGGAAGGCGGGGTCTTCTCCAAGGCGTCGATCCGTGAGGCGATCAAGGGTACGGAGCAGGTGGACCGTCGCATGCGAGACCTGCGCCCTGCCGGCTGGGTGATCCTGACCTACCGCGACAAGCCCAGCCTCCAGCCGGACCAGCTCTACCTGGAGAAGATAGGGCAGCCTGTCTGGGAACCGGAGTACCGCGCGGCGGGGCTGCGCCAGATCAGTGCGAAGACCAGGCGCTACGTGTACGAGCGGGACGGTCACATGTGCCGTCGTTGCGGAGCGGCGGCGGGCGAGCGGTACGCGGACGACCCCGGTGCCCGTGCGCGGCTTACCCTCGGTCACGTGAACCCGCACAAGTCGGGTGGAGGCGGGAACGCCGAGGACCTGATCACGGAGTGCGCCCGGTGTAACGAAACGGTC
Source organism: Streptomyces sp. NPDC041191 (assembly GCF_055591945.1). Taxonomy (NCBI): domain Bacteria; kingdom Bacillati; phylum Actinomycetota; class Actinomycetes; order Kitasatosporales; family Streptomycetaceae; genus Streptomyces; species Streptomyces sp. NPDC041191. The sequence continues at coordinate 361,634 of NZ_JBVIZC010000005.1, read as the reverse complement.
AAGCACCTTACCGGTGTGCAGATGACCAAGGAGCAGGTCTGGGACCGGATGAAGGAACTCCCGCTCCAGGGCAAGCGTCATCTGCTGGCCTGGATGAAGGCGGACTTCCGGCCGCTGACTCCGGCGGAGAAGGCGTGGGGCATGTACCGGCAGCTCCCCGCCGCTGTGCGCGAGGAGCTGGAGGGGGACCTGGAAGCGCTCATGAAGAGCTGACTCCCGTGGTCCTCCAGCGGCGGTATCGCAGTCCCTGTCAGCCGGGGATGCGACACTTGCACGCGTGCAAGCAGCTTGCACGCGTGCAAACACCGCGCCTGGAGGAGTCCATGAGTACCACCGACCACAAGCTGACCTCGATCGAGATCTGCGCGGGTGCCGGTGGCCAAGCCGTTGGACTTCACCAGGCTGGCTTCCGGCACCTCGCGCTGGTTGAGATCGATAAGCACGCTGTGGAGACTCTGCGGCACAACATCGAGAACCGGCCGGGCTGGAGCTGGGAGAAGGAGCACTGCCTTGTCGTCGAAGGAGACGTCAAGGAGTTCCGCCCGCTTGAGCAGGTGCCGGCGCCTTCGGAGAGGGTTGAAGGAAACGGGCGGGGTGAACTGTCTGAAGACAGGGAAAAGGAACGCCTCAAGCCGCGCCAGCTTGATCTCCTGGCTGGAGGAGTTCCCTGCCCTCCATTCTCCTCTGCGGGAAAGCAGCTCGGGCGTGAGGATGAGCGGGATCTGTTTCCCAAGATGCTCGATCTCGTTGACGAGCTTCAGCCTCGCGCGGTCATGATTGAGAATGTGCGTGGCCTGCTGGAGCCCGAACGGAAGTTCCGTTACTACCGAAATCACATCAAGAACCGGCTCCGTAAGTCCGGTTACGTGATCTGCGGCTGGCGGGTTCTGCATGCCCAGGACTTCGGAGTTCCCCAGCTCCGTCCGCGTGCCATCCTGGTCGCTATTCGTGAAGACGAATACCGGGGGTTCTCCTGGCCTGAGCCGCAGGCGAAGATTGCGACTGTCGCGGAGAAGCTGAGCGAATCGATGGCGAAGAGGCTTGGGGGCGAGGGTTCTCCTCGTTTCCAGAGGTGGGTTGAAAGGGCGCGGCTGGGCACCGTGGCGCCCACCCTTGTCGGCGGTTCCAAGAAGCACGGGGGTGCGGATCTCGGTCCCACGAGGGCTAAGAAGGCGTGGGCCGCACTCGGTGTTGATGCCATGGGTGTGGCCAACGACGAGGACAAGATGGTCGACCCTGACCGTGATCTCGGAAACCTGGAACGGGGTCCTAAGCTCACTGTCACGCAAGCGGCCATTATCCAGGGTTTCCCTGAGGAATGGGAGTTCAGGGGCGGCGGGAAGACCGCACGCTACCGTCAGGTCGGCAACGCCTTTCCTCCGCCTGTCGCCGCAGCGGTTGGCGAGAGCATCCGGGAGGCACTCTCCAGGACAGGCCCGCTGCAGGAAGACCCCAGCCCGGAGTTTGAGCCGGAGGACGACCCGTCACTCGTCGCGCCGGAGCTTCCCCTCTAGCAGGCCCTTCCGCCGCTCCAGGACGGTGCGGAGCACGGTGCCTGCGCACTCCTCGGCGGGCTGGTGTTCCCAGAAGCGCAGAACTGTCCAGCCCGCTTCCGCCAGGCGCTGGTCGGTGTCCCGGTCGCGGGCCATATTGCCCGCGACCTTCTCCGACCAGTAGCCGGGATTCGTCTTCGGCGAGACGTAGTGCTCAGGACAGCCGTGCCAGTAACAACCGTCGACGAAGACAGCCACTTTTACCGGCCGGAAGACGATGTCCGCCGTGCGGCGCAGGTCCGGAAGGGGCCTGGCTGCCACTCGGTAGCGGAGCCCCTGCGCATGCAGCAGGCGGCGCAGAAGCCACTCCGGTTTGGTGTCCCGGCTCCGGATCGCCTGCATGTTGCGGCGTCTTCCTGCGGACGATGCCCAGGAACCCTCCGGCGGCACCCAGGGCTCGGCCTCCTTCAACTCTGTGCCTTTCTCGTGGGGGAAGAGCTACCCCTGTGAACCACCGTGGCACTTCCCGTACGTCTCCCCCGAGCCGCACCAGCACGCCTCGCCGCGGGCCGGCGGCCAGGCCGTCGCGCGGCCTCGGGCCGCGAGGGTGGTGGCGTACTGGGGGAGGAGGTCCGCGTTCGAGGGGTGGGTGGACTCCGAGGCGGCGAACGCCTCGTAGGAGGGGACCGTCGCGCGGACGACGCCCAGGTTCGGGGTGCCGGCCTGGGCGAGTTCGCGGAGGGACGCCTCCAGGTCGGTGAGGTGGGCCGTGTACGTGGGGTACTCGGCCTCCAGCTCCGGGTACGCCGCGAGCAGCTCGTCCAGTTCCGGCTCCGGCCAGTGGAGGACCGCGACCGGGAAGGGGCGGGAGAGGGCCGTGCGGTAGGTGCCCAGTTCGGAGCGGAGGCGGGCGATCTCGGCTCGGAGCTCCGCCGGGTCCTCCGAGCCGAGGGACCAGAGGCGCTTCGGGTCGTGGAGTTCGTCCAGGGGGACCGCCGCCGTGTGGAGCCGGTCCGCCCGGTCGTCCCAGTCGTCGTGCGGCAGCGCCAGCATCCTGCGCACCCGGTGCCGGGTCGTGATCAGGGACCGGGTCGCGTGGGGAAGCTCCTCCGGGGAGGCGGCCAGGAGCCTCGCCGCCTCCGTCAGGGTCGCCTCCGCCGCCTCCAGCTCGTCGTGGGCCTCCAGCGTCTCCGCCGCGATCTCCCACGGCGCCGCGTCCGCGGGCCGGGCCTCCCGGAGCCCGTCGATGATGGCGCGGGCCTCGGCCTCGTGCCCGTACTCCCACAGGTTCGCCGCCTTCAGCGCCCTGATCAGGTGCGGGTCGGCGGGCTCGGACGACAGGAGTTCGTCGTAGAGGGCCGTCGCGCCCGGGCGGTCGCCCGCCAGTTCCAGGTGGGCGGCGGCCCGGAGGGACAGGGGCTCCCGGTCACCCGGGTACTGCGCGGCGGTGCGCAGCAGGCGCTCGGCTTCGGCGGTGTGGGCGGCAGGCGTGTCGGGGCGCATGTGTCCCACCGTACTGCTGTACGGGTGCGGAGAGTTGGCGTGTCGGCGCTTCTCGTGTCCCGACGGCGGGACGGGGCAGGGCGGAACGGGGCGGGAGGCGGGAGCGTTCGCACCGGCCCCCGCGGGGCGCCCACCGCCGTCCGCCCGTCGCCGTCCACCGCCGCCCGTCGCCGTCCGCCCGTCGCCGCCCATCGCCGTCCGCCGCCGTCCGCCCGTCGCCGCCCATCGCCGTCCGCCGCCGTCCGCCCGTCGCCGCCCATCGCCGTCCGCCCACCGGGGACGCCCTCCCACGGCCCGGGGGCGAACCCGGAGACGAAGTCCGGGCACGGGCCCGGAGACAGGCCCGGAGGCGGACCCCGGCCCGGACGCGCCGGGCCGGACGGCGGCCCCCTTCCGCCCCGGCGCGCGGGACTAGGCTCGTCCGGTGATCAGACGCAGGCCCCAGCTCCTCTGGCTCCTCCTCCCGTACGTGCTGTTCGTCGTCGCCCTGCCGCTGGTGAACCGCGTCCCCCTGCTCGTCCTCTGGCTGCTCGGCGCGACCGTCCTCACCCCCTGCGCCGTCGCCCTCGCCCGGCGGAGGGACCGCCGGCCGTGAGCGTCTCCCTCGTCGTCCTCGGCGTCTCCCTGGTCCTCACCGTCGTCCTCGGACTCCTCGCCGCCCGCCGCCAGGAGGGCGGCGGCCTCGCCGGGTGGTCGGTCGGCGGCCGGTCCCTCGGGCCGGTCTTCATCTGGGTCCTGATGGCGGGGGAGGGGTACACCAGCTTCAGCTACCTCGGCGCCGCCGGGTGGGGGTACGACCACGGCGCCCCCGTCCTGTACGTCGTCGCCTACATGTCCTGCGGCTACGCCGTCGGTTACGTCGTCGGCCCCATGCTCTGGGGGTACGCCCGCAAGCACGGGCTCGTCGCCCTCAGCGACACGGCCGCCCACCGCTACCGCCGGCCCTGGCTCGGCGCGGCCGTCGCGGTCCTGGCGACCGTCTTCCTCCTGCCGTACATCCAGCTCCAGATCACCGGCATGGGCGTGGTCGTGTCCACGGTCTCGTACGGGAGGATCGGCCTCGGCCCCGCCTACTTCCTCGCCTTCGCCGTCACCACCGGCTTCGTCGTGGTCAGCGGGCTGCGCGGCAGCGCCTGGGTCTCCGTCCTCAAGGACTCCCTCGTCGTCCTCACCCTCGGGTTCCTCGCCGTGTACGTGCCCTTCCACTACTTCGGAGGGTTCGGAGAGTTCTTCGGGCGGCTCGTCGGGGAGAAGGGGGAGTGGCTGAGCCTGCCCGGTCACGGCGGCGAGCGGAGCGGGTACGGCGTCGGCTGGTTCGCCTCCACCACCGTCCTCAACTCCCTCACCGTCGTCATCTTCCCGACCACCGTCGCCGGCTACCTCGGCGCCCGCGACGCCGACGCCCTCCGCCGCAACGCCGTCTGGCTGCCCGCCTACAACGTCCTCCTCTTCGTCCCCATGCTGCTCGGCGCGGCCGCCCTCTTCGTCGTCCCCGGCCTCACCGGCGCCGAGTCGAACCTCGCCCTCCTCACGCTGGTCACCGACTCCCTGCCCGGCTGGGCCGTCGGCGTCGTCGGGGTCGCCGCCGCGCTCTCCTCGATCGTGCCGATGGCCGTCTTCATGCTGGTCATCGGCACCATGTGGGGGCGGAGCGTGTTCGGTCTCGTGCCCCGGCTGCGCGCCCGCGAGAAGGGGCTGTCCCAGCTCGTCGTGGTCGCCGCCGGGACCCTGGCCCTCGTCCTCACCTACACCGCGCCGAACACCCTCGTCCGCCTTTCCCTCATCTCGTACGAAGGGATGGCGCAGCTCCTGCCGCTGCTGTTGCTGGGGCTCGTGTGGCGCCGGATGTCCCTGGTGGGCGGGGTGTGCGGGCTCGTGGTCGGGGTCGCGATCGTCTGCGGCCTCGTCTTCTCGGGGAACGATCCCTTCCTGGGCGTCAACGCGGGGCTCCTCGCCCTCGTCGCCAACCTCGCCGTCGCCGTTCCCGTCAGCCTGCTCGGACGGCCGGGCGGCGGGGACGCGGACGACGACCGGCCGGACGAGGACGTCCTCGCCCTGGAGGAGTTCACCGACGCCGCCCTGCCCCTGGCCGGCCGGGGGAGAACGGCCCCGGGAGCGGGAACTTCCGTCCCCGGCCGCACGTCTTCCCGGTGAGCGGCCCCGGCCACGGGGACACGGCCGCCACACCGCGACATGCCGGTACGGCGGCACCGGGACACCGAGGGGGTGACGGGATGACGGCCAGGAGTCTGGTCCTGCGGACCGCCGCGCCCCTGTTCTTCCTGCTCGCCCTCGCCGGGCTGCTCCTCTCCGACGGCCTGGGCGCCGCCGCCGGGGCCGGTGTCTCCGCCGCCGTCGCCCTCGCCGCGGTCCGTGTCGTCCGCGCCCTCTCCGGGGTCCGTACGGCTCCGGCCGTGCCGTCCGCCGCCGTCCGGACCGCCATCCGCGACCGCGAGCGGCGCACCGCCTTCCTGCCGCAGCGCGATCCCGACGCCTCCGGGCGCCGCAGACCCCGGGCTCCCGGCCGTCCCCTCCCGACGGCCGCGTAGGGAGCTCCCGGGGACCCCCGCAGGAACCCCTCGCGCGGATCCGTCATGCCGAGAAACACCTCTCCCCGGCACGACGAGACCCCACGGAGGGCTCCCCCATGTCCGCGCTCCTGTCCCTGTTCGCCACCCTGGTCGAGCGGCTCGCCGAGCTGCTCCAGCCGCTCTTCGCCACCACCGCCACCGCCGCCGCGATCGTCCTCTTCACCGCGCTCGTACGGCTCGCCGTCCACCCGCTCTCCCGGGCCGCCGCACGCGGCCAGAAGGCCCGCACCCGCATCGCCCCGCAGCTCGCCGCGCTCCGCGAGAAGCACGCCGAGGACCCCGAGCGGCTCAGGAAGGCGATCCTGGAGCTGCACGCGGAGGAGAAGGTCTCCCCCTTCGCCGGCATCCTGCCCGCCCTGCTCCAGGCACCCGCCTTCCTCCTCATGTACCACCTGTTCTCCGGCGACCGGATGGCCGGGCACGCCCTCTTCGCCGCCCCGCTCGGCGACCGCTGGGCCGACGCCCTCTCCCACGGCGGCGCGTTCGGTCCGGCCGGACAGGTCTACCTCGTCCTGTTCGCGCTCGTCGCCGCCGTCGCGGCCTTCGGCTACCGCCACGGCAAGCGGCAACTCGCCGCCCAGCCCCTCGACCTCGGGCAGCCCACCCCCGGCGCGGCCGCGATCACCAAGGTGATGCCGCTGCTCTCCTTCGCCACCCTGATCACGGTCGCCGTCGTCCCGCTCGCCGCCGCTCTCTACGTCGTCACCAGCACCGCCTGGACCGTCGTCGAACGCGCCTTCCTCTTCAGCGCGGAGGAGCACTCCGGCGCCCCTGCTACTCGCGCGTAAGGGTCCACAGCGTGAACGGGGTCTTGCAGCGGGCCCCGTTCTCTTGGAGGATCGGCCAATCCTCCGATGGCCGCACTCCATCGGCCGGGGCACCCCGGGGCCCTTCGCGGCCCCACCTCGACCACAGGGAGAAGACCATGAAACTGCTGCGTGTCGGACCGCCCGGAGCCGAGCGTCCCGCCCTCCTCGACCAGGGCGGAACGCTCCGCGACCTGTCCGCCCTCGTCGACGACGTCGACGGCGGTCTGCTCTCCGACGCCCCGGCCCTCGACCGGATCCGCGCCGCGGCCGGCGCCGGGGTGCTGCCGCCGCTCGACGCCACCGGGCTGCGCGTCGGCCCGCCCGTCGGCCGGATCGGCAAGGTCGTGTGCATCGGGCTCAACTACCACGGCCACGCGGCGGAGACCGGCGCGGCCGTCCCCGCCGAGCCCGTCGTCTTCCTCAAGGCCGCCGACACCGTCGTCGGGCCCGACGACACCGTGCTCGTACCGCGCGGCTCGGTGAAGACCGACTGGGAGGTGGAGCTGGCCGTCGTCATCGGCCGCACCGCCCGTTACCTGGAGACCGACGAGCAGGCGCTCGCGCACGTCGCCGGGTACGCCGTCGCCCACGACGTCTCCGAGCGCGAGTTCCAGATCGAGCGCGGCGGCACCTGGGACAAGGGCAAGAACTGCGAGACCTTCAACCCGCTCGGCCCCTGGCTGGTCACCGCCGACGAGGTGCCCGACCCGCAGGCGCTCTCCCTCCGGCTCTGGGTCAACGGCGAGCTGCGGCAGGACGGCCACACCTCGGACCAGATCTTCCCGGTCGCGGAGGTCGTGCGGTACGTCAGCCGGTTCATGACCCTGTACCCGGGGGACGTCATCAACACCGGTACGCCCGCCGGCGTCGCCCTGGGGCAGCCGGAGCCCAAGCCGTACCTGCGCCCCGGCGACGTGGTCGAGCTGGAGATCGACGGGCTCGGGCGGCAGCGCCAGGAACTCAAGGGCGCCTGACCGGGCGGCGGGGGCCCGGCCGGCGGGTTCCCGCGAGGCCGGCCGGCCGGGTCCCCCCGGGGCCACCCGGCCGGCGGGACCTCAGAGGGCCACCGTGATCCCCTCGCGGGCCGACCGCCGCGCCGCCTCCAGGACGTCGAGGGCGGCGGCCGCCTCGTGCGCGGTGACCGGGTTCCCGCCGGTCCCGCGCAGGGCGGCGGCGACGGCCGCGTAGTACGCCGGGTAGTCGCCGGGCAGCGACTCGACCGGGGTGCCGCCGCCGGTCACCGGGGACTCCCCGGCGCCGATCCGGCCCCACAGCTCCTCCGGCTCCACGCCCCAGGCCGCGCCGGGGACGGGCCGCTTCCCCTCGCGCAGGGCGGCCTCCTGGGGGTCGAGTCCGTACTTCACGAAGCCCGCGCGCTGCCCGAGCACCCGGAAGCGGGGGCCGAGCTGGGCGGCGGTGGCGCTCATGTACAGGTGGGAGCGGACGCCGTTCGCGTGGGTGAGCGCGAGGAAGGTGTCGTCGTCGGCCTCGGCCCCCGGCCGGCGCACGTCCGACTCGGCGTACACCGAGACCACCGGCCCGAAGAGGACGAGGGCCTGGTCGACCACGTGGCTGCCCAGGTCGTACAGGAGCCCGCCGATCTCCTCCGGCGCGCCGGACTCGCGCCAGCCGCCCTTGGGCTTCGGGCGCCAGCGCTCGAAGCGGGACTCGAAGCGCTGGACCTCGCCGAGGGCGTCCTCGTCGAGGAGGCGGCGCAGGGTGCGGAAGTCGTTGTCCCAGCGGCGGTTCTGGAAGACGGAGAGCAGCAGTCCCCGCTCCTCGGCGAGGGCGGCGAGCCCGCGCGCCTCGGCCGCGGTCCCCGCGAGCGGCTTGTCCACGACGACGGGGAGGCCCGCCTCCAGGGCGGCCGTGGCGACCTCGACGTGCGTCTTGTTGGGGGAGGCGACGACGACCAGGTCCAGCTCCTCCGCACCGGGCGCCCACAGCTCCTCGGGCGCGGCGGCCACCCGTACGCCCGGGTGGGCGGCGCGGGCCTCGGCGGCCCGTTCCGGGTTGCCGGTGGTCACGGCGGAGAGGACGAGGTCCCCGGAGGCGGCGATCAGCGGGGCGTGGAAGACGGAGCCCGCGAGGCCGTAGCCGACGAGCCCGACGCGGAGGGGGGTGCGGGGGGCGGTGTCCGTACGGCCCCCGGTGGCGATCGTCTTGTCGGTGCCAGTCATGTTCCTCACTTAAGCAACGCTGTTGCCGAAGTGCAAGCGACGGCGACAATGGGGGCGTGAAGAAGGACCTGGGCGGAGTGAACGTACCGGCGCTGCGCAGCCACAACGCCGCGCTCGTGCTCGACCTGCTGCGCGCGGCGGGGGAGGCGGGGATCAGCCGCCTGGAGCTGGCCGGGCGGACCGGGCTCACCCCGCAGGCCGTCAGCAAGATCACCGGGCGCCTCCGGGCCGGGGGCCTGGCGGCGGAGGCGGGCCGGCGCGCCTCGACCGGCGGCAAACCCGCCACGGTCCTGCGCCTGGTGCCCTCCGCCGCGTACGCCGTCGGCGTCCACCTCGACCGCGACGAGCTGACCACCCTCCTGACCGACCTCGCGGGCACGGTCGTGGCCCTGCGCCGCCGCCCGCTGGACCTGGGGGCGGGGGCGGGGCCGGTTCTGGACGCGGTGACGGGGGAGGTGCGGGCGCTGCTTGAGGGCGGGGCGGGCGGCGGTCCCGTGGGCGGTACGGGGGCCTTTCCCGGTGCCGGCGCCGGGGGCGATGGAGGGACGGACCCGGGGGCGGCCGGGAGGGGCGCGGGGGCCGTTCCGGGCGCCGGGGCCGTGCTGGGGGCCGGGGCCGGGGCCGTGCTGGGGGTCGGGGCCGCCATGCCCGGACCGCTGGACCACCGGGCCGGGGTGCCCGGCCGGGTCACGGGCTTCCCGCAGTGGGCCGGGCACCCGGTCCGCGAGGAACTGGCCCGGCGCCTCGGACTGCCCGTCGTCCTCGACAAGGACACCAACGCCGCCGCCCTCGGCCTCGCCGTGCACCCCGGCGCCCCGGACTCGTTCGCCTACGTGCACCTCGGTACGGGGCTCGGCGCCGGCCTCGTCCTCGGCGGCGCGCCGCTGCGCGGGGACAGGACGGGAGCGGGCGAACTGGGCCACCAGACCGTGCAGCTCGACGGGCCGCCCTGCGCCTGCGGCGGGCGCGGCTGCCTGGAGGTCCTCTGCCTGGCGGCGGTCGCGCGCGGCGAACCGGCCGGGGCCGCGCGGATCCTGGGCGCGGGCGCCGCCAATCTCGTACGGCTCCTCGACATCGACCAGGTCCTCCTGGGCGGCCGGGTGGTGCGCGCCGCGCCGGAGACGTTCGCGGACGGGGTCCGGGGGGTCCTCTCCGGGCTCGGCCTGACGACCCGGGTGGCCGTCGTGCCGGGGCGGGACGCGGTGGCGGAGGGGGCGGCGTGGCTGATCCTGGCGCCGGTCTTCGGGAAGGAGGGCGGGCCCGCCGGCCGGGCAGGTCCGACGATCGGACCATAGGCTGATCGGCGGATCTTCCGGTCCTTCCGGAGCAGCCCCCGCCGCCACCGCTCGCCCCGCCCGTCGCCGGCTGGAAGTGTCACGGCCGACGACCCCTGCCCGCGAGCAGCAAAGGCACCGGCCCCATGGCATCCGCCCCCCTGCGACTGCGCAGCGTCCGTGCCGTGACCGTGGCGGCCGCCGTGGCGACGGCCCCCCTGATCCTCACGGCTCCCGTCCCGGCGACGGCGGTTCCCGCTCCCTCGACGGTGGCCCCCGCCGTGGCGACAGCGGCCCCCACCCCCGCAACGGCGGCTCCGGGGCCGGGCGGTACGGCCTCGGGCGGTACGGCTCCGGGCGGTACGGCTCCGGGCCCGGGAGCGACGGCCCCCGCGCTCGCCCCGGAGGCCCCGGCCGCTCCCGCCGTCCCCGCCCCCGACCCGTCCACTCCCGCCTGCGGCACTCCGGACGACACCGGCTTCCCGCTGGCCACCCGGATGCACGGCGGCCCCGCCTCCTACGCGGCGGGCGGCCCCTTTCAGGAGTGGGAACTCGAACTCACGAACACCACCGGGGCCCCCTGCTCGGGCATCCACCCGGTGCTCGTGCTCACCGACCGGGACCGGGTCCTGCACCCGGAGCGGATCCGTTTCGAGTTCTACGACGCCGGGGCCGCGCGCTGGCAGCCGGTGTCCTTCGAGGCGACCGACGAGGCGGAGAACGTGGGCGTGTTCACCGACTTCGGCGGTTTCTCGGTGCCCGCCGGCCGGACCCTCGCCGTCCCCGTGCGGCTGGCCTTCGGAGCGGAGACGGCCCCCGGCGAGGTCGTGGTCAACACGGCGATCGTCCAGCGCCAGGGCGCGGACGGGGACTGGATCGGCGAGTCCGGCGACTACCGCCTGACCATCGGCCCTCCCGCCCCGGGCACGCGGACCGCCCCCGGAGACCCCTCCTTCCCGGCCGCCCCGGCCTCCCCCTCCGTGCCGTCCGTACCCGCCGTCCCGGCCTCTCCCACCGCGCCGTCCGTACCCGCCGTCCCGGCCTCCCCCGCCGCCCCATTCGTACCCGCCGCCCCGGCCGAGTCCGCCGGAACCACCGGGTCCGCCGCGCCGACCGCCCCGGCCGCACCCGCCACGTCCCCCGTCAGGCCGGCCGAACCGTCCTCGTCCTTCCCACCCGCCACCTCCGCCCCGGCCTCCCCGCCCGCCGCCTCCGCCCCGCCGTCCCCACCCCTGCCCGGGAGGACGACCGCTCCCGCGCCGCCCGACCGGCCGGCCGCCCCTCTCCCCGAACTCGCCCACACCGGAAGCAAGTCGAAGGAGCGGGGCCGGGCCCTCGCGCCGATCGCCGTCGCCCTGGTCCTGCTCGGCGCCGCCCTCTTCCGCGCGGGCCGCCGGAACGGCCACCCACGGAGCTGAACCCGGCCGCCCCGAAGCCCCCACCGTCCCGGGGCCCCACCGCCCCGAAGCCCCCACCGTCCGGGGGCCCACCATCCCGAAGCCCCACCATCCCGAAGCCCCACCGCCCCGGGGCCCCGCCACCCCGAAGCCCCGCACCGCCGGGTCACCCTCCGTACACCTCCCCGTTCACCCCCGTCTGCGACCATCCCCCGGTGAACTACCAGACCACGCCCGGCGCCCCCGTCCGTTCCGGTATCCCCGAGCACGGCCGCGTCCCCAAGTACTACGCCGTCAAGGCCAGGATCGCCGTGATGGTGGACGAGTTGGGGGAGGGCGGGCGGCTCCCCACCGAACGCGACCTCGCCGTCCGGTACGAGGTGTCCCGCGAGACCGTCCGGCAGGCGCTCCGGGAACTCCTCCTGGAAGGGCGCCTGCGCCGCCGGGGCCGGGGCACGGTCGTGGCGGGTCCCAAGCTGGAACAGCCCCTCTCGCTCGCCAGCTACACGGAGGGCGTGCGCCGTCAGGGCCGCCGCCCCGGCCGCGGCCTGATCTCGCTCGACCGCTTCCCCTGCCCGGAGGCGCTGGCCCCCGAGGTCGGCGCCGAGCGGGGCGAACCCGTCTGGCACATGGAGCGGGTGCTGCTCGCCGACGACGAGCGGGTCGGCCTGGAGAGCACGTACGTCTCCGTGGCCCGCGCTCCCCGTCTGGACACCGACTTCGACCCGGACTCCTCCTTCTACTCCTACCTCCACGACCGGCTCGGCATCTCCTTCGGGGACGCCGACGAACGGATCGAGACCGTCCTCGCGACCCCGCGCGAGGCGCTTCTGATCGGCACGCCGCCCGCCCTGCCGATGCTGCTGCTGCACCGTGTCTCCCGGGACACCACCGGTCGCCCCCTGGAACGGGTCCGCACCCTCTACCGGGGCGACCGCTTCAGCTTCACGGCCCGCCTGGGACGCCAGGACTGACCGGACCGCGACCCGGAAGCCCCGACCGCATAACGAAAAGGTAACGGGTCTGGTCCAACCTTGTCGGGCCGTTCACCGTCCCGTCGTCCACCGGCCCCGCCCGGGTCATCCGTCCCCGCGACCGTCGTCGTCATGAAGGTGATCGTCGTAGGAGCCGGCGTGGTGGGAACCATGCACGCCTGGCACGCAGTGGAACGCGGCCACGAGGTCGTACACATCGAGCGCGAGGCCGAGGCGCGCGGGGCCTCCCTCCGCAACTTCGGCCAGATCTGGGTGAGCGGCCGGGCCGGCGGGGAGGAGCTGGAGACCGCCCTGCGCGCCCGGGAACTCTGGGAGGGCATCGGCGCCCGCGTCCCCGGGATCGGCTTCCGGGCCAACGGCTCCCTCACCCCCGTGCGGAACGACCTCGAACGCGCCGTCGCCGAGGCCGCCGTGGCCCGCCCCGACGCCGCCGCCCGCGGCTACGAGCTGCTCACGGCCGACGAGGCCCGCGCGGTCAACCCCGCCCTGCGCGGAACGTTCGACGCCGCGCTCCGGTGCGAACGGGACGCCGCCGTCGAGCCCCGCACCGCACAGCTCGCCCTCCGCGAGGCCCTCCTCGCCACCGGCCGCTACGCCTTCCTCCCGAACCGCGAGGTCCGGGACGTCGTCACCGCCGACGGGACCGGGTCCAGCGGCGTCCGCGACGACCGGGGCGAGACCCACACCGGCGACGCCGTCGTCCTGTGCACCGGCGCCTGGCTCTCCGGCCTCGTCCGCGAGGTCGCCGGGGAGATCCCGGTCCGCCGGGTCCGGCTCCAGATGATGCAGACCGACCCCCTCGGGGAGCCGCTGACCACCTCCGTCGCCGACGCGGACTCCTTCCGCTACTACCCGGCCTACGCCTCCGGGGCCCTGGACGCCCTCGAAGCGGGCCAGGCGCAGGACCCCGTCGCCGCCGCCCACCGGATGCAGCTGCTCATGGTGCAGCGCCTCGACGGCGGACTGACCATCGGCGACACCCACGAGTACGAGCACCCCTTCGCCTTCGACACCCTCGAAGACCCCTACGAGCACCTGACCCGGGTCGTGGAGTCCTTCCTCGGCCGCCCGCTGCCGAGGATCCGGCGCCGCTGGGCCGGGGTGTACGCGCAGTGCGCCGACACCACCCGGGTCGTGCACCGCCAGAAGGTCGGCGAGGGCGTGTGGCTGGTGACCGGGCCCGGCGGCCGGGGCATGACCTGCTCGCCCGCCGTCGCCGAGACGACCGCGAACGAACTGGGCTGGTGAATCCCGTGACCACGCAGAACCCGAAGGCCCCCCTGAACCTCGTCGTCCTCGACATGGCCGGCACCACCGTCGCCGACGACGGCCTGGTCGAGCAGGCGTTCACCGTCGCCGCCGAACGCCTCGGCGAGGACCCGGCCGCCATGATCGGCCACGTCCGCGCCACCATGGGCGAGTCCAAGATCTCCGTCTTCCGCCACCTCCTCGGCGGCGACGAACAGCGCGCGCAACGGGCCAACCTCGCCTTCGAGGAGGCGTACGGGGAGCTCGTCGCCGACGGCAGGATCGCCCCGCTCCCCGGCGCCGCCGAGACGATCACCGCCCTCCGGGAGCAGGGCAGGACCGTCGTCCTCACCACCGGCTTCGCCCGGGTCACCCAGGACGCCATCCTCGACGCCCTCGGCTGGCGCGACCTCGTCGGCCTCACCCTCTGCCCGGCCGACACCGGCGGCCGGGGCCGCCCGTACCCCGACATGGTCCTCGGCGCCTTCCTCCGCACCGGCGCGGTGGACGACGTGCGGCGGATCGTGGTCGCCGGCGACACCTCGTACGACATGCTCTCCGGGGTCCGCTCCGGCGCCGGGATCGTCGCGGGCGTCCTGACCGGCGCCCACGGCGAGGCCGCGCTCACGGAGCACGGCGCCACCCGCGTCCTCGCCTCCGTCGCGGAACTGCCGGAGCTGATACGGGAGTACGAGGCATGACCAGCGGCATCCGCTTCGACGCCGTCTCCGTCGCCTACGGCTCCACCACCGTCCTCGACTCCCTCGACCTGACGGTGGAGCCCGGCGAGGTCATGGCCCTCCTCGGCCCCTCCGGCTCCGGCAAGACGACCGCGCTGCGCGCCGTCGCCGGGTTCGTCCGGCCGGTCTCCGGACGCGTGTTCATCGGGGACCGGGACGTCACCGACCTGCCGCCGTACCGGCGGGGGATCGGCATGGTCGTCCAGCAGTACGCCCTCTTCCCCCACCTCAGGGTGGACGCCAACGTGGCCTTCGGGCTCAAGGCGCGGAAGGTGCCGAAGGCCGAGATCCCCGGCCGGGTCGCCGAGGCCCTGGAGATGACCGGCATGGCGGCCTACGCCCGCCGCCACCCCCGGGAGCTCTCCGGCGGCCAGCAGCAGCGCGTCGCCATCGCCCGCGCCCTCGCCATCCGCCCCGACGTCCTCCTCCTGGACGAACCGCTCTCGGCGCTCGACGCCCAGCTGCGCTCCGGCATGCTGGCCGAACTCGCCCGGCTCCACCGCGAGCTGCCGGACGTGTCGATCCTGTACGTCACCCACGACCAGGTCGAGGCGCTGACCCTCGCGGACCGGATCGCCGTCATGGACCGGGCCAGGCTCCGGGACTGCGGCACCCCGCAGGACCTGTACCGCAGGCCCCGCACCGGGTTCACCGCCTCCTTCGTCGGCAACGCCAACCTGCTGCCGGTGACGGTGGGCGCGGACGGGGTGGCCTTCGCGGGCACGGAGCTGAAGGTCGCCACCGGGGGAGCCGCCCCCGGCGCGGGCGCCACCCTCTGCGTCCGCCCCCACCTCGTCGGCCTGGGGGAGGGACCGAACGCCCTGCGGGGCCGGATCGCCGAGGTCCAGTGGCGCGGCTCCACCCACCGGCTGTACGTGGAGGTGGACGGCCACCGGGTGAAGGCGGACGTGCGGGAGCTGCGGGAGACCCCGGCGCTCGGCACCGAGGTCACCCTGCACTTCGCCCCCGACGACGCGGTCCTCCTGGCGGCGGGGGTGACCGGTGACTAGCACCCTCACCCCCGCCGCCCCCGCCGCCCCGGCGGGCGTCCCGGCCGCGCCCGGGACGCGGGCCCCCCGTACCGTCCCCGCCTGGGTGTGGGCCCTGCCGCCCGTCGCCGTCCTCGGCCTCGTGTTCCTCTACCCGCTCGCCCTCGTCGTCCAGGAGTCCCTGGAGCCCGGCGCGTACGCCCGGGTCTTCGCCTCGGCGTCCTTCCGCGACGCCCTCGTCACCACCGTCTGGCTCGCCGTCGCCTCCACCGCCGGCTGCCTGGTGCTCGGCTTCGTCCTCGCGCTCGTCATCGCGTTCGTGCCCTTCCCCGGCGCGAAGGCGGTGGCGAAGTTCGTCGACGTCTTCCTCTCCTTCCCGTCCTTCCTCGTCACGCTCGCCCTGCTCTTCCTCTACGGCACGGTCGGCATGGCCAACGGGCTCTGGACCGGCGTCACCGGCGCCGCCACCGGGCCCTTCCGGTTCCTGACCACTCCGTGGGGCGTCCTGCTCGCCGAGATCACGTACTTCACCCCCTTCGTGATGCGGCCCCTGCTCGCCGCCTTCTCGCAGCTCGACACGGCCCAGCTGGAGGTGGCGTCCTCGCTCGGCGCCCGGCCGGCGCGGATCGTCCGGCAGGTGATCCTGCCCGAGGCGCTGCCCGCGCTCGCGGCCGGCGGCAGCCTCGTCCTCGTCCTGTGCCTGAACGAGTTCGGGATCGTCCTCTTCACCGGCGCCAAGGGCGTCACGACCCTCCCGACGCTCGTCTACGGCAAGGCGATCCTCGAATCCGACTACGCCGCCGCCTGCGTCGTCGCCGTCGTCAACGTCGCCCTCTCCGTGGGCCTCTACACCCTCTACCGGGGGGTGAGCCGCCGTGCTGGTGCATAGCCGTACGGGCCGCTGGACGGCCTGGGCCCTGTTCGCGGTCCTCTTCGTGCCGCTCTTCGCCCTGCCGCTCCTCGTCGTCCTCGCCGCCTCCTTCTCCACCCACTGGTCCGGCACCCTCCCCTCCGGGCCCACCACCGTCCACTACGCGGCGGCCGTGCGCGGCGAATCCCTCCGGGCCCTCACCACCAGCCTGGCCACGGCCGTCGCCGCGAGCCTGGTCGCGCTGACCGCCGGCACCTGGGCCGCGCTCGCCGCGGCGGCCCTCGGCAGGCGCGGCGGGCGGATCATGGGCGCGCTGTTCGTCCTGCCGGTCGCCGTCCCGTCGGTGGTGGTCGGCCTCGCCGTCCTCGTCGCCTTCTCCCGGCCGCCGGTGCTCCTCAACGGCACCCGCTGGATCGTGATCCTCGCCCACACCGTGCTCGTCACCGCCTTCGCGTACCAGTCGGTCACGGCCGCGATCCGGCGTCTTGACCCGGTGTACGAGCAGGCGGCGGCCGGTCTCGGCGCCCGCCCCGCGTACGTGCTGTTCCGGGTGAGGCTCCCGCTCCTGCTGCCGTCCCTGAACGCGGCGGCCGGGCTCTGCTTCGCCCTCTCCATGGGCGAGCTGAGCGCCACGACGATGCTCTACCCGCCGGACTGGACGCCGCTCCCGGTGCTCGTCTTCACCGCCACGGACCGGGGCTCGCTCTTCACCGGCTCGGCCCTCGCCGTGGTCCTCATGACCACGACCCTGCTCGTCCTGCTCGCCGTCTCCCGCATCCGCACCAAAGCCTCGTACCGCTAGGAGAGAACAACGTCATGCGCACCCTGCCCACGGCCGCCGCCGTCACCGGCGCCCTCGTCCTCGCCGCCTCCCTCACCGCCTGCGGCGGCCCGTCCGCCGCCTCCGACGAGAAGGTCGTCACCGTCTACAGCGCCGACGGCCTCAAGGGCGAGGCGGGCGACGGCTGGTACGACAAGGTCTTCGCGGACTTCGAGAAGCAGACCGGCATCAAGGTCAAGTACGTCGAGGGGGGCTCCGGCGAGATGGTGCAACGCGCCCTCCGCGAGAAGAGCAACACCCAGGCCGACGTCCTCGTCACCCTGCCGCCCTTCATCCAGCAGGCCGGCTCCAAGGGGCTGCTCCAGGCGTACGCGCCGCGGGGCGCCGACCGGGTGGACGGCGCCGACAAGGCCGCCGACGGCACCTGGACCTCCGTCGTCACCAACTACTTCGGCTTCGTCCACAACAAGAAGGAGCTGCCGACGGCCCCGAAGACCTGGGAGGAGCTGCTCGACGCGAAGTACAGGAACCGGCTCCAGTACTCCACCCCCGGCGTCGCGGGCGACGGCACCGCCGTCCTCATCAAGGCCGTGCACGACTTCGGCGGCCGCGAGCCGGCCATGGAGTACCTGAAGAGGCTCCAGGCCAACAACGTCGGCCCGTCCTCCTCCACCTCCAAGCTCGCCCCCAAGGTGGACAAGGGCGAACTCCTCGTCGCCAACGGCGACGTCCAGATGAACTTCGCCCAGGCGAAGTCCATGCCGAACCTCGGCATCTGGTTCCCGGCCAAGGGAGACGGAAAGCCCACCACCTTCGCCCTGCCGTACGCCGCCGGCCTGGTGAACAAGGCCCCGCACGCCGAGAACGGCAGGAAGCTCCTCGACTTCCTGCTGAGCGAGAAGGCCCAGCGCGAGGTCAGCGCCGTCGGCGGCGGCTTCCCCGCCCGCGAGGACGTCAGGCCCACCGACGCCAACGCCGTCGCGCTCGCCAGGATCATGGAGGGCGTCGAGGTCTTCGAGCCGGACTGGGCCGACATCGAAAAGAACCTGACGGCGTACGTCGACGCGTGGAAGACCGCCACCGGAAGCTGAGAGTTCACCGTACGGCTCTGGAACACCCGCGCGGATCGCGGAAGGATAACGGGTACGGACCCAACGCCCCTGCGCAGCCAGGGGCGTTGATCCGTGTCCGGAACCTTTCCGCCCCCTTCACGGAGGACTCCGACATGCCGCTCACCGGCATCTCCCGCCGCACCGTGCTCACCGCCGCAGGCGTCACCGCCGCCGTCGCCGCCACCGGACTCGCCACCGGCCCCGCGGCCCGGGCGGCCACCGCCGCCGTCCCGGTGCTCCCCGACGGCACCAGCAAGGACAAGGTGCTCGTCGTCGGCATGGACGGCCTGCGCTACGACCGGATCGACGCCGCCAAGGCACCGAACCTCAAGTCCCTGATGGCGAAGGGCACCTACGGCCGCTCCCTCCTCTACGCCAACCCGATGGCCGCCACCTCCTCCGGCCCCGGCTGGTCCACGATCTCCACCGGCGTCTGGCCCGACAAGCACGGCGTCAGGGACAACACCTTCACCGGCAAGAACTACGGCCGCTACCCCGGCTTCCTCGCCCGCCTGAACCAGGTCCGCCCCGGCCTCTCCCTCTTCGCCGCCGTCGACTGGCCCGAACTCGACACCCACGGCACCGTCACCCCCGGCGCCGACGCCAAGCTGGTCTACGACAACAACTACGTCGTCAACGACAGGGTGATCACCGACATCACCGAGTCCGTCCTGCGCGACCAGAACCCCGACGTCCTCTTCGTCTACTTCGGCGAGACCGACGAGATCGGCCACAACTACGGCGCCGCGCACGCCAAGTACCTCGAAGCCATCGACGTCCAGGACGCCTACCTCGGCCGGCTCCTCGCCGCGATCGAGGCCCGCCCGTCGTACGCCACGGAGCGCTGGACCGTCATCGTCGCCACCGACCACGGCCACACCGACGCCGGCGGCCACGGCGGCTCCGGCATCGAGGAGCGGCGCACCTTCGTCCTCGCCCAGGGCCCCGGCATCGCCGCCGGCGCCCGCCCGATCGACACGCGCCTGGTCGACGTCGCCGCCACCGTCTTCCACCAGCTCGGCATCGTCCCCGACCCGTCCTGGGGCCTGGACGGCAAGCCGGTCCAGGAGCGCTCCGCCGACCCCTTCGACACCCTGTACGGGTCGCTGGGCGGCCGCGTGGACGAGACCGGCATCCCCGCCGGGATCCTCGGCTTCACCCACACCGCGCCCAGCGGCTGGTCGGTCGTCAACAACGCCATGGGCACCGGCGGCGTGACCGAGTGGCGCGGCTGGTCCTTCACCACCGACGAGTTCTGGACCCGCGCCCAGCGCGACCAGTCCCGCGAGCTGAACGTCCGCGCCCGGGGCGTCTTCGCCGTCGCCGACTCCGACGAGTGGGCCGACAAGGGCTTCTCCGGCACCTTCGACTCCACCCTGGTCACGCCCGCGCACCCCGTGTCCGGCGCGTCCTCGGTCACCCTCGGCTTCACCACCCTCTACCGGCAGGAGGGCGCGCAGACCGCCCAGGTCCTGGCGAGCTTCAACGGCGGCACCCCGACCGTGGTCAAGAGCTACACCGCCGACGTCCTCTCCCAGCCGCAGTCCCTCACGGTCCCGGTCCCGCCCGGCGCCTCCACCGTGAACTTCCGCTTCCGCTACACCGGCGGCAACAACTGGTACTGGACGGTCGACGGGGTGCGGATCACCGCGTCCTGACCCTCCCGGGGGCGCCGCCGCGGCGGTGGCGGCGCCCCGCGCGGTCACGGGACGCGTGTGCGCCCCCCGGCGCGGCTGGTATGACTGACGCATGCAGGAAGAGACAGCGCGGTCCGCGATCGACACGTTCCTCTCCGCCTTCAACGCCTCGGACGACAGATACGTCCCCGCGCTGCTCTCCCGGTCCCTGACCACGGACGTGGTCTTCTGGGGGCCGCTGGGCCGCAGCGAGGGCATCGAGGCGGTCGAGCGGTTCGTGCTGGACATCCGGCACCACCCTGCGGGGACCGGGACGATGGTGCGCTGCTCGGCGGTGGACATGCCCGACGAGTGGGCCCGGTACCGATGGGCCTTCACCACGCCGGACGGAGGCCCCCGCCTGGCGGGAACGGACGTCGTCCACCTGCGGCGGAGCCTCATCGACCAGGTGATCGTCTTCGCCGGGGAGATCGAGCCGGCCGTCTCCTGAACGGCCCCTCCCCGGCGCCCTCCTCCTTCCGGACCGCCCTTCCGGGGCCGTGCGCGGAGCCCCGTTTCCGGCCCGGCCCGGCGCGGGCGGTCAGGGCCTACCCTGGGGGCGTCGCCACAGCGCAGTCGCGGCGCCCAGCACCCCGCACACATGTACGGCAGGAGTCCCGCACCCATGGCAGAGCGCAAGCCGATCGAATCCTGGCTCACCGACATGGACGGCGTCCTCATCCACGAGGGCGTGCCGATCCCCGGCGCCGACGCGTTCATCAAGAAGCTGCGGGAGACCGGGAAGCCCTTCCTGGTCCTCACCAACAACTCGATCTACACCGCCCGCGACCTGCACGCCCGTCTCGCCCGGATGGGTCTCGACGTGCCCGTCGAGAACATCTGGACCTCCGCCCTCGCCACCGCCAAGTTCCTCGACGACCAGCGCCCCGGCGGCACCGCGTACGTCATCGGCGAGGCCGGTCTCACCACCGCGCTGCACGACATCGGCTACGTCCTCACCGACCACGACCCGGACTACGTGGTCCTCGGCGAGACCCGTACGTACTCCTTCGAGGCGATGACCAAGGCCGTCCGGCTCATCAACGCGGGCGCGCGCTTCATCTGCACCAACCCCGACGAGACCGGCCCCTCCCTGGAGGGCCCGCTCCCCGCCACCGGCTCGGTCGCCGCGCTGATCACCAAGGCCACCGGCAAGGAGCCGTACTTCGCGGGCAAGCCCAACCCGCTCATGATGCGCACCGGCCTCAACGCGATCGGCGCCCACTCCGAGACCAGCGCCATGATCGGCGACCGGATGGACACCGACATCCTGGCCGGTCTGGAGGCGGGCATGCAGACCTTCCTCGTCCTGACCGGCCTGACGACCCGGGCCGAGGTGGACCGCTACCCGTTCCGCCCGTCCAAGACCGTCGACTCGATCGCGGACCTCGTCGACCGCGTCTGACCCCTCCCGGGGGTCCCGGCCCGGACACCCGGCCGGGTCCCCCGGGATGCGAGGAGCGCCGGAACGGGTGACCCTGCCAGTACCAGGAGGTCACGATGCGTTCAGGCTCCATTGCTCTCCGCGCCGCAGGGGCGGCCTTGGTGTTCGTGCTGGCCCCGTCGGCGGGCGGCGCGCACGCCCACGACGGGGTGGGGGTCACCGTCACCCCGTCCGCGGCCTCGCCCGGCGACGACCTGGACGTCCGCGTCCTGGGCTGCGCGGGGGCGACCGGCGTCGCCACGTCCCCCGCGTTCGCCGCCGCGGCCGAACTCACCGGCCGGGACGGCGGGCACTCCCCGCTGTACGGCGACACCGGCGTGAAGGCCGGACTGGAGAGCGGTACGTACCCGGTCGACGTGGTCTGCGACGGCCACCGGCACCGGGACGCCGGTGTCGTGCGGGTCGGGGGCCGCGAGCCGGCCCGGGTCGCCCCGGTCCGCGCGGGCGGGGGCGCCGCCGTCTTCGCCGCCCCGGCCGCTCCCGGCGTCGCGCAGGCCGCCGGCGAGAACGGCCTCGGCACTCCGTACACCGTGATCGGCCTCGGCCTGGCCGCCGTCGCCGCCGTGGCGGTCGCCTTCCGCAGCTCCCGCCGCCGCGACGACGGCCCCGGTGCGGGAACGGCGGACTGAGAACGGAAACGACGAAGGCCCCTCACCACCGGTGAGGGGCCTTCGCTCTGCGTGCGCCGCCAGGGACTCGAACCCCGGACCCGCTGATTAAGAGTCAGCTGCTCTAACCAACTGAGCTAGCGGCGCCTGCTGACAGAGAGAACTCTACCCGACGTGGAGACGTGCTCCTGACCAATAACCGCCCCTCCGGCCTGTCGGATGGTCTTATCAGTCCTCCGATCGGTCAAAATGCGACTTGTCCGGACAGTTGAGACATGGCCGTCCCCGGGCGGCCGAAGAGATCTTGACGAGTGTGGAGGGGAAGCGCATGAGCGTGCTGGTCTTCGAGGAGTTCGAACCGGCGGCCGACTGCGGCTGCCCCGGCTGTGCCCGGCAGCGGCGCGACCTCGCCCTCGGCCTGCCGGTCCGGTCGGGCGGCCACCCGGCCGCGCACGGCGCCCGCCGCGCCCTGGTCCTGATGACGGCGGCGGGCGTGGTCCTGGGCGGCGGCGGGGCCGGGGCCGCCGCCTTCCCCCGCGCGCCGGACCCGTTCGTCCCGGCGGACACGGCGCCGGGCGACGGGACGGACCCGGCGGACGCCCCGGCGGGCACGGCGACGGCCCCCGCGCCGGCCGGGACGGTGCCGGACACGCCGCAGGGCGGGCCGGAGCCGCTGTACGGCGCGCCGGGTTCCGGTCCCCGTCCGGCCCCCGGCGCCACCCCGACGGCGGGGCAGGTCGTGACGGGGGAGGCCGCGACAGGACAGGTCGTGACGGGGGAGGCCGCGACGGGACAGGCCGCGATCGGCACGGCGCGCACGACGACCCGCACCGAGATCATCAACCGCGCCAAGGGGTGGGTCGCCGCACAGGTCCCGTACTCCATGACCGCGTACGGGGCGGACGGGTACCGCCAGGACTGTTCCGGCTACGTCTCCATGGCCTGGGACCTGGGCCGCAACGAGTGGACCGGCAGCCTCGGCGCCTTCGGCGAGCGGATCGACCGCGCCGACCTCCAGCCCGGCGACATCCTGCTCTTCCACGACCCGGCCGACCCGTCCCGGGGCTCCCACGTCACGATCTTCGGCGGCTGGACCGACTACACGCACACCTCCTACCTCGCGTACGAGCAGACCAGGCCGCACACGCGAAAACAGGCCACGCCGATGGCGTACTGGGAGAACAGTGACCGGTACGTGGCCTACCGGTACAAGGGCCTGGAGACCACCGGCGGCACCGGGAGCGGGGCGGAGCCCGTGGCGACGCCCTTTCCCGGCGCGGCGGCGTTCGGGCCGGGCGCGGACAACGCGTACGTCACCCGGCTCGGGAACCTGCTCGTCGCACGCGGCGGCAAGAGGTTCTACAGCCGGGGGCCCGGCCCGAAGTGGGGAGAGGCGGACCGGCGGGCCACCGAGGCGTTCCAGCTCGCGCAGGGCTGGCGGGGCAAGGAGGCGGACGGCCTGCCCGGCCCCGACACGTGGCGGCTCCTCGTGACCGGCGGCGGCAGGGACATCGGCGGTTCGAGTGGTTCGGGCGGTCCGGACGCGCATGCGCCGGCGTTTCCCGGGCGTGGCTCCTTCCGTCCGGGACAGTCCAACGCATATGTGAAGAAGCTGGGCGAACAACTGGTGAGGCGGGGCTTCGGCAAGCACTACCTGTCGGGACCCGGTCCGCGCTGGACGGAGGCGGACCGCCGCAACGTCGAGGCGTTCCAGCGGGCACAGGGCTGGCGCGGCGGAGCGGCCGACGGCTATCCGGGCCCGGAGACCTGGCGGCGCTTGTTCCGATGAACCGAGAGCATGAGGTGGACCCCGAATGACGGCACCGACCCCGAACCCCGCGGACTCCGGAGCGGCGGCCTCGCGCGACGCGGCCCGCACGGCCAGACGCCTGACGGACGGCACCCTCCCGCGCACGTCCCCACCCCCGGCCGGCCGGTCCGCGACGGCCGGGACCATGGAGGGCGGACCCGTGACGAACCGGTCCGAGGGGGCCGGACTCATGACGGCCGGACCCGTGGAGGCCGGGCCCGCGACGGCCGGGCCCGCGACGGCCGGGCCCGCGACGGCCGGATCCGTGGAGGCCGGACCCGTGGCGATCCGGCCCGTGGAGGCCGGGGCCCTGACGACGGTCGAGGCTCCGGTGACCCCGTCCCCGGCGGACCGGGTCCCGGCGGACCGGGTCCCGGCGGACCGGGTCCCGGCGGACCGGGTCCTGGCGGACCTGGCCCCGTCGGACCTGGCCCCGGCGGCTCCGCTCCGGACGCCGCCGGAGGAGCGCCCGGCACCGGCCCCCGTTTCCGGTACGGGGCCCACTCCTGTCTCCGGTACGGCACCGGGCCCCGTCCCCGCCACGGCGGCCGCTCCCGGACCGGACACGGTGTCCGTCGTACCGGAGCCCCCCCGTACCGAAACCGCCCCGGCTCCCTCGCCGGAGGCGGCGAAGGAGACGGCGACGGCCCCGACGGCGGAAGAGATCCCGGTGGTGGAGGAAGCCCCGCCGCCGGAAGAAGTTCCGGCGGCGGAAGAAACCCCTGTGGCGGAAGAGGCCCCGGCGCCGGAAGAGGGCCCGGCTGCTCAGGGCCCCGAGGAGTCCCCGCCCCCGTCCCCGCCCCAGGCCGTGGCCTCCGCCTCCGCCGTCGAGGGCCGCCCCGCGCCGACCGGGAAGCCAGGCGTTCCGGCATCCCCGGCGGACGAGCGCGCCCCCGCCTCCGAGGCCCCCGCCACCACTCCCGAGTCCTCCGTCCCCGAGTCCTCCGTCCCCAAGGACCTCGCCCCTCCCAAGGACCTCGTCACTCCCGAGAGCCCGGCCCCCGGGATCCTGGCCTCCGAGGCCCCGGCCCCAGGGGCCCCCGCCACCCCCGAACCCCCCGCCACCCCCGAACCCCCCGCCTCCGAGGCGGCCCCCCCTCCAGTTCCCCCCGCTTCCCCGGCCTCCCCCGCCCCTCCTGTCTCCCCGACCTCCCGGCCCCCCGCCGCCCCGGACTTCGCCCGGATCAGGGGGGCGAAGGTCGCCACCGTCGCCGTGCCCGTGGCCGGTGTGGTGCGGGTGGCGCGGCGGAGGAACGTGATCGGGACCGACACCACCGGCTCCATCCCGGTCCACCTGCTCTTCCGGGACGAGCCGGGGGCCGCCGCCCGTACCGCGGCGGACGGCGACGGGGGGCCCGACACCGTCGCCATGGCCGCGCCCACCCCCGTGCGGAAGGACCGTGCGCCCGCCGCCCCGGGCCCGTCGGGACCCCGGGTCCCGGGGCGGACCGAGCAGGCGCCCGAACCCCGGCCCCGTACGAAGGCCAGGTCCAAGGCCCGGCACGCGGCCCCGCTCCTCTCCACCCGCCCGGCCCCCACCGCCGACCCCTCCCTCGTCGAGCGTCCCGCGACGGCGCTGCCCGGCTGGGTCGGGCTGACCGCCGGGGCCCTGGCGCTGCTCTGGTGCGCGGCGGTCGTGTGGTGGACGGGCGCGGTGCCCACCGGGGCGGCGCGGGCGCTGGGGCTGCCGGACCGCCCGTACCTCGGCGTCCGCCTCGGCCACTGGTTCTTCCTCGGCATGGGGCTGGCGGCCGCGCTCCTCGCGTTCGGCGGCCTCGGCCGGGGCCGGGTCGGGCACGCCTGGGTGCTGACCCTGTTCGGCGACTACCGCGGCACGGTCCGCCGCACCGGCCTGGTCTGGGTCGGCCCGCTGCTGCTGCGCCGCCGGGTGGACGTACGGCTCCGGCACTGGCGCAGCGAGCCGCTGCCGGCCGTGGACGCCAAGGGCACCGCGCTCGACGTGGTGGTCCTGGTGGTCTGGCGGGTGCGGGACACGGCCCGGGCGGCCCTCGGGGTGGAGGGGCACGAGCAGTACCTGCGGGAGCAGGTGGAGGCGGCGGTGGCCCGGGTGCTCTCGCAGCTCCCGGCGGACGCGTTCCACGAGGACGCGCCGACGCTCCGGGACGCGGAGGCGGTCGGCGAGGCCCTGACGCGGATGCTGTCGGCGGAGTGCGCCCCGGTCGGGCTCGACGTCTTCTCGGCGCAGCCGACGCGGATCGAGTACGCCCCCGAACTCGCGGCGGCGATGCGGCGGCGGCGGATCGCGGCGCTCGACGCGAAGCACCGGGACAGCATCCTCACGTCGGTCGTGGACGCGGTGGACGACGTGGTCCACCGGCTGACCAGTCGTGGTCTGGTGGAGCTGGACGACTACGAGCGCAAGGTGCTGGTCAAGGACCTGACGGTGGCGTTCTACACGGGCCGGACCGCTCCCGCCGAGGGGGCGTGAAGGGATGGACAGGGTCAACTTCTCTCCCTACCTTGGTACTTGGTCCAGACCAAAGTGAGCCATCCGTGGTGCGCCTCCACCCGCGACAGCGGCGGTGACGCGCCACGGCCGGCCCTGCCCGCACGCGTGCGCCAAGGCCCGACGGAACCCCCCCCACGTTCTCTGGAGCGACAGCATGCGCAAAAAATCAGTCGGAGCGACGGTGGTGGCGCTCGGCGTCGCCGGTGTCACCCTCCTCGGCACCGGCACCGCCGGCAGCCACGGCTACACCGACTCGCCGATCAGCCGCCAGAAGCTCTGTGCCAACGGCACGGTGTCCAACTGCGGCAACATCCAGTGGGAGCCGCAGTCGGTCGAGGGGCTCAAGGGCTTCCCGGCCGCCGGACCCGCGGACGGCAGGATCTGTTCCGGCGGGAACGCCCCGTTCGCCGAACTCGACGACCCGCGCGGCGGCACCTGGCCCGCGACGAGCCTCACGGCGGGGCAGAGCTACACCTTCCGCTGGCAGTTCACGGCCCGCCACCGCACCACCGACTTCAAGTACTACATCACCAAGAACGGCTGGGACCCGACCCAGAAGCTCACCCGGGCCGCCCTGGATCCCCAGCCGTTCCTGACCGTCCCCTACAACAACCAGCAGCCGCCGGCGACCCTCTCGCACTCCGGGACCGTCCCGGCGGGCAAGACGGGCCGCCACCTCATCCTGGCGGTGTGGACGGTCGCGGACACCGCGAACGCCTTCTACGCCTGCTCGGACGTCAAGTTCTGACGGAACACCGTCACCCCGGCCGGGGCGCGAGCCGCGCCCCGGCCCCCCGGGGCGAGGGTGTTCGGTGCGCGGGACACGACGAGAAGGCCCCCCGCTTTCGCGAGGGGCCTTCTCCGTCGGTGCGCCGCCAGGGACTCGAACCCCGGACCCGCTGATTAAGAGTCAGCTGCTCTAACCAACTGAGCTAGCGGCGCCGGCTGACAGAGAAAATACTACCCGGTCCCGCGGAGTGCTCCGGACCACCTCGCGGGACGGCCGTCAGATCGCCAGCGAGAGCACCACCGGGGCGGCCCTGCGGTTGAGCGTGTCCGCCGCCGCGCGCAGCCGGTGGGCGTGCTCGATCGGCAGCGAGAGCGCCAGGCAGCCCACGGCCGCGCCCGCCGTCAGCGGCACGGCGGCGCAGACCGTGCCCACCGCGTACTCCTGGAGGTCGAGCACGGGGACGGTGGCCGGCTGGCTGTCCAGCTTGGAGAAGAGGACGCGCTCGCTGGTGATGGTCCGGGAGGTCAGCCGGGCGATCCTGTGCCGGGAGAGGTGGTCCCGCCGCCCGTTCTGGTCGAGCTGGGTGAGCAGGCACTTGCCGACCGCGCTGGCGTGCGCCGCCGAGCGGAAGTCGACCCACTCGTTGACCTTGGGCGTGCGCGGGCCGTCCGCGAACTGGGTGATCTTCACCTCGCCGTCGATGTACCGGCTGATGTAGACGGCCGCGCCGACGGAGTCGCGCAGCTCGGTCAGGGTCTCCTGGAGCTTGGCCTCGAGGGCTTCGCGGCGGGTCGTGCCGGAGCCGAGGAGGACGAGGGAGTCCCCGACCACGTACGCCCCGTCGGCGACCTGCTCGACGTACCCCTCGCGGCGGAGCATGAGGAGGAGCGAGGACAGGTGGGCCACGGGGAGGCCGGTCTCGCGCGCGATCTGGACGTCCGTCACTCCGCCGCCGTGCCGGGAGATCGTTTCGAGTACGCGCAGGGCGTACTGCACCGAGTGGAACGGCGCGGTGGGCTCGGGCTTCAGCGCCACGGTTTCCCCCTACCAGGTTGTGACCGCTAGCTTTCGTCCCAAGATAGCCGCCAAGGACCCTTCGGAGGGGGGCTGTTGGCGAGAATGACGCGGACGGTCCGGCCCGTACGCTGGGCCGCGCCACGCTGGCATATGCCGGTGTCATTAGTTTCAGGCAGAACCTCAGGTCAGGGACCTGCGCGGAAGCCCTCGTCCGTGCGTTCGACCGGGGGAGAGGAAGAGATTTTTCGCGGAGAAACGGTTCCGGCGCCCCTCTCCCCGGTGGCCGGGAACGCACGCGTCCCCTCGCGCGCCGGGGACGGCGCCCCGCGGGGGAGGGAAGCGGGGCGGGAGGGGCGGGAACAAGGAGCGGAATAAGCGGAGCCTCCCTCCTGTTCTTCCCCTCATGCATTCACGAGCGTGCCGAGGAGGGTTCCGACGGTGACCGACACCATTCGAGGAGAGGTGCGGGGCACCGCGCCCGTACCGCTGTCCGTACTGGACCTGGTGACCGTCGGCAGCGGGCGGACCGCGAGCCAGGCCCTCGCCACCAGCGTCGAGCTGTCCCGGCTCGCCGAGCGGCGCGGCTACCACCGCCACTGGGTGGCCGAGCACCACTCCATGCCCGGGGTCGCCTCCTCCTCCCCGGCCGTCATCCTGGCCCACCTCGCCGCCCACACCCGGCGCGTCCGGCTGGGCTCGGGCGGCGTCATGCTGCCCAACCACGCCCCGCTCGTCGTCGCCGAGCAGTTCGGCACCCTGGAGGCCCTCGCCCCCGGCCGGATCGACCTCGGTCTCGGCCGCGCGCCCGGCACCGACGGTGCCACGGCCGCCGCCCTGCGCCGCACCGACCGGCTGAACGAGGGCGCCGACGACTTCCCGGAGCAGCTCGCGGAACTGACCCGTTTCCTGGACGACGACTTCCCGGACGGGCATCCGTACGCCCGCGTCCACGCCGTGCCCGGACCGGTGCAGGGTCCGAAGGGGCGTCCGCCGGTCTGGCTGCTCGGCTCCTCCGGCTTCAGCGCCCGGCTCGCCGGCCTGCTCGGGCTGCCCTTCGCCTTCGCCCACCACTTCTCGGCCAGGAACACGATCCCGGCGCTGGACCTCTACCGGGAGTCCTTCCGCCCCTCGGCGGTGCTCGACGCCCCGTACGCGCTGATCGGCGTCGCGGCGCTCGCCGCCGACGAGGCGGAGCAGGCGCGCCGCCAGGTCCTCACCGGCGCCCTCTCGATGCTGCGGCTGCGCACGGGCCGGCCCGGCCTGGTGCCGACGCCGGAGGAGGCGGAGGCGTACTCCTTCAGCCCCGCCGAGCGGGAGTTCGTGGACGGCTGGCTGGCGAACATCGTGTACGGCACCCCGGACGAGGTCCGCACGGGCCTGGACGACCTGCGGAAGCGGACGGGCGCCGACGAGCTGATGATCACGGCCAACGCGCACGGCGGGGAGGCGCGGCTGCGGAGCTACGAACTCATCGCCGACGCCTACGGCATGCCGGAGCTTTCCGAGTAGTCCGGACGGCCCGGCCGCCCGGCCCCGGACCGGCGCCCGCCGGGCGGGCCGCGGATTTCCGGAACGGGTGGTTCATCGTCGAACGAATCCCGGATCTTCCCTAAGGGAACCTTAAACCGCTCGTCACCGAGGGTGGCGGGCGGTTCCGTCATGTGCTGCACCCCTCCGACGAGGGCTTTCCTCCGGCGATTGGTCTAGTCCTCAATTTGGTTCAGACCATTGACTCCCCGTTCGCGCGGCGGCTATCACTGCTTCCACTCCTGTACGGCACCACCCAGTACCCCCCACCGGAGGCCGCACGTGCACCCCCGCAAGTCACTGATCGCCGCGCTCCTGGGCTCGGCCCTCGCCGCAGGCGCGCTCACCGCCACCGCCGGCACCGGCCCCGCCCGGGCGGCCGGTACGCCGACCGCCGCCTCCACGGGCGACGTGCGCATCGCGTACTACGACCAGTGGAGCGTCTACGGCAACGCGTTCTATCCCAAGCACCTCGACACCCGGGGCATCGCGAGCCGGCTGGACGTCATCAACTACTCGTTCGGCAACATCCACCCCACCGACCTCACCTGTTTCGAGGCCAACAAGGCCGCGGGGGACGACAACAACCCCAACGCGGGTGACGGCGCGGGCGACTCGTTCGCCGACTACCAGAAGTCCTTCGGCGCGGCGGACAGCGTCGACGGCGTCGCCGACACGTGGAACCAGCCGATCGTGGGCGTCTTCAACCAGTTCAAGGAGCTGAAGGCGAAGTACCCCCACCTGAAGATCAACATCTCGCTCGGCGGCTGGACCTACTCCAAGTACTTCCACGACGCCGCGAAGACGGACGCGAGCCGCAAGAAGCTCGTCTCCTCCTGCATCGACCAGTACATCAAGGGCAACCTGCCGGTCGAGGGCGGCTTCGGCGGTCCGGGCTCGGCGGCCGGCATCTTCGACGGCATCGACATCGACTGGGAGTACCCCGGCTCCTCCGGCGGCCACCTGGGCAACCACTACGGCCCCGAGGACAAGCAGAACTTCACGCTCCTCCTCGCCGAGTTCCGCAAGCAGCTCGACGAGCACGGCAAGGCCAACGGCGGCAAGAAGTACCTGCTGACCGCGGCCCTCCCGGCCGGCCAGGACAAGATCAAGTACATCGAGACGGACAAGATCGGCGCGTACCTCGACTACGCGAACATCATGACGTACGACATGCACGGCGCCTGGGACGGCGACGGGCCGACGTACCACCAGTCCCCGCTGTACCCCTCCCCGGACGACCCGACCGACCCGATCGCGCCGGGCACCGAGAAGTACACGATCGACTCCGCCCTCGACTCCTGGATCGACGGCAACCCGGCCTACGGCATCGCGGGCGGCTTCCCGGCCGGCAAGCTGACGCTGGGCTACGAGTTCTACTACCGCGGCTGGAAGGGCGTCCCGGCCGGGACCACCAACGGCCTCGCGCAGACCGCGACCGGCGGCTCCAACCCCCGCCCGCTCAGCCAGCAGGCCGGCATCGCGCACTACAAGGAGCTGGGCGGCATCGTCGACAACCCGGCGACCACCTTCTGGGACGACCGGTCGAAGTCCTCGTACTTCTACAAGGACGGCGAGTTCTTCACCGGCCTGAACCAGAAGTCCGTCCAGGCCCGGGTCGACTACGGCAAGCAGCGCGGCCTGGCCGGCGCGATGATGTACTCCCTGCTCGGCCTGGACGAGAACGCCACCCTCCTGAAGCAGATCAACACCGCGCTCGGCACCGCCACCACGCCGCCCACCACCCCGCCGACGACGCCTCCCACGACGCCGCCGACGACGCCCCCGACCACCCCGCCCACCACGCCCCCGACGACGCCGCCGACCGGCTGCGGCTCGGTCCCGGCGTACGCGGCCGGCACGGTCTACAACGCGGGCAACGAGGTCTCCCACAACGGCCGCAGGTACAAGGCCAAGTGGTGGACCCAGAACGAGACCCCCGGCACCACCGGCGCATGGGGCGTCTGGCAGGACCTCGGCGCCTGCTGACGGCCTGACCCCCACGACCGCCGCTCCTCCCCGGCCGGCCGCTCCCCACGGCCGCCGCGTCCCCCCACGAGCACCGCCCCCGCCCGGACTGTCCCTCCGGCCGGGGGCGGTTCCACGTCCCGGACCGGCGCCCGTACGGCGGCTCAGACCGGCAGCGGCTCCGCGCCGATCAGCTCCGCGATCCGCTCCGGGGTCACCGCCCGCGAGTACAGCCAGCCCTGCCCCGTGTCGCAGCCGATCCGCCGCAGCCGGCCGGCCTGCCCGGCGGTCTCGACGCACTCGGCGGTGACCGTGAGCCCGAGCCGGTGCGCGAGCTGGACGAGCGCCTCGACGATCAGCTCGTCCGCCGGGTTGGAGTGCTCCTCGTCCTGGAAGCCGCGGACGAAGGAACCGTCCAGCTTGAGCACGGAGACCGGCAGCCTGCTCAGATAGGCGAGGTTGGAGTACCCGGTGCCGAAGTCGTCGATCGCGATCCGCACCCCCATGTCGCTCAGCGCCCGGAGCGCCTGGAGCGGCCGGCCCGCCGAGCCCATCACGGCGGACTCGGTCAGTTCGAGCTGGAGCAGGTGCGGGGCCAGGCCGGTCTCCGCGAGGATGCCGGCCACGTCCGCGACCAGGTCGGAGTCCCAGACCTGCCGGACCGCCACGTTGACGCTCACGAAGAGCGGGCGCTCGCGCGGATGGTCCTTCTGCCACTGCCGGGCCTGGTGGCAGGCGGTGCGCAGGACCCACCGCCCCAGCTCCACGATGGAGCCGTCCTCCTCGGCGATCCCGATGAACCGGTTCGGCGCGAGCGGGCCGAAGCGCGGGTGGTGCCAGCGCACCAGCGCCTCCACCCCGCGCACGGCCCCGTCGGACAGGTCCACGAGGGGCTGGTACTCCAGGGCGAACTCCCCGCGCTCCACGGCCGGCCGCAGGGTGGAGGAGAGCGCCTGCCGGGTCATCCGGTGGGCGTTGCGTTCGGGGTCGAAGAGGGTCCAGCGGGCCTTGCCGTCGGCCTTCGCCCAGTACAGCGTGGTCTCCGCGGCCTGCATCAGGGCGGTCGCCGTCGTCTCCTGCCCGGAGCGCTCGACCACGCCGATCGAGGCGGACACCGAGAGCCGCTGTCCGGCCAGGTCGAAGGGGGCCCGGAGCGCTTCGAGCACCGAGCGCGCCAGGTCCGCGAGCTGCTCCGTGCCGGTGGAGTCCTCGACCACGATCGCGAACTCGTCCCCGCCGAGCCGCGCCACGAGGTGACCGCCGCCCCGGGGGCGGCCGTCGCCGTCCGCGCACTCCGTCAGCCGTTCGGCGACGGCGGCCAGGAGCCGGTCGCCGACCCGGTGGCCGAGGGTGTCGTTGACCGCCTTGAAGCCGTCGAGGTCGATGTAGCAGAGACCGATCCGGCCCGTCCTGCCGTGCCCGTGCGGCTCGTGGGGTTCGTACGGCACGTGGGACCCGTGCGGTTCGCGCGGCGGTCCGGCGTCCTGCCGGGCGGTGGCGTCCAGGGCCGCCGAGAGGCGCTCGAAGAAGAGCGCGCGGTTGGGCAGCCGGGTCACCGGGTCGTGCGCCTGGAGGTGGCGCAGCCGGGCCCGGAGCTCGCGCCGGTCGCTGATGTCCGCGACCGACAGCAGGACCCGGCGGCTGCCGGGCACGGGGGCGACGGTGACCTCGGCCCACAGCGGGCGTCCGCCGGGCCGCACGAGGCGCCGGGTGCAGCGGAGGCGGGAGCGGCGGCCGCGGAGCACCTCGCGGTACGCGTGCCACGTGCGCCCGTCCGAGGCGAGGTCCACGAGGTCGGCGGCGGCCCGCTCCCGGAGCGCCGCGGCTCCGGTGCCGAGGAGGGCGCCGAGGGAGTCGTTGGCGGCGACGACCACGCCGTCCTGGTCGACGACGGCCATGGCGAGCCGGGCGATCCGGAAGGCGGCCCGGTAGTCGTGGAGTTCGGCCGCGCCGCGCTCTTCGTGACGCTCCGTGAGGGTGGGGTCGGTCCCGGGCGGCACCGGCCGCTCCCGGCGCGCCGGTCCTTCGGGGGTTCCGCTCACCGCTCGCTCCCGTGGTGCAGTCGGGCCGGTCGCAGGGGACGGGACGGTCGGCCGAGGAAGAGTGAGCCGATCATAGGGCCAGGCCGGGCGGCCCTTCCAGCCGCGCGGGGCCGCCCGGGTCCGCCCGGCCCCGCGACGCGCTCCGCCGGACCACCCGCCCGACCGCTTCTGTCCAGCTCTGACGCGGGTCGATGACGGGGTGATCGAATGTGACTTTCCGTAAACCTGTTCGTGTTCGTGTCGCGTCGACCTCCTGGCGTGTCCTCACCCGACCGGGTCAGCGGAAATGTGCGTAATGATGCAAATCATCACAAGGTGGGTGAGGTGTCCCGCATTCGTGATCCGGAGGTCCACGTGAGGCGTCAGCAGCCACCCGGGGGAGGGGGACCGCCCGGGGGAGCGGAGCCGCCGGGCGGCGCGGGACCCTCCGGGGGCGCGGGAGCGTCCGGAAGGACGGGGCGTCCCCGCCTGCGCGCCGGGGCGGCCGTCTTCACCTCGCTCACCGCGCTGGCCGCCACCACCCTCGTCACGGGCCCCGCCGTCGGCGTGCCCTCCGCGGTCCCGTGCGCCCTGTCCCGCACCTCGGCCCACCACTCGCTCGGCCTCGACACCTGGAACGGCTCGTACCCCCGCCCGGGGGGCACCCTCGACGCGGTCATGATCTTCCTGTCCTTCCCGGACGCCGAGCCGCTCACCGGGCCGGCCGAACTCGCCGCCGACCACTTCCCCGGCACCAGCGAGTACTTCGAGCGCGCCTCCTACGGGCGCTTCACCCTGCGCCCGCACCCGCAGGACGTCTGGACCCCGATGCCGCGCGAATCCGGCGCGTACGGCATACGGCGGGACTGGGACACCGGGAAGCGGGCCATGTACCTCCGGGACGCCGTCGCCGCCGCCGACGCGAGCGTGGACTTCTCCCGGTACGACATCGTCTACCTGGTCGCGGACCCGGACGCGCCGGGCGTGGACTCCGACGCGACCAAGGTCGTCAACCTGGAGCGCCCGCTGGAGGCCGACGGCGCCGAGATCAAGCGGGTCGTCACGGTCTTCGAGCGGCACCCGCCCGACCGGAACGTCCTCGCCCACGAGACCGGCCACGTCTTCGACCTGCCGGACCTCTACCACCGGCCCGAGGACGGCAGGGGCGACTGGGACACCCACGTGGGCGACTGGGACGTCATGGGCAGCCAGTTCGGGCTCGCCCCGGACCTCCTCGGCTGGCACAAGTGGAAGCTCGGCTGGCTCTCCCGCGCGCAGGTGGCCTGCGTCCGGGGGACCGGCCCCGAGGTGGTCAGCCTGGAGCCGGCCGACGCCCCGCGGGGACCGGGGGGCACGCTCGGCACCCGGCTGGCCGTCGTCCGCACCGGCCGCGACAGCGCGCTCGCGATCGAGGCCCGCAGCGACGCCGGGAACGACGCCGAGACCTGCACGGAGGGCGTGCTCGTCTACCGGGTCCGCAGCGGTACGGCCTCCGGCGACGGGCCGGTCGAGGTCGTGGACGCGCACCCCGACACCGAGGCGTGCGGGGACCGCTCGGTCTACCCGCCGCTCGCGGACGCCCCGCTGGAGGAGGGCGAGACCTTCACCGTGCCGGACACGGACGTCCGGATCGAGGTCACGGGCCGCACGGCGTCGGACGTCTGGACGGTCAGGATCACCCCGGGGAAGGCGGACTGACCGCGCCCCGCCGGAACACGAAGAAGCCCCCCGCTTCCGCGAGGGGCTTCTTCCGTCGGTGCGCCGCCAGGGACTCGAACCCCGGACCCGCTGATTAAGAGTCAGCTGCTCTAACCAACTGAGCTAGCGGCGCCTGCTGACGTCGTAGACATTAGCACCCGGATCGGCGGGAGGAAAAATCGATACCCGCACGTCGGCGGCGGCGGCCGCCCGCGCGGCCCGCACGCAGGCCCAGAGGACGACCTCGGGGCCGGGCAGCCACGGGTGCCGCGTGTCGGGGGCCACCAGCCAGCGGGGGCCGGTGGTGCCGGACGGCACGAGCGGCGGCACGGTCACCGCGTCCCCGCGCCCGTGGCAGAGCGGCCGGGGCACCGTTCCGGCCCTTCCCCGGCCGTCCCGCCCGGAGGCGGCGTCCGCCTCCCAGTCGAGCAGGGCGGGCAGCCGCTGGGCCGTGCCCGGCACGGTGAAGAGCATCATCCGGCCCCGGTGGACCGCGACGGGCCCCGAACCCGGGCCCTCCGCCCACAGCCGGTCCAGCATCCGGCGCCCGAAGACCTGGTCCACGCTGACGACGTCGAAGACCGTCCCGCAGGGCAGCGTGGCGGGCGAGGCGGGCCGGGACTCCCAGTGGGTGAGCGCGGCGCCCCGGCCGGCGGCGGCCGAGGCCAGCCAGGCGGCGCCGTCGGCGGTCACCCGGGCGGTCTGGTGCCGCCCCTCGTCGTCGTCCCGGAGGAACCGGAACACGTCGTGCGGGGTCTCTTCGCGCAGCCACGTCGTCATGCCTCCAGATGTACCCGGAGTGACGGAGCGGTTTCCGAGAGTTCGCGAAATCCCGGACAGGAGGGGTGGCCGAGGGGTATCGTGCGCACTCGGCATATGCCAGGGGCGGTTTTTGGTCACGGGGCGCGACTTCGAGCCGTACGCGCGTCCCCTCGCCCCGGCCCGTACGGCGCGTCCCCCGCCCCGATCGGGCCCGTACGCCGCCCGGGGCCGCGCGCCGCGCCGCCCGGGTGCGGCCGTCGTCCCGCCCGGGTCCGCTCAGTCCTCCGGCGGGCGTCCCTCCGCCCGGATGAGGTCGCGGCCGAACTCGATCATCTTGCGGGCGTAGTCCTCGGTCCACCGGGCCCGCTCGGCGACGTCCGCCACCGACAGGCGGTCGAAGCGGCGCGGGTCCGCGAGCTGGGCCGCCGCGATCGCCTGGAACTCGGTCGCCCGGTCCGTCGCCGCCCGGAACGCGAGCGTCAGCTCCGTCGCGCGGTCCAGCAGCTCCCGGGGGTCCTCCAGCGACTCCAGGTCGAAGAAGTGCTCCGGATCGGCGGTCGCCTCGGCAGGCTCGAAGACCAGCGGCGCCGGCCGGAGCCGCCGCTGTCCGCTCCGCTCCGCGGGTTCCGCCATCGTCCTTCTCCTCCTCGCACGGGTGCGGCCCGGAATCCCGGGCCGTCCTCCATTGTCCCGCGTCCCGCAAGGGCGCGAATCCGGAGCGGCGCGCCCCGGGCTCACGGCGTCCAGGCCACCCGGTGTTCCTCCAGGTGGGAGAGGACCGCGTGGTTCGCCTCCCAGCCGTCGGGGAACGACACCACCGCCCCCAGCCGCACCGGCTCCGTCGACGGGTGCTCGTCCAGGAGCTCCGCCACGCCCGCCCGGCACACCACCACGCACGCGTGCCGGTGCCGGGAGGCGAGCACGCACAGCCGGCCCGTCTCCAGGTGGAAGGCGGTCGCGTCCGGGCGGCCGGACAGCGGGTGGAGGACGACCGTCACGTCGTACTCGCGTCCCTGGAGCCGGTTCGCGGTGTCCACCGTCACCCCCGTCACGCCCAGCTCCGCCAGGGCCGCCCGCACCGCCGCCGCCTGGTCGCGGTGGGCGGTGCCGACCGCGATCCTGGCGGGGGTCAGGGGCACGGGGTGTTCCGAGCGCTCCGAGACCGCCGCGCCGTCCCGGTCCAGGAGGCGCCGCACCACCAGGGCGACCGCCCCGACGGCCTCGGGATCGGTGCGCGGGGTGTGCCGGGCCGGGAGTTCCAGCAACCCCCAGCCCGACTCGGCCGCCTCGTCCAGGACCCGGTCCGGGCCCGACCCGTCCGACGGCACCCCGAAGGAGAGCCTCCGGTCCCCGTGCCCGGTGCCGCTGCGGAACGGCGTGTACGGGTAGAAGGCGTCCGACACCAGCGGCGCCGCCGACGCGGGCAGCCGCCACGACACCGGCAGCCGGTGCTGCGGCAGCTCCGGATTGTGCGCGAGCAGGGTCGAGACCGCGCTCGCGGACGGGTCGTACGTCAGCCCCGCCCACTGGTCCGCGCCCACCACGGAGAACGGGTCCAGCTGCCCCGGGTCGCCCACGAACAGCGCCCGCTCGAAGAGCCCGGCCACCGCGAGCAGCGCGTCCGAACGCATCTGGTACGCCTCGTCCACGATCGCGTGCGCCCACGGCTCGGCGTTCTTCACGTGCCCCCACTTGGCGGCCGTGGAGATCACCACCGGGAGCCCCGCCAGGTCGCCCGCCTTCGCGGACTTCCGTACGTTCTCCAGGTCGTCGAGCGCCTTGTCGTACGGGTCGCTGTCGCTGGAGTGCAGCCGGCCCACCACGAGCTCCGGCTCCTTCTCCGCGAGCCGCAGCACCAGATCGTCCACCTGCGCGTTCGTCTGCGCGACCACCATCAGGGGGCGCCCGGCGGCGGCCAGTTCGAGGGCCGCCCGCACGACGAGCGTGGACTTGCCGGCGCCCGGCGGGGAGTCGACGACCACGCCCCGCGAGGTCCCGTGCAGGGTGTCCGCCAGGATGGCGTCCGTCGCCCGCCCGGCTGCGGCGGAAGGATCGAAGGGTTCGCGGGTCACAGCAGGTCCTCGGGGGTCACGGGGTCGGGCGGTTCCACGACGTCGGTCCGGGGCGGACCGCCGTGCGTCCAGGGCGTCTCCTCCGGGTCCGGCAGCTGCGGCCCGGTCCGCCGGTCGTGCTCGAAGAGTGTCCAGACGATCCGCTCGCCCTTCTCCGGCACCGAACCCCCGGCGGGCTCCCTGGACCGGCCCATCCGGTCCAGGACCCGGAACACCGGCGAGCCGTCCTCCTCGTACCGCACGAACTCCGCCGTCTGCGGCCTGCCGTCCAGCGAGCGGTACGCCCTCACCCGCTCGGCCAGGTGCGGCCGGTCCTCCGTGCGGAGCGTCAGGAGCGGCCGGGGCGCGGGCCGCTTCGACTCCGTCCACGCCATCGTCACCTCCACCACCTCCGCCGCGAACGCCTCGCCCGCGAGCCGCCGCCCCGCCATGACCAGCGGGTCGTCCAGCGCCTCCTGCGCCTCCAACTGCCCCTGCGCCTGCTCGCGGGCCGCCAGCTTCCGCGCCGCCGTCACCGCGTCGTCCCGGCGCGGCTGCGGCGGCTCACCGGCCGCGACCCGGTCCCGGTGGGCGGTGAACGACCAGCGGTCCCGGGTCCAGCGGTCCCCGGCCCCTGCCCCCTCCGGCAGCTCCCGCAGCAGCCCGAGCGCCCGCCACACCGCCTCCCACGTCGGCTTCAGCTGCGAGGCGACGAGCCGCCGTACCTCCCGCTCGGCCGCGACCAGTTCACCGAGGGCCCGGTCGGCCGCCCCGCCGTCCTCGGCCGCGCCGGTCGCCTGCCGGGCCCGGTCGTACCGCTCGATCGCGGGCGCCAGGAGCCGGTTGTCGAAGGCCGGGTCGGTGGCGGGCCCGGCGGGCGGGCAGAGGAGCTGCCCCCGCTCGTCCCGGCCCGCCTCGGCCCGCAGCGCCCCCACCGGCCCCGGCACCCCGTCCTCCGGGTCGATCCAGGCCAGCAGCGCGCCCAGGTGCTGGTCCTCCAGGGAGGACTGGCCGGTCGCCCAGTGCCGGTTGAGCAGGTCGGTCGCCGCGAGCAGCAGCGACGAACCGGGCACCCGGGCCCGCTCGCCGTAGTGCGTCAGCCAGCGCCCGAGCAGCGGCACCCGGGGCGGCGCCGGGAACGGCGTCTCCGGGTCCTGTTCGGCCGTCCGCCGGAACCGGGTGGAGCGCCCGAGCAGCCGCACGTACTCGACGCCCGCCCGGCTCGGCACGATCAGCTGCGGCGCGTCCGCGCACAGCTCGACCTCGACCCGCACCTTCTTCCCGGTCTCGGGGTCCGTCTCGTTGCGCTCCACCAGCTCCACGGCGTCCGTGAACCCGTCGATGTACGGCAGGACCGCCTCGGCCAGGTCCGCGAGGAACGAGAACCGCAGGTCGCGGTCGCGGGGCTGGGGCACCACCAGGAGCCTCGGCTCCTCCGGGTCGGTGCCGACGAGCGCGCCCAGCGGGGCGCCCGCCTCACCGGCGGTGGTCAGCGGCACCAGGACCAGCGGGCGTGCGGAGAGGTGCCGGTGCCGGACGGTGGCGAGCGGCTGCGCCCGGCCCGACTCGACGGCCTCCATCCGGGCCAGTGTGGAGATCAGTGACATGCCGGGGCCTTTCGGAGCGCGCGGCGGGAGCACGCGGTCGAGCGGGGGGTACGGGGCCCTCCCGGGCGGCGGGGCGGTCCCGTCCGGCCCGGGGCGCCGGTCAGCGGGGGCATTCCGGGTCCTCCCGGGAGGCGCGCGCGGACGCCGACGCCAGCGCCAGCGCCTCCGCGCGCAGGGCCCGCGCCCGGCGCAGCGCCGCCACCGCCGGGTCCTCCGGGTCGCCGGCCTCGCCGCGCGCCGCCGCCAGGACCGCGCCGACCGTCGTCAGGCCGCCCAGTTCGCCCCGTACCGAACGGCCCAGGGTCTCCACCGCGTCCGCCTCCCGCGACCGCGACCGGCAGTGGAAGGCCAGTTCGCAGGAGGCCAGGCACTCCGGCGCGTACTGGTGGGGCACCGACTCCACGGCCGTCGTCAGCTCCTCCGCCGAACGCTCCGTCACGTCGAAGCCGACGCCCTCCGGAAGGGCGTCCGCGATCTCGTCGATCCGGGTGAGGCGGGCCAGTTGACGCCGGGTCACCGAGCGTTGCTTGCGCACGTCGACCACCGAGGCCGTCGGCACGTTCGAGAAGTCCTTCGGGCAGACGAGCAGCACGGAGTGCGCCACCCGCGCGCCCTCCGCCGCCGCCGCGACCCGTTCGAGCGCGAGCACGTACACGGCGGCCTGGCGGGCCGCCGCGCCCACCTTCGCCGCGTCGGCCGAACCGTCGACCGTCGGGAAGGACTTGATCTCCACCACCGTCCAGACCCCGTCCGGACGGACCACCACCGCGTCCGGCTCCAGGTAGACCGGCGAGCCCGCCACCTCCAGGGCGAGCAGCGGGTGGTCGAGCAGCGTCCACGTCCCGGCCCCGGTCGCCTCCCGCAGCGCGAGCGCGGTGCGCGCCACCCGCCCCGAGGGCCCGGCCGCCGTCAGGTCGGGCACGGACACCTCGCCCGGCTCCTCCACCCCGAACAGGCGCAGCAGTTCGCGGCCGCCGTCCGCCTTGACCTTCGCCTCGAAGGAGTTGCCCCGCACGATCGCGAACTGCGACTGGCCGAAGGGGGCCGGGGAGCCGAGCTTCGCGGCCAGCGCGGACTTGTCGATCCCGGCGCCGTCGAGCAGGGCCCGGCGCCGGCAGCCGGGGTTGGCCGCGAGCGCCGCGAGCGCCCGCGCGTCCAGCGGGCGCGGCGGGTTGCCCGGACCGCGCAGCTCGGCGAGCCTTCCCGGGGTCCTCGGCTTCGCCGGGGCGGGGGAGGCCCCGGGCCGGCGGGTCGTCTGCGGCGGTGGTGTCGGGCCGCTGTCCAGGGATGCGCTCACGCGCGGAAGTCTCGCATCCGCCACCGACAACCGGGGCGGCTTCCCCCCTTTCCGGGCGTCCGGCCGCCCGTTCCGCGCGGGCGGCCGGCCCCCCGGCGCGGGCCGCGCGGACGCCGCCGGCCCGGGGCGGGGCGCCGGACGGCACCCGGTGGCCGCCCGCGTGCCGCCCCGGATCCGGGTGGGCGATGATGGAAGGAGCCCGTCCGCACCGCGAACCTCTGGAGAGCCTTCCCATGGCACCGCGCATCCTGCTCGCCCGGCACGGCCAGACCGAGTGGTCACTTCTCGGCCGGCACACCGGCAGGACCGACATCCCGCTGCTCGAAGAGGGCCGGCGCGGCGCGAAGCTGCTCGGCGAACGCCTCCACCGGGGGCCCTGGCAGGGCCTGCCCGGCGTGGAGGTGCGCACCAGCCCCCTGGTCCGGGCGAGCGAGACCTGCGCCCTCGCGGGCTTCGGCGACCGGGCCGAGCCCTGGGACGCCCTGATGGAGTGGGACTACGGGGCGTACGAGGGGCTGACCCCGGCGCAGATCAAGGAGATCCGGCCGGACTGGTTCATCTGGCGCGACGGCGTCCCGGAGGGGGAGACCCTGGCGCAGCTGTCGGACCGCGCCGACGGGATCGTGGAGTGGGCCCGCTCCGAGGACCGGGACGTCCTGGTCTTCGCCCACGGGCACATCCTGCGCTCGATCGCCGCCCGCTGGCTCGGCGAGGACGTCTCCTTCGCCGCCCGCATCCGCCTCGACCCGACGAGCCTGTCGGCCCTGGGATGGGCGTACGGCGCCCCGGCGCTCGAACGCTGGAACGACACGGGGCACCTGGAGGGGTGACCGCCCGCGCGGACCCCGCCGGGCCGGCGCCCGGTGTCAGCGCGTCGCGGACAGGACCCGGCCCGTCTCCGTGAGGAGGGCGCGGACGCGGGCCGAGGCGACGCCGTCGAGCGATTCCCGTACGAGCCCCGCCTCCGCCTCCGCCTCGTCCCTGCGGCCCGCCCGCGCCAGGTCCTCGGCGAGCTGGGCGCGGTAGAGCGCGAGGTTCCGGGCGAAGTGCGGGTTCTGCAGGACCGTGGCCCGGCGGGCGTGCCGGACGGCCCGGCCCCGGTCGCCGAGGAGCGACCAGCACTGCGCCTCGTGCGCCTCCCGCTCGGGCTCCCCGAAGAAGGACATCCACTCCGGGTCGTCGTCGGCCGGGCCCCGGTCGAAGAAGGAGTGGGCGCGGCCGAGGGCCCGCTCGCAGGCGGAGCGGTCGCCGAGCCCCGCCCACGCGCCCGCCTCCCGCAGCGACAGCAGACAGAGCAGCCGGGCCGACCCCAGCGGCCGGGCGACCCGCAGCCCGGCCTGCGCGGCCCTGAGCGCCTCCCGGTACCGGCCGGTGTCCCGGGCCAGGAACGACGTGTTGCAGAAGGCGTGCGCCTCCAGGGCCGCGTTTCCCGCGCTGCCCGTCACGCGCGCGGTGGCGAGGGCCTCGGCGTAGTGCGAGCGCGCGTCCTCGTGCCGGCCCGAGTCGTGGGCCAGCCAGCCGACGGAGAGGGCGAGTTCGCCCGCGCCCGCGTGCAGTCGCTCCTCGGTGGAGCGGCGGGCCGCCGTGCCCGCGTCGAGCAGCGCGTACGCGGCCCGGAGCGGCCGGACGGCCGCCTTGTGGAGCCCGTCGGCGCCGTGCCGGTCGTCGAGCAGCCTGATGCGCCGTACGACGTCCTCGACGGCCCGCACCTCGGTCTCGCCGATCCGGTGGGCGCCCCGGGGGGCCGGGATCGCGACGGCGGGGCCGCCGAGTGTCAGCGAAGCGGCCGCCAGGGCGGCGGAACCGCTCGTCATGAATGCGCGACGCAGCACGTCGCTCTCCTCATCGTTCCAGGTCGTGAAGCCGGCGGGGGACGCCGCGCCGGCCGGGACGGCCCGCCGTCGGCCGCGCACCGCCTCCCGCGCGGAGAAGCCCAGGTCGGAGAGGCCGAGGCCGGGGAACATGTGCAGGAACACCCGCTCGTACGCGTAGTTCGGGCAGCGGATCTCGCCCGCCTCCACGCGTCCGATGTAACGGGCGTCGCACGCGACCTGTTCGCCGATCTCCCGCGCCGCCCGGCGGACGGCGGCGGCGAACTCCGCCGCCGACCGCCGTCCCCGGAGCCTGCGGAAGGCGAGGTTGGGAACTGCCCGTGACACCGCCATGGCCGAGCCCTCTCCTGGTGCTGCCGGGTGGTCCGGCGGCACGAACGTACCCGCTGTGACCGAATGCCTACGCAGAGTTTGGCAACAAATCGGACGTCCGACCCGTGATCCGCCATGAACCGCCACCCTTTGCGGCGGGAAAACGCCGTAGCCGTTGACGCGCGCGGGCGTTGAACCGTAAGGGAGGCGAACGTGTCTCCCCATGGAGCGAGGAGGGGTCCCATGTCGGAGATCGGTTCCCAGTCGGCCACCCGGCAGGCGTCCGCCCCGGGAGCGGACGGGCCGCCGCCCGCCGACTCCTGGGACCTGGTCACCGTGCCGGTCCGCCAGGGGCTGGAGGCCGTCGACATCCTGCGCCGGGCCGGGGCCCCCGCCGTCGGGCCGGTGGTGCACGACGGGACCTGCGACACCCTGGGGTTCCTGGTGCCGCCCGGCACCGCCGCCGCCTGGGACATGCCGGGCAGCGCCTGTACGCGCACGTCGGGACGCGGCCTCCGCCTCCCCGAACTGCCGGAGCTGCCCGAGCCCGCCGGTGACGCGCCCCGGCCCGCCGGCTGGCTGCTGCCCCCCGGCGACACCGACCCGGTCACCGACCCCGCCGTCCTGCGCGAGGCGCTGGGCGAGGCGGCCCGGCTCATCGAGGCCGCCGACGGCCGCCGCTGAGCCCGCCGCGCGCCCGGACCCGGAGGACCCCCGCACCGCACGCGCACGGACGTACGGACGCACACGCGTACGGACGAGCGGATAATGGGCCGATGGCCAGGAACAAGCAGCGTGACCGGGCGGCGGCCGCCGCACCCGTCGCCGAGACCGTCGACGGCGGCCTCGCCGAACTCGTACCCGACCGGGAGCGCCCGCGCGGCTGGACCCTGCTCCTCGACGGCGCCCCGCAGTCGCACGTCGATCTCGACGACCCGTCCCACCTCGCCTTCGCGTACCAGCGGCGCCTCGGCCACGTCGTGGACCTCGCCGCCCCGCCGAACCGGCCGCTCCGGGTCGTCCACCTCGGCGGCGGCGCCCTCACCCTCGCCCGGTACGTCGCCGCGACCCGCCCCCGCTCCACGCAGCAGGTCGTGGAGCTGGACGAACCCCTGGTCCGGTTCGTCCGGCGGGAACTGCCGCTCGATCCGAACGCCCGCGTACGGGTCCGCTCCGCCGACGCGCGCGCCGGGCTCGCCAGGGTCCAGGACGGCTGGGCGGACCTGATCGTCGCGGACGTGTTCGGCGGAGCCCGTACCCCCGCCCACCTGACCAGCGCCGAGTTCCTCGCCGAGGTGCGGCGGGCGCTGCGGCCCGGCGGCCTCTACGCGGCGAACCTCGCCGACGGCCCGCCGCTGGCCCACCTGCGCGGCCAGATCGCCACGGCCGCCGCCGTCTTCCCCGAACTGGCGCTGACCGCCGACCCGACCGTGCTGCGCGGGCGCCGCTTCGGCAACGCGGTGCTGCTCGCCTCGGACCGGGAGCTGCCGGTGGCCGAGCTGACCCGCCGGGTCGCCACCGACCCGCACCCGGGCCGGGTCGAACACGGCCGGGCTCTCGCCGACTTCGCCGGGGGAGCGGCCCCGGTCACCGACGCGACCGCGAAACCCTCGCCCGCGCCGCCGGCCTCGGTCTTCCGCTGAGGGCCGGTCCGGGCCCTCAGACCGTCCGGTCCTCGATCTCCACCCGGGGCGCGGTGTCGTGCCACACGCAGAAGACCGACAGTTCGCGGTCGTCCCGGGTGAAGGTGACGCGGATCCAGTTGGTCTGCTTCCACACCTGCATCCGCCAGCCCGGGGCGGGCGTCGCCGAGACGAGTTCGGCCGAGGTCTCCCCGATGTCGAAGGTGGCCCGGCCGCCGTCCACGGGGTAGCTCTTCACGTTCGCGCCCGACCCGGGGTCCCGGTCCGCCGGAGGGGTGGAGGGGGCCGCCGTCGTGGGCT
This sequence comes from Streptomyces sp. NPDC041191, assembly GCF_055591945.1. NCBI lineage: Bacteria > Bacillati > Actinomycetota > Actinomycetes > Kitasatosporales > Streptomycetaceae > Streptomyces > Streptomyces sp. NPDC041191. The sequence continues at coordinate 316,878 of NZ_JBVIZC010000005.1, read as the reverse complement.
CCGGCCGGAGCGAGGGGCGCGCGGAGGGGGTGGCGGAGGGGGACGGCGGGGCCGTGGTGGACGGGGGGCCGCCCGGCTTCGCCGTGGGCGGCGCGGTGGACGGGACCGTCCCGGGGGACGACGGCGTGGAGACCGGCGGGCCGCCGCCCGAGCCGTACACCCCGTCGACGGCGCCGGCCGGCAGGGGGAGGGCGCGCGGCGGGTCGTACACGGTGCCGGTCAGCACGCTGTGCACCCCCCACCAGGACAGGGTGACCGCCGCGCCGGTGGCGAGTGACCAGGCCAGGGCGTGTACCAGTCCTCTTCGCACCGGACCATGGTGCACCATGGTCCGGAGCACCGTCCCCGCGGGTGACGTTGTCCGACGATTCGCCCACATGGCGTACGGTGCCGCCCATGGCAAGTGTGCTCGTGGTCGAGGACGACCAGTTCGTGCGCTCCGCCCTCATCCGGCAGCTCACCGCGGCGTCCCACACGGTACGCAGCGTCGGTACTGCCCTGGAGGCGTTGCGCGAGGTCGCCCATTTCCGTTTCGACGTGGTCGTCCTCGACCTCGGACTACCCGACCTGGACGGGGCCGAGGCGCTCAAGATGCTGCGCGGCATCACCGACGTGCCGGTGATCATCGCGACCGCCCGGGACGACGAGGCCGAGATCGTACGGCTCCTCCACGCCGGGGCCGACGACTACCTGGTGAAGCCCTTCTCCGTCGACCACCTCTCGGCCCGGATGGCCGCCGTCCTGCGCCGCGCCCGGTCCGCCGCCGGCGAGGCGCCGCCCTCCGCGGTCCTCCGCGTCGGCGGGCTCACCGTCGATCCGCTGCGCCGCCGGGCGGAGCTGGACGGCGCGCCCCTGGACCTGACCCGGCGCGAGTTCGACCTGCTGGCCTTCCTCGCCGGTCGGCCCGGCGTGGTCGTCCCGCGCAAGGAGCTGCTCGCCGAGGTGTGGCAGCAGTCCTACGGCGACGACCAGACCATCGACGTCCATCTGTCGTGGCTGCGAAGGAAGCTGGGCGAGACGGCCGCCCGGCCCCGCTACCTGCACACCCTGCGCGGCGTCGGCGTGAAGCTGGAGCCTCCCCGGGAGCCGCGGCCGTGAGATGGGCGCTGGTCAAGGTCTCCCTGGCCGTCACCGTCATGGTCGTGGTCGCCTTCGCCGTCCCCCTCGGACTCGTCGTCAAGGAGATGGCCCGCGACCGGGCGTTCTCCAACGCCGAACGGCGGGCCTCCGGCCTGGCCCCCGTCCTCGCGATCACCACCGACCGCGACGAGCTGGAGAGGGCCGTCGCCGCCACCGAGGACGGGCCCGCCGGCCGGCTCGCCGTCCACGTGCCCTCCGACATCCCGGGCGCGCCGCCGCTGGAGATCGGCACCCGGCGGGCCGGCGAGGAGGAGCTACGGGCCACCCGCGGACTGGGCCGGGCCTCCATCGCGGAGGTCCCGGGCGGCTTCGCCCTGCTCCAGCCCACCGCGATCAGCAGCGGGGAGGTCGCGATCGTCGAACTCTTCGTCCCCGAGGGCGAGGTGTCCAACGGCGTCGCCACCGCCTGGCTGATCCTCGCGGGGGTCGGCATCGCCCTCGTCGTCGGCTCCGTCGCCGTCGCGGACCGCCTCGGCGTCCGCATGGTCCAGCCCGCCCAGCGGCTCGCGGGCGCCGCCCACGAGCTGGGGGAGGGGCAGCTCGGCGTGCGCGTCCCCGAGGAGGGGCCGCCGGAGCTCAAGTCGGCCGCCGTCGCCTTCAACTCGATGGCCGACCAGGTCGTCCAGCTCCTCGCCAACGAACGCGAGCTGGCCGCCGACCTCTCCCACCGGCTGCGCACCCCGCTGACCGTCCTCCGGCTCAACGCGGCCTCGCTCGGCGCGGGTCCGGCCGCCGAACAGACCCGTACGGCCGTGGAACAGCTGGAGCGCGAGGTCGACATCATCATCCGTACGGCCCGGGAGGCGAAGCCGCAGACCCGGGCGACCGGACCCGGCGCGGGCTGCGACGCCGCCGAAGTGGTCCGCGAGCGGATGGACTTCTGGTCGGCGCTCGCGGAGGACGAGGGACGGCGGGTGCGGGTCGCGGGCGTCGAGCGTCCGGTCCGCATCCCGGTCGCCCGTCCCGAACTGGTCGCGGCCCTCGACGCCCTGCTCGGCAACGTCTTCCGCCACACCCCCGAGGGCACCGCCTTCTCCGTCGACGTCCACAACGGCGACGACGCCGTCATCGTCCTGGTCTCGGACGCGGGCCCCGGCATCGACGACCCCGCCGCCGCCCTGGCCCGGGGCAACGGCGGCGACCGGGACGGCTCCACGGGACTCGGCCTCGACATCGCGCGGCGGATGGCGGAGGGCACCGGCGGCGACGTCCGGATCGGCCGCTCGGTGCTCGGCGGCACCGAGGTCCGCGTCTGGCTCGGCCTGGCCGGTCGCGCCGGGACGTCCGGCGCCGCCGGGGCGTCCGGCCCCGCCCGTACGTCCCCCCGCCGCGCCCACCGCCCGTCCCGCCGCAGGCGCGGGGGGAGGGGAACGCGGCGGGCGGGGGAGCGCTGACGCCTCCCGGCTCCGGCGGTACGGTCCCGGGCTCGGCGGTACGGTCCCGGCCCCGGGCTCGCCGGTACGGCCTCGGCTCCGGCGGTACGGTCCCGGCTCCGCCGGCACGGTCCCGGCCCCGCCGGTACGGTCTCGGCTCCGCCGGCACGGTCCCGGCCCCGCCGGTACGGTCTCGGCCCCGCCGGTCCCGATCCCGGTCCCGGCCCCGCCGGTACGGTCTCGGGGTCCCGCCCGGTCCCGTCTCCCCGCTCCCTCCTCCTTCCCCCGCCCCTGCCTCTCCCGGGAGGCGAACCTTTCCCCCTCCCGATGGCCTCCTTAAGCGACCCGTAAGAAACCCCGCCCCCGCCCCCGGAGGCCGGTTTCCGCCCTTCCCGGCCGCTAGCGTGCTGTCACACCCCGAGCACGAAGGTTCCCACCGGCCGCACCCGGCCTCCTCTTCCTCTCCACCCACCCCCGAGCAGCGCGCCCCGGCCTCCCCCACCCACCCCCCGGCCGGGGCGCGCCTTTCCCGGCCGCGGACACGACGGAGGCCCCGGTCCGTGAGGACCGGGGCCTCCCCGGGGCGGGCGCGGCCCCCGGCACCCGCACGGGCGCCGGGGCCGGGCTCAGCCCCGGACCGCCGTTCTCCGCGACGCGTCGCGGAGCCCCAGGACGCACGCGGCGACGGCGACCAGGGCGCACAGCACCATCAGCGCGTTGACCACGACGTCGGGCCCGGCGTCCTGGGCCAGCGCGTTGGACGTCGCCGACCGGATGCCGAGGACCTGGAGGGCCGCCGCGGCGACGAGCCCGGCGGCACGGGCCCACCGGGGACCCTTCTCCGCGAGGGCGGGGAGCACGAGCACGGCCGCGGCCCAGAGCAGGACCAGCGCCGCCGTCGCCTCGGCCGCCAGGAGGAGGCCCCCGGAGCCCTCCGACCCCGGGTGGTCGATCCCGGACGTGTCCACCACGAGGAGCGCGAAGGCCAGCTCCATGAGCAGCACGTAGCAGACCTCCAGGACGAGGACCGCCGCTCCCGCCCGCTTCACGAAGAGAGGGCTCAACTGTTGCTCCTCACGAGTCGTCCGCTCTTGATGATCCACAGCTTGCCGTTCCGCTGGGCACTGCGGCAATCGTCCCGCGCCCTGGTCCCGGCGTTGGTCTGGCCGGTCCGCTTGCGGCCGATCTCCCGGCCGATCGCGTTGTTCTTCAGGTCCATCTGCTTGTCGACGCCCTTGGACGTCGACTCGTGCCGGGTCGCGAACTCGTAGGCGTCCTTGGTGGACAGACGGATCTCCATGCGCGCGTTCCAGTAGCAGTGCCGGAAGGAGTCGCCGGTGCCCTGGAAGAGGGTCTTGTCCGGGTACCAGTCCTGCGCCTGCTTGAACGCCTTGTTCGCGGCGTCGTACGCGGCGGTGCAGTCGATCGGGTTCCAGAAGCAGTACGACCGCTCGGAGGGCGTGGCGCTGCCGTAACCGAAGCCGGGGTCCATCAGGACCGGGTAGGCCAGGGTCTGGCCGGCGGCGGGGGCCAGCGAGGCGGTGACCTCGTTCCCGGAGAGCGTGAGCTTCACGGGGATGCCGGCGCCCTTGGCGTCCCGGGCGACGGGGGCGGTGATGAAGGTCAGGTTGCCCAGCTCGTCCGAGACGATGATGACGTTGTCCGCGCCCTGCGTCGCCGTCTGACCGGGCAGCAGGCGCAGGGTGTACGTGTAGCTCGTCGCCGCGGAGGCGCTCCGGAGCAGGTGGAACGTCTCGACGGCGTTCTGCCCGGTCCGGATGGCGAGCGTGTCCGCGTCCGTCTGCGTGTTCGGGTAGACGACGACGCCGGTCTCGCTGAGCGTGGCGGCCGCCGCGGCGCCCGAGGGCATGGCCACCGACGTCTGGACGGAGCCGTCCGCGCTGGTGCCGACGATCTCCTGACCGGCCGTGCCGGGGAGTTCCACGACGCCGGAGGCCAGGACGGACTCCTCGGTCTCGACGACCTCGGGGTCCTCCTGCTCCTGGTAGTCCGCGGGCGTGTCGTCGACCTCCGGGTACTCGGTGTCGACGGGCCGGTCCTCGGGCTCCGTCTGCTCCTCCTCGGGGTGCAGCAGGTCGGAGAAGTGCGTCTCGGCGACCTCGTTGACGAAGGAGGGGGAGAGGACGCCGGTGATCCGGCCGGCGCGGAACGCGTGCTCCGCCGGGTCCGACCACGTTCCCGCCGCGTTCTTCACGCGGACGGAGAGGACGTGGGTGCCGTCGGCCGAGGGGGTCAGCGTCACCGTTCCCCGGCCGGCCGAGAGGGCCACCGTGCCCGCCGGGCCGCCGTCCAGGGAGTACTCGGCCGCGACGGCCTTGCCCTGGGGGTCGGTGACGGTGAAGGAGCCGGGGGTCCCCGCACCGCCGTGCCACAGGCCGTCGGCCGGGTAGACGGAGGAGGCGACCGAGGGCGCCACCGGCACGGAGGTGTCGACGGTCAGGGTGCGCCAGGCGGACCAACCCCCGTTCCAGAGCTTGCCGTCGTACACCGAGACGCGCCACTTGTACGTTCCCGGCGCGAGCGCCCCGGAGGTCCAGGCGGCGGGCTTGCCGGAGGCGACGAACGCGGAGGTCCCGCTCGTCACCTTCGCGGTGGCGTCCTTGTTCCACACCTCGAAGGTGAGCCGCACGGAGTCGGCGTCGGGGTCGGTGGCCTGGGCGGTGAGGGTCGGGGTCGTGTCCGCGGTGACCGTGCCCTCGGCGGGGCTCACGGCGCTGCCGGCGTTCGGCTTGGTGTTGTAGGTCACGACGAGCGTCGGCTCGGTCGGGCCCTGGGCCCCGTCCACGTAGTTCGCCGAGCGGAAGCGCCGCCAGCTCGTCGAGTCCGCCTCGTCCACGGCGCGCACCTGGAGGCCGTGGTTCGGCTGGCCGTCGGCCCACGCCTGGACGATCCCGTCCACGTCCCAGCGCATGAAGTTCGCCGGGCAGGCCGAGCTGTACCCGTACGCGGCCTTGGAGACGACCGCGTCGTCGGCCGTCGTCGCGGGCTGCGCGCCCCAGGTCACCGCGCTGGGGTCCCAGTTCGCGGTGATGCGCCGGACGGCCACGCCGGAACCGGTCGCGGAGCAGCTCGACGACCAGTAGGAGTGCAGCCTGAACTCGGTGTCCAGGATCTGCTTGCCGGCGTACTTCGACACGTCGAACTTCACGTACGAACGGGCCTTCGTGGTGCCGCCGTCGTAGGTGCCGGCCTTCAGTTCGGTCGAACCGCGCTGGGAGTCCGGGTAGTTGGTGGCGACCCAGGTGTCCGTGGACGCCGCGAGGGTCGTCGTGGGGTCGATGTTCACCGGGTAGGTGACGTCGGGGTCGGTGAGGAAGGCCATGCTGGGCTTGAGGACCAGGACCGGCCGGCCCGCGCTCTGCTCGATGCGGGTCTCGATCTCCATGGAGTGGGTGGGGTCACCGGACTTCGGGTCCGTTCCCGTGCCCCACATCCGGGGCGCCGGGGCGCTGGCGACCAGCTTCCCGGTGGCGTCCTCCAGGCGCAGGTGTCCCGACCGCTCCTTCTCCAGGCTCAGGCCCTCCAGCGTGACCGGGAGCCGCAGTTCGACCGGCTCGGTGGGGCGCTCGCGCAGGATGAGCGATTCGGTGAAGCCCTGGGGGAGCGCGGTGACGTGCAGGTCGCCGTCGGGCACCACCTCGGGGTAGACCGCCGTGTCCCCCTCGACCTCCGGGGCCGGGAGGGCCTTCGTGGCGGACCAGTCCAGGCCGAAGGTCCGTCCGCTGCGGGTCACCGCCGCGAAGTCCTCGGCCCCGCCGTCGGACAGTTTGACGTCGGCGACGGCGGCCTCGGGTTCGAGCCGTGTCCCGGTGTCGACGAGGGTGGTGTCGAGCTGCTTCCACTCGCCCCCCTCCCTGATCCGGACCGGCCCGGACGCGGTCTCCGTGGTGACCGTCCCGTTCGGGTTGACCCAGGTGCTGGAGGCCTCCGTCCGCTCGGACAGGGCCTCGACCCGCTTGCCGCCGAGCACGGCGGCCAGGCGCGCCGACGCGAGGTCGGGCGCCTCGGTGCGGTCCGGGACGGCGTCCGTCGTTTCCGTGGGTATCGCCGTTCGCTCTTCCGCCAGGGCCGGCAGCTGCAGGGACAGCGTCAGGGCCACCGCGGTCGAGACGGACGCGATCCGTGTTCCTCTTCGCATCCACCCCCCTTAACTCGTTCGTTCGATGTGGTTCGCCTGCGGTGCAGGCCGCGCGAGCTTTTCATGATCATCATGTGAAGGGACAGCCGGGAAAGCGTGTGCTCGGTCACACTGGGTGCGCGGGCGGTACGGTGTGTCACCTTTTGTGATCATGAGGGGGGTGTTCCGGGGGCGCGGCGGCTCCCGCCGCCCGGCGGTCCGCGCCGGAACGCGAAGAAGGCCCTGATCCATGTCTCCATGGATCAGGGCCTTCCCCTGAAAGGGTGAGTAACGGGACTCGAACCCGCGACATCCTGGACCACAACCAGGTGCTCTACCATCTGAGCTATACCCACCACGCCCGGCGGTTTTCCCGAAGGTTTCCCCGACCGGCCGAGAAGAAGTCTACAGGGTTCCGGAGGGTGCTCGCGCCCACGTTTCCCGGAGGGGTCCGCGCGGGCGCGAGCGGGCGGTCATTCGGCGGACAGGACGTGGCGGGCGGCGATCCGCTTGGCGGTGTCCGAGTCGGGGCCGGGCTGCGGCACGAAGACCGCCTCGCGGTAGTAGCGCAGTTCCGCGATGGACTCGCGGATGTCGGCGAGCGCCCGGTGGTTGCCGCTCTTCTCCGGACTGTTGAAGTACGCCCTCGGGTACCAGCGGCGGGCCAGCTCCTTGACCGAGGAGACATCGACGATCCGGTAGTGCAGGTGGCCTTCCAGGGCGGGCATGTCGCGGGCGAGGAAGCCCCGGTCCGTGGAGACCGAGTTCCCGCACAGCGGCGCCTTGCCGGGCTCCTTGACGTGCTCGCGGACGTACGCGAGGACCTGGGCCTCCGCGTCGGCGAGCGTGGTGCCGCCGGGCAGCTCGTCGAGCAGCCCCGAGGCCGTGTGCATCTGGCGCACGATCTCCGGCATGGTCTCCAGGGCGGCGTCCGGCGGGCGGATCACGATGTCCACCCCGTCGCCGAGCACGTTCAGTTCCGAGTCGGTGACCAGCGCGGCCACCTCGATGAGTGCGTCGTCCGTCAGCGAGAGCCCGGTCATCTCGCAGTCGATCCACACCATGCGGTCGTTCATGCGTCCACCTTAGGGGCTTCCCGGGGGCTCTTCCCGTGCGAACGGGGGCGGCGGGCGCCCGGGGGAGGTGTCCCCCCGGGCGCCCGCCGCCCCCGCGGTGCGCGGCTCGTGACCGCGCGGGTCCTCGTTACGGAGCGCTGCGCTGGCCCGGGAGCGAGGCGCGCCCGGGGGCGTAGGCGTCGGCTCCCGGCTTCCCCTGCTCCTGCGGGGCCGGGCGCCGGACGCCGGCCGGGACCTGGGCGGGCACGACCGGATCGAGCACCGCCGTGCCGATGTCGCCCTGCGGCCGGCGGGCGCGGTACGCCGCCCGGTAGGCCGCCGGGGAGGAGCCGAGCTGGCGCCGGAAGTGGCCGCGCAGCGCCACGGGGGAGCGGAAGCCGCACCGGCCCGCCACCTCGTCCACCGAGTAGTCGGAGGTTTCGAGGAGCCGCTGCGCCTGGAGCACCCGCTGGGTGATCAGCCACTGGAGCGGGGCCGAGCCCGTGAGCGAGCGGAACCGGCGGTCGAAGGTCCGCCGCGACATGTAGGCGCGCGCGGCCAGGGTCTCCACGTCGAACTGCTCGTGGAGGTGCTCCAGGGCCCAGGCGACGACCTCGGCCAGCGGGTCGGCGCCGATCTCCTCGGGTAAAGACCTGTCGAGGTAGCGCTCCTGACCGCCGCTGCGCCGCGGCGGGACGACCAGCCGGCGCGCGAGCGCGCCCGCGGCCTCGGTGCCGTGGTCGGTCCGCACGATGTGCAGGCACAGGTCGATTCCGGCCGCGGTGCCGGCGGAGGTCAGGACGTCCCCGTCGTCCACGAAGAGCTCCCGGGGGTCCACGTGGACCGACGGGTAGCGCTTGGCGAGCGTCGGCGCGTACATCCAGTGCGTGGTCGCCGGCCGGCCGTCGAGCAGTCCGGCCGCCGCGAGGACGAACGCCCCGGTGCACAGCCCGACGATCCTGGCCCCCTCCTCGTGCGCGCGGCGGAGCGCGTCGAGCGCCTCCGGCGGCGGCGGCGAGGTGATCGACCGCCAGGCCGGGACGACGACGGTGCCCGCCCGGCCGATGGCCTCCAGGCCGTACGGCGCGGTGAGTTCGAGTCCGCCGGTGGTCCGCAGCGGGCCCTCCTCACCGGCGCAGACGAGCAGCCGGTAACGTGGCACTCCGGCGTCCTGGCGGTCGATGCCGAACACGGAGAGCGGGATGGAGCTCTCGAAGATGGGGCCGCCGCTGAACAACAGCACCGCGACGACTTCGCGACGGCGCCGTCCGGACAGTCTCCGTGCGGCCTCCGGTACTGCGGAGTCCTGGCTCATGACGCTAAGCCCCCCTCGGTGTTCGCGTCTCCCTGGTCGTGTCGCACCTGCACGTTTCCCCTCGGTTCTGCACGAGACCCCAGTCCTCGGTACCCATGATCGAATCTACTGCGTCCCGTGACGCCGGCGTGCCACGTTCTCGAACCGGTGGATTGTCGACAAGGCAACTTGGCGCGAAGCGATCGATCGGGAACCGTCGCCTCCGGGGCGCCGCGCCGTGTCGGCCCGGGTGGCGAACGCCCCGGTCGGCGGGGGGTGCGCCCCCTCGGGGCAGGGGTTTACCCGCTACGGGCGCCGGGGTTGGCCAATCGTTACGCCAAGGACGCGCCAGGCGGTGGAAGTTGGCTGAAAACGTATGGGAGCGGGTGTGCGAGCCTGTCAACTCGCAGGGGCTCCGGACCGGCTCGGAGCCCTCCCCGGCCCCTCCCGGAGGCCCGTCGGGGCGGGTCCGGCGCCGGACGGCTGCGGACGGCGCCGGCCGGCGGCGCGGTCGCGGACGGTCTCCCCGCGGCGGGGCGGCTCCGTGGCAACGAGGAAGGGAGCGCCCCGGTCACTCCCGGCCGCACCGCCCCCGCGCCCCCTCGGGGCCCCGTCCGGTCCGCGTGCGGGCGGTCGCGGGGGGCGACCGGGCGTCTGCCGGACGTCTGCCGGACGCCTGTAGGGCACAAGCGGCATTGCCAGATCCCGAACCGCTCGTGCATGCTCCCTGGAACGCCGCGCGAGCGGTGTGCGCGCCGGACACCGCGCGGCGGCCCCTGGGCAGGAGAGGAGTGGCGCCGTACCCTTGGGGGTATCAGCAGGGGAAGACCATTCCCGGACACAGCTCCGCTCTCCCGCCGTCCCTCACCCCTTTCCCGTTCCTTCTCACGAGGACCCTCTTCGCCGAGACACCGATGGCCGGTCACGAATTCTTCGAACCCGCGGACCGCGAGCGCGTCGCCGACTCCACGGTCGACCCCCTGGCGGTAGAACAGCCACGTCACGCCTGCGACCCGGCCTTCCGGCACGGGGTCGTCGTCGGCTTCGACGGCTCCACGTCCAGTGAGCGCGCCCTCGCGTACGCCATCGGCATGGCCCGCCGCTCCGGCTCGGGCCTGATCATCGTGCACGTGGCCAACCGGCTGCCCACCACGGTGTGGGCGGGCTGCGAGCCCCCCGTCTTCGTCGACGTGCCCGACCACCGCACCGAGGTCCTGGGCCTGGAGCTGGCCTGCGCCGACTACCTCGCCGAGGTGCCGTGGATCCTGGTCGAGCGCGGCGGGGACATCTGCCACGAGCTGGAGGAGGTCGGCCGCGAGTACGCGGCCGACGCGATCGTGGTCGGCTCCACGCACGGGATCGTCGGGCGGATCTTCGGCTCGGTGGCCGGGCGCCTGGCGCGCCGCGCCCGCCGGCCCGTCATCGTCATCCCGTAGGCCCGTAGGCCCGTAGGCCCGTAGGCCCGTAGGCCCGTAGCCCTGGTGGTTCCGGCTGTTCCGGCCGTCCCGGGAAGCACGACGGTCCCCGTGCACGGGAGGTGTGTGCACGGGGACCGTCGTGTGTCAGGTCGGGCGGCGCCGGGGGACAGGCCCGGCGGCGGGTCCGGGGGACAGGCCCGGGGTCCCGCTACTCGACCGTGACGGACTTGGCCAGGTTGCGCGGCTTGTCGATGTCGCGGCCCATGGCGAGGGCGGTGTGGTACGCGAAGAGCTGGAGCGGGATGCCCATGAGGATCGGGTCCAGCTCGTCCTCGTTCTTCGGGACCACGATGGTGTGGTCGGCCTTCTCCTGCGGCTGGTGCGCGACCGCGAGGATGCGGCCGCTGCGGGCCTTGATCTCCTCCAGGGCGGCGCGGTTCTTCTCCAGGAGGTCGTCGTCGGGGACGATCGCGACCGTCGGCAGGGCGGGCTCGATGAGGGCGAGCGGGCCGTGCTTCAGCTCGGAGGCGGGGTACGCCTCGGCGTGGATGTAGGAGATCTCCTTGAGCTTCAGGGACGCCTCCAGGGCGACCGGGTAGCCGCGCACGCGCCCGATGAACATCATCGACTGGGCGCCCGCGTACTCCGCGGCGAGCCGCTTGATCTCGTCCTCGCCCTTGAGGATCTCCTCGATCTGGGCGGGGAGGCGGCGCAGGCCCTCGATGATCCGCTTGCCGTCGGTGACGGACAGGTCGCGGATGCGGCCGAGGTGCAGGGCGAGCAGCGCGAAGGCGGTCACCGTGTTGGTGAAGCACTTGGTGGAGACGACGCAGACCTCGGGACCGGCGTGGACGTACACGCCGCCGTCGGCCTCGCGGGCGATGGCGGAGCCGACGACGTTGACGACGCCGAGGACGCGGGCGCCCTTCCGCTTGAGCTCCTGGACGGCGGCGAGCACGTCGTAGGTCTCGCCGGACTGGGAGACGGCGATGTAGAGGGTGTCGGGGTCCACGACCGGGTTGCGGTAGCGGAACTCCGAGGCCGGCTCGGCGTCGGCGGGGATGCGGGCCATGGACTCGATGAGCCCGGCGCCGATGAGGCCGGCGTGGTACGAGGTGCCGCAGCCGAGGATCTTGATGCGGCGGATGGTGCGGGCCTCGCGCGGGTCCAGGTTCAGGCCGCCCAGGTGCACGGTGGAGAAGCGGTCGTCGATCCGGCCGCGCAGCACGCGGTCGACCGCGTCGGGCTGCTCGGAGATCTCCTTGTGCATGAAGGTGTCGTGGCCGCCCATGTCGTAGGAGGCGGCCTCCCACTCGACGGTCTCCGGGGTGGCGGTGGTGGTGGCGCCGGAGGTGGTGTACGTGCGGAAGTCGTCGGCCTTGAGGGTGGCCATCTCGCCGTCGTCCAGGGTGACGACCTGGCGGGTGTGGGCGATCAGGGCGGCGACGTCGGAGGCGACGAGCATCTCCTTCTCGCCGATGCCGAGGATGACCGGGGAGCCGTTGCGGGCGACCACGATGCGGTCGTTGAAGTCGGCGTGCATCACGGCGATGCCGTAGGTGCCCTCGATGACCTTCAGGGCCTCGCGGACCTTCTCCTCCAGGGTCTCGGCCTCGGAGCGCGCGACGAGGTGGGTGATGACCTCGGTGTCGGTCTCGGAGGCGAAGACGACGCCCTCGGCCTCCAGCTTGGCGCGCAGCTCGGCGGCGTTGTCCACGATGCCGTTGTGGACGACGGCGACCTTGTTCTCGGGGTCCATGTGCGGGTGCGAGTTGACGTCGCTGGGGGCGCCATGGGTCGCCCAGCGGGTGTGGGCGATGCCGGTGGTGCCGGTGAAGCGCTTGGGGACGCGGGCCTCCAGGTCGCGGACGCGGCCCTTGGCCTTCACCATCTTCAGGCCGCCGGCCTTCGGGCTGGTGACGACCATGCCGGCCGAGTCGTACCCGCGGTACTCCAGGCGCTGCAGGCCCTCGAGCAGCAGCGGGGCCACGTCACGCTTACCGATGTAACCGACGATTCCGCACATAAAGGTGAAACCCCTCCAAGTCAGTGGATGTACTCGGCCGTCCGGGCCGTTCCGCTCGTTCCGCGCTCAGCCGTAGACGATCCGGCGGAGCTGCCGGAGCGAGAGCTCCGGCGGGGACACGGCCCGGTGCGGCAGTTCCGCCGCGATCCGTTCGAAGATCTCGGCGTTCACGGCGCCGCCGGCCTGCAGTTCGCGGTGGCGGCGGCGGACGAACGCCTCGGTCGTCTCGTCGAAGTACGCCAGCACGTCGAGCACCACCCGGGCGGCCTCACCGCGCTGGAGCGCGGTGCTGCGGACCAGATGGTCGATGAGGTCGTCGTGCGACGGACGGCGTTCGAGCACCCGTGAATATTGGGGGGTCCTCGCCGCTTTACGCAAGATTCCTGCCCGGAATCGGGCAGGGGTGGGAAGATCACACCTCCGAAGGCGCCGGTTGGCCTAGACCTTAACTGTTGGTGAGCGGTGCGGTACGCGGAGCGCCGGTCCGGATATAAGAAGACGACAGACGCGTCGTTCACCCGAAGGGGAGCCCGCCCGTGAGACAGCGCCTGACCACTCCGCACCGAAGGACCCCGCGCCGACGGATCCCGCGCCGAAGGATTCCGCGCCTGATCGGTTCCCTCCTCCTGCTGGCGACCGCCGGCGTCGCGTGCGGCGAGGCCGCCGCCGCCGCCGCCGACGGCGGCGGCGACGGCAAGGCGGCCGGCCGGCGGGCCGCCGCCGAGCCCGAGGTCCGTCCGCTCGGCCGGATCGTCCCCGTGCCCGCCTCCGTCTCCCCCCGGGGCGAGCCCTACACGCTCACCGCCACCACCCGCATCGGGGTGGACACGCGCTCCCGGGAGTCCCAGGACCTCGGCCGCTACCTCGCCGGACTGCTCCGCCCCGCCACCGGCCTCCCGCTGCCCGTCGTGGACGACCAGGCGGCCCGGGGCGGCATCCGGCTCCGGATCAGCCCCACCGACACCGCCCTCGGCGACGAGGGCTACCGGCTCAGCTCCGCGCCCGAGGGCCTCACCGTCACCGCCCGCCGCCACGCCGGGCTCTTCCGGGGCATCCAGACCCTGCGCCAGCAGCTCCCCTCCGCCGTCGAGCGCGACAGCGTCCAGGCCGGGCCCTGGAAGGTCGCGGGCGGCACCGTCACCGACACCCCGCGCTACGCCTACCGGGGCGCCATGCTCGACGTCGCCCGCCACTTCTTCACCGTGGACGAGGTGAAGCGGTACATCGACCAGCTCGCCCTCTACAAGGTGAACACCCTCCACCTGCACCTCTCCGACGACCAGGGCTGGCGCATCGCCGTCGACTCCTGGCCCCGGCTCACCACCCACGGCGGCTCCACCGAGGTCGGCGGCGGTCCCGGCGGCTTCTACACCAAGGAGCAGTACCAGGAGATCGTCCGGTACGCCGCCTCCCGCTACCAGGAGGTGATCCCGGAGATCGACATGCCGGGCCACACCAACGCGGCCCTCTCCTCCTACGCCGAACTCAACTGCGACGGCGTCGCCCCGCCCCTCTACACCGGCACCAAGGTCGGCTTCAGCTCCCTGTGCGTGCCCAAGGACGTCACGTACGACTTCGTGGACGACGTGGTCCGGGAGATCGCCGCCCTCACCCCCGGCCGCTACCTCCACATCGGCGGCGACGAGGCCCACTCCACCAGCCACGCCGACTACGTGGCCTTCATGGACCGGGTGCAGCCGGTCGTCGCCAGGTACGGCAAGACCGTCGTCGGCTGGCACCAGCTCACCGGGGCGACCCCCGCGAAGGGTGCCCTCGTCCAGTACTGGGGCCTCGACCGCACCCCCGCCGCCGAGAAGGAGCGGGTCGCCGCCGCCGCGCGGAACGGCACCGGCCTGATCCTCTCGCCCGCCGACCGCACCTACCTCGACATGAAGTACACGAAGGAGACCCGCCTCGGGCTCTCCTGGGCCGGGTACGTCGAGGTCCGCAGGTCCTACGACTGGGACCCGGCCGCCTATCTGCCCGGCGTCCCCGCGAGCGCCGTCCGGGGCGTCGAGTCCCCGCTGTGGACGGAGACCCTGTCCACCACCGACGACCTGGACGTGATGGCCTTCCCGCGCCTGCCGGGCATCGCGGAACTGGGCTGGTCCCCGGCCGCGTCCCACGACTGGGAGACGTACAAGGTCCGCCTCGCGGAACAGGCGCCGCGCTTCCGGGCCCTCGGCATCGACTGGTACCGCTCACCGGAGGTCCCCTGGCCGGCCGAGTAACACGCCCACGCACGCGGAACGCCCGGCCGGGGCTTCCCGGCCGGGCGTTCCGCGTGGTGCGGCGGGTCCGTCAGCGGACGCCGAACCCCCCGCGCCCGACGCCCTCCACGAAGGCCGCGAAGGCGGTGGCGCCCAGGTCCAGGACGGGTCCGTCCGCGACCTTGGAGTCACGGACGGGGACGGTGCCGCGCGAGGGGACGAGGTTGACGGCGACCTCGACGCACTGGCCGCCGTTGTTGCTGTACGAGGACGTGAACCAGTGGGGGGTCTCGTCGGTCGTCATGGGCGTCCTTTCGGTCGGCGGGGCCGCCCGGCGATCAGACGGCGCCGAACTCTCCGGTCCTGACGCTTCCCACGAAAGCGGAGAAGGCGTCGGCGCGGAAGCCCAGAACCGGCCCGTCCACGACCTTGGAGTCACGGACGGGGACGGTGCCGCGCGAGGGGACGAGGTTGACGGCGACCTCGACGCACGCGCCGCCGTTGTTGCTGTAGGAGGACTTGAACCACTGGGGGGATGCGGTCGTCACGAGGTGCCCTTTCGCGCTTCTTGGATCATGGCCACGGATTCCGCCTGGGAGAGCGATGCGGCCTGAAGCTGATGGTAGGCCGTCAACATGGGGACCACGGACGTCATTTCACGGTCGAAGTGCCCCTGCGTCTGCGACTCGGCGTAGCACACCACCGATCGGTCGGTAAGCGTGAGCAGGTAGGACGGGAGGTCGAACGTGCGACGCTCTCCTATGGCATACGGAGCGATCTGGAGTAGGGCGTTGGCGCGGTCCGCGAACTCGACGAGCCGTTCCAGTTGGGCGTCCATCACCTTGTGCCCTCCAACGGGCCGCCGGATGCAACTCTCGTCCATCACCACGAAGACCATGGGCGGTTGAGCGCGCTCCAGTGCCGCTTGGCGTGCGGCCACGACCGCCACCCGCTCGTCGGCCTGCTCCGGAGTAATGGACCCCCGCTTCACGGCACTGTTCGCCAGGACGCGCGCGTACTCCGGGGTCTGCAGCAGGCCCGGGACGATGCCGATCTCGAACAGCCGGATCTCCACCGCCCGGCCCTCGTACCCCACGTACTCCGGGAACCCCTCCAGCAGCACGCCGTGCCGCATCTCGCGCCACTCGCGCTCGAACGACTCCTTGCTCCCGACCAGGCCGAAGACCTGGTCGGCGCGGCGTGAGAACGGCAGGGTCGGCGGTTTACGGCCGGTTTCCACGGCGGAGATGTGCTGACTGGAGCACCCCATGGGTCCGGCCAGGTCCTCCTGGGTCCAGACCCGTTCCTCGCGCAGCCTGCGCAGATGGGCCCCGTAGGCCGCCTGCGGGCTGGACTCCGGCCGCAACTCCTTGCGATTGACCACGACTTGTCCTTCGGGGCTGCCTAGTTGAAGAGGAGGCCGACTCTAGTCCACGCTGGGCACCCCTGGTAGTGGATTCACTACGGAGAGGAGCGAACGTGCCCGTGCAGGACGTCCCCCCACCCCCCGACCCGTCCCCGCCCTTCCCCTCCACCGGCGCCTTCGTGGCCGACGCCGGCAGAGGAACGGTCCGCCTCGGCGAGGTCACCCGCAGGGAGGACGGGCGGGTGTACGTACGTCCGCCGGGTGGCGGGGCCGAGTGGGCCGCGACGCCCGAGGACCTGCGGGCGCCGACCGAGGGGGAGTGGGCGAGCATCCGCATCCTCACCACGCGCGTGCCCCCGGTCGTGCTCTCCGCCGACCACGGCCTCCGCCCCCGGCCGGAACCGGCCCCGGGGTGCACGCCCTGCGCGCACCTGGCGAGCTGGTTCGACCACTACATGCGGCGGGGACCGCAGCACGACGAGTCGGCGGCCGTGGACTGCGTGGTGGAGATCCGCAACCACCCGCACGACCCGCCGAAGATGACGCTCAGGGACTCCGCGCCGCCGGAGGGGCGGCCGTGAGCGCGCCGGCGCCCGGGGCGGCCGTGGAGGCGGCGCCCCCGACGCGCCGGATCGGGCCGCACCCGCGCGGCGAGACCGTCGCCACGGCCCACTGCCTGGACGGCGGGTGCGGCTGGGGGACGCCGCCCACGGCCGTGCCGCCGGGCGTGAACGTCGAGTGCCTGGCGCACGCGACGGCGACCGGGCACGACACCTTCGCCGTGACGGTCGAGTACGTGGCCCTGGTGACGGACGCGGGCGGCGCGGGGTGGGACCCGGACGCGGCGGTGTGACCGGGCGCGGGCGGCGCGGGACGGGGACCCGGACACGGCGGTGTGACCGGGCGCGGGCGGCGCGGGACGGGGCCCCGAACGCCTGCGGCCGCCCACCACCCCGGTCGAGGGGCGGCGGACGGCCGCGGGGAGTCCGGGCGCCCGGGTGGCCGGGGCCTCCAGGGCTTCCGGGACCGGGGCCGGGTCAGCCCGGCAGGCCCAGCTCCCGCGCGATCAGCATCCGCTGGACCTCGCTGGTGCCCTCGCCGATCTCCAGGATCTTCGAGTCGCGCCACATCCGGGCCACCGGATACTCGTTCATGAAGCCGTAGCCGCCGTGGATCTGGGTCGCCTCGCGGGCGTTGTCCACCGCCACCGTGGAGGAGTACAGCTTCGCGATGGCCGCCTCCTTCTTGAACGGCTCGCCCAGGACCAGGCGCGAGGCCGCGTCCCGCCAGCCGATCCGGGCCATGTGCGCCCGGGTCTCCATGTCCGCGATCTTGAACTGGATGGCCTGGTTGTCCCCGATCGGGCGGCCGAAGGCGTGACGTTCCTTCGCGTACTTCACGGACTCGTCCACGCAGCCCTGCGCGAGGCCCGTCGCGAGCGCCGCGATGGCGACCCGGCCCTCGTCCAGGATGCGGAGGAACTGCGCGTACCCCCGGCCCTCCTGGCCCAGCAGGTTCTCCACCGGGACCCGGACGTCGTCGAAGGACAGCTCGCGGGTGTCCGAGGCGTTCCAGCCGACCTTGGAGTACGGGGCGGCGACGGTGAAGCCGGGGGTGCCGGACGGGACGATGATCGAGGAGATCAGCGGGCGGCCGTCGGGCTTGCGGCCGGTGACCGCCGTGACCGTCACCAGGCCGGTGATGTCCGTACCCGAATTGGTGATGAAACACTTGGACCCGTTGATGACCCAGTGGTCGCCGTCGCGCACGGCCGTCGTCCGGGTGCCGCCCGCGTCCGAGCCCGCGCCCGGCTCGGTCAGGCCGAACGCGCCCAGGAGTTCCCCGGTGCACAGCCTCGGCAGCCACTCCCGCTTCTGCTCCTCGGTGCCGAACAGGTACAGGGGCATCGCGCCCAGCGAGACGCCCGCCTCCAGGGTGATGGCCACCGAGGAGTCGACCCGGGCCAGCTCCTCCAGGGCGATCCCGAGGGCCAGGTAGTCGCCGCCCATGCCGCCGTACTCCTCGGGGAACGGCAGCCCGAAGAGGCCCATGCGGCCCATCTCGCGGACGATCTCGTACGGGAACTCGTGCCGCTCGTAGTAGTCGCCGATCTTCGGCGCGATCACGTCGTGGGCGAACGCCTCGACGGTGCGGCGGAGTTCCTGGTGCTCGGCGGAGAGCCGGTGATCGAGGGACATGGCTGTCGTCACTCCTGGTGGGAGAGGGCGCGGACGGTGCGGGACGGGCTGGGTCGGCCCAGTTGTCCGGCCATCCACACGCTCGTGGCGGTGAGGGCGGCCAGATCGACCCCGGTCTCGATGCCGAGACCGTCGAGCATCCACACGAGGTCCTCGGTGGCGAGGTTGCCGGTCGCGCTCTTCGCGTACGGGCAGCCGCCGAGGCCGCCGGCGGAGGCGTCGACCGTGGTCACCCCGTGCCGCAGCGCGGCCAGGGTGTTGGACAGGGCCTGTCCGTAGGTGTCGTGGAAGTGCACGGCGAGGCGGGAGGTGGGGACGCCCGTCTCGTTCAGCGCGGTGAGCAGGGCCTCGACGTGCCCCGGAGTCGCCACGCCGATCGTGTCGCCCAGGCTCAGCTCGTCGCAGCCCATGTCGGCGAGCGCCCTGGCGACCCGGACGACCTGCCCCACCGGGACGGGCCCCTCCCAGGGGTCCCCGAAGCACATCGACAGGTAGCCGCGGACCTTCAGACCGGCCTCCACGGCCCGGACGACGACCGGCGCGAAGAGGGCGAGGGACTCGTCCACGGTCCGGTTCAGGTTGGCCTTCGCGAAGGACTCGGTGGCCGAGGCGAAGACGGCGATCTCCCGGGCGCCGAGCGCGAGGGCCCGGTCCAGGCCGCGCTCGTTCGGGACCAGGACCGGGAGGCGGACCGGGAGGTCGCGGACGAGCGGGAACAGCTCCTCGGCGTCGGCGAGCTGGGGCACCCACTCGGGGTGCACGAAGCTGGTCGCCTCCACCGTGTCCAGGCCGGCGGCGGCGAGCCGGCGGACGAACTCCGCCTTCACCTCCGTCGGCACGGCCGTCCTCTCGTTCTGGAGGCCGTCCCGGGCCCCGACCTCGTGGACGCGGACCCGGGCGGGGAGCCCGGCGGAGGGGACGGTCATGGGCAGACCGGTGGTCACGCTTCCTCCCGGGGGGCGACGACGGCGAGCACCTGGTCCATGGCGACGGCGGTGCCGGGCGTGACGTCCAGTTCGGTGACGGTGCCGGCGTGCGGGGCGGAGATGACGTGCTCCATCTTCATCGCCTCCACCACCAGCAGGCTCTGCCCGGCCTCCACCTCGTCCCCGACGGCCACCTTCACCACGGTCACGGTGCCGGGCATCGGCGCGGCCAGCGTGTCGGCCCCGCCGTGCCGGGCGCCGGAGAGCGCGGCCTCGACGGGGTCGTGGTCGAGGACGTGCCAGGAGTCGCCGTCGCGTCCGAGCCAGGCGCCGGCCCGGTGGAAGGTGTGGGAGACCCCGTCCACGACGACCGTCACCGAACCGTCCGTGACCCGGGCGCCGGGCGGCGCCCCGACCGTGACGGGTTCCGCGCCCGGTACGCGTACGGGGAAGGCGAGCGGGACCGGAGCGCCGCCCAGGCGCCAGCCGTTCGGCACCGAGAAGGGGTCCGTCCAGCCGTCCCGGGGCGCCGGGTCCAGCTCCGCGAGCCGTACGGCCGCCGCCGCCGCGTACACCTCCTCCGGTACCTCCTTCGGGACGAGCCCCTCCGCCTCGCGCTCCACCAGGCCCGTGTCCAGGGCGCCGGAGACGACGTCCGGGTGGGCCAGGAGGCGGCGCAGGAAGCCCGCGTTCGTCGGGACGCCGAGGGTCACCGTCTCCGCGAGGGCCGCGCGCAGACGGCGCAGGGCCGTCGGGCGGTCCGGGGCGTGCACGACGACCTTCGCCAGCATCGGGTCGTACAGGCTGCCGACCTCCGTGCCCTCGCTCAGGCCCGAGTCCGTGCGGACGCCGTTCCCCCGCGGCTCGCGCAGCGACAGGACCGTGCCGCCCGACGGCAGGAAGCCCCGGGCCGGGTCCTCGGCGCAGAGGCGGGCCTCGATCGCCCAGCCGTCCAGGCGGACGTCCTCCTGCGCGAAGGACAGCGGCTCGCCCGCCGCCACCCGCAGCTGCCACTCCACCAGGTCCAGGCCCGTGACCAGCTCCGTCACCGGGTGCTCGACCTGGAGCCGGGTGTTCATCTCCATGAAGTAGTACTGGGAGGGGTCGCCGCCCGGGACGATGAACTCGACCGTGCCCGCGCCCACGTAGCCGCAGGACCGGGCCGCCTCCACCGCCGCCGCGCCCATCGCCGCCCGGATCTCCGGGGTCAGCAGGACGCTCGGCGCCTCCTCGACGATCTTCTGGTGGCGGCGCTGGAGCGAGCACTCGCGCTCCCCGAGGTGCACCACGTTCCCGTGGGCGTCCGCGAGGACCTGGATCTCGATGTGCCGGGGCCGGTCGATCCACCGCTCCACCAGGAGCGTGTCGTCGCCGAAGGAGGAGCGGGCCTCGCGCCGGGCCGCCGCGATCTCCTCGTCCAGGACCGCCAGGTCCCGCACGAGCCGCATGCCCTTGCCGCCGCCGCCCGCGCTCGGCTTGAGCAGCACGGGCGCGCCCAGCTCCCGGGCCGCGTCGGCCAGCCCGGGGCCGGAGGCGCCCGGGACGACGGGGACGCCCGCCGCCGCCACGGTCTCCTTCGCCCGGATCTTGTCGCCCATCAGGGCGATCGCCCCGGCGGGCGGACCGATGAAGACGAGCCCCGCCTCCGCGCAGGCCCGTGCGAACTCCGCGTTCTCCGCGAGGAAGCCGTACCCGGGGTGGACGGCCCGCGCGCCGGTGCGGCGGGCGGCCTCGATCAGGGCGGGCACGGACAGGTACGACTCGGAGGCCGGCGGCGGGCCGATCCGCACCGCCGTGTCCGCCTCCCGCACGTGCCGGGCGCCGGCGTCCGCGTCGCTGTACACGGCCACCGAGCGCACGCCGAGCTCCCGCAGGGTGCGGATGACGCGGACCGCGATCTCGCCCCGGTTGGCGACGAGGACGGTGTCGAACATGGACGGCATCTCCTGGGATCCCCTCACGCTCTCCTGGGCTCCCCTCACATCCGTGGACTGCATCTCCTGGGGCCCTCTCACATCCGGAAGACGCCGAACCGGGGCTCCCCCAGCGGCGCGTTGGCACAGGCGGTCAGGGCGAGTCCGAGGACCTGCCGGGTCTCCAGCGGGTCGATGACCCCGTCGTCCCAGAGCCGGGCGGTCGCGTAGTAGGCGTTGCCCTGGGTCTCGTACTGCTCGCGGATCGGGGCCTTGAACGCCTCTTCCTCCTCCGCGCTCCACCCGTCCCCGAGCTGGTCGCGCTTGACGGTCGCGAGGACCGAGGCGGCCTGCTCGCCGCCCATGACGGAGATCTTGGCGTTGGGCCACATCCACAGGAAGCGGGGGGAGTACGCCCGGCCGCACATCGAGTAGTTGCCCGCGCCGTACGAACCGCCGACGACCACGGTCAGCTTCGGCACCCGGGTGGTGGCCACGGCCGTGACCATCTTGGCGCCGTGCTTGGCGATGCCGCCGTGCTCGTACGCCTTGCCGACCATGAAGCCGGTGATGTTCTGGAGGAAGACCAGCGGGATGCCGCGCTGGTCGCACAGCTCGATGAAGTGCGCGCCCTTCTGCGCGGACTCCGCGAACAGGATGCCGTTGTTGGCGACGATCCCGACCGGGTGGCCGTGGATCCGGGCGAAGCCGGTGACCAGGGTCTGCCCGTACTCGGCCTTGAACTCCTGGAAGCGGGAGCCGTCCACCACCCGGGCGATCACCTCGCGCACGTCGTACGGGGTGCGGGAGTCGACCGGGACCGCGCCGTAGAGGCCGTACGGGTCCACCTTCGGCTCCTCGGCCGGCTCGACCGACCAGGGGAGCGGGCCGCGCTCCGGGAGCGTGGCCACGATGTTCCGGACGATCCGCAGGGCGTGGGCGTCGTCCTCCGCGAGGTGGTCCGTGACGCCGGAGATCCGCGAGTGGACCTCGCCGCCGCCCAGCTCCTCGGCCGTGACGACCTCGCCGGTCGCGGCCTTCACCAGCGGCGGGCCGCCGAGGAAGATCGTGCCCTGGTTCCGCACGATCACGGCCTCGTCGCTCATCGCGGGCACGTACGCGCCGCCCGCCGTGCACGAGCCGAGGACGGCCGCGATCTGCGGGATTCCCGCGCCGGACATCCGGGCCTGGTTGTAGAAGATGCGGCCGAAGTGCTCCCGGTCGGGGAAGACCTCGTCCTGCAGGGGCAGGAAGGCGCCGCCGGAGTCCACCAGGTAGAGGCAGGGGAGACGGTTCTCCAGGGCCACCTCCTGGGCCCGCAGGTGCTTCTTCACCGTCATCGGGTAGTACGTGCCGCCCTTGACGGTGGCGTCGTTGGCGACGATCACGCACTCGCGGCCGGAGACCCGGCCGATGCCCGCGATGACGCCGGCGGCCGGGGCCTGGTCGCCGTACATGCCGTTCGCCGCGAGCGGGGCCAGCTCCAGGAACGGCGAGCCCGGGTCGAGGAGGGTGTCCACCCGGTCCCGGGGCAGCAGCTTGCCGCGTGCGGTGTGCCGGGCCCGGGACTTCTCACCCCCGCCCAGCGCGGCCGCCGCGAGCTTGGCGCGCAGCGTCGCGACCAGCTCGTGGTGCGCGGCCTCGTTCGCCCGCCAGGCCGGCGAGGCGGGGTCCGCCGCACTCGACAGCACGGGTGCCTGCTGCATCGACCGATCTCCCTTGTCCGGTTAACGGGCCGCCCGGTTAGTGAGCGTTAACGTCTGGCGCACAGGTTAACGACCGCTAACCGGCTTGTCTAGGATGGTGTCCATGGCCACGACTACGACCGCCGGCGTCAGGACCGACGCCCCCACGCGGCGCGAGCAGATCCTCAAGGAGGCTGCCCGTCTCTTCGCCGAGCGCGGGTTCCACGGCGTGGGCGTGGACGAGATAGGGGCCGCCGTCGGCATCAGCGGCCCCGGGCTCTACCGGCACTTCCCCGGCAAGGACGCGATGCTCGCCGAACTGCTCGTCGGCATCAGCGAGCGGCTCCTCGACGGCGGCCGGCTGCGGGTGGGGGAGGCGGGCGGCGACCCGGGGGCCCTGCTCGGGTCCCTCATCGACGGGCACATCGACTTCGCCCTCGACGACCGGCCGCTGATCATCCTCCACGACCGGGAGCTGGACCGGCTCAGGGACGAGGACCGCAAGCGGGTGCGCAAGCTCCAGCGGCAGTACGCGGAGCTGTGGGTGACGGCGGTGCGGGAGCTGTACCCGGACGTCTCCGAGGGCGAGGCCCGTACGGCGGTCCACGCGGTCTTCGGGCTCCTGAACTCCACCCCGCACCTGGCGGCGGCCGGCCGCCGGCCCGTGGAGGAACTGCTGCGGCGGCTGGCGCACGGGGCCTTCGGGGCACTGGCGGGCTGAGGGGGAGGACGGTCGGGGGCCGAGGGCCCGGGGCCGGGCGGTCCGGGGGCCGGTGGTTCGGGGGCCGGGCGGTCCGGGGGCCGGTGGTTCGGGGGCCGGGCGGTCCGGGAGCCGGGAGTTCGGCGGCCCGGCCTTCCGGTGATCCGGTCGTCCGGCACGCCGGGGCCTCCGACCGGCAGAATGAGCCCCATGCCGATACTCAGCCGTGAAGCCCTCGTCGAGCACCTCGTCCGCACCCGGATCGCGGGAGACGTCGCCACCCCGCGCGACAACAACCTCTCCCACTACCGGAAACTCGCCAACGGCGACCGGCACTACTGGCTCGGCCTGGAGCTGGGCGACCGCTGGACCGACGAGCAGGACGTGCTCGCCGTGATGGCCGAGCGGTGCGGCGTCGTGGACGACCCCGCCCACCGCAGCGGCCAGGACACCATCGACCCCGAGCTGACCGTGGACGCCCTCGACCGGATGGCCGCCCGGCTGCGCAAGGCCGCCGAGGGAGGCGAGCGGGTCCTCTTCGCGACCGGCCACCCCGGCTCCCTCATCGACGTCCACAGCCGGGTCGCGTCGGCCCTGCGCGCCCGGGGCTGCGACGTCGTCCGCATCCCCGGCGGCCTGACCGCGGACGAGGGGTACGTCGTGCAGTTCGCGGACGTCGCCGTCTTCGAACGGGGCGCCAGCCTCTGGCACACCCACTCCCCGGAGCCGATGAACGCGATCCTGGACGGCCTGGAGGTCCTGGGCGAGCCCGCGCCCGACCTGGTGGTCGCGGACCACGGCTGGGCCGGGCGCGCGGGCCAGCGCGGCATCGACTCCCTCGGCTACGCGGACTGCAACGACCCCGCCCTCTTCCTGGGCGAGGCCGAGGGCACGATGCAGGTCACGATCCCCCTCGACGACCACGTCGTGGACCCCCGCTCCTACGAGCCGCTGACCGCGTACCTGCTCCACACGGCCGGCCTGGACTGACGGCGGCGCGCCGGGTTCAGCGGACCGCCCGGCGCTCCCCCCGACCGGGCGTCGGGTCCAGGTAGACCCGGCGGACGGCGGGCACGCGCGCGCGGAGCCGGTGCTCGGCCTCCTCGCAGGCCCGCTCGACCTCCTCGGCCGGGACGCCGTCCCGGAAGTCGATCTTCGCGGCGACCAGGACCTCGCCCGGCCCCTGGATGAGGGTCAGCAGGTCCACGACGTCCGCGACCTGCGGGACGGACAGCAGCTCCTCGCGCACCGCGTCCCGCATCTCCTCCGGCAGCGGGCGGCCGACGAGGAGTTCGGCGTTGGAGCGCCCGAGGACCCAGGCCACGTACACCAGCAGGAGGCCGATGAGGATCGAGGCGACGCCGTCCCAGACGCCGGAACCGGTCAGCTGCCCGCCGAGCAGGCCGCCCGCCGCCAGCAGCAGTCCGGCGAGGGCGGCCGAGTCCTCCATGACGACGGCCTTCACGGTGGTGTCGGGGGTGTGCCGCAGATAGGTGAGGAAGGGCGTCCCCCGCTCCTTCGCCTCGGCCGCGACCTGCCTGATCCCGGTCCGCAGCGAGAAGCCCTCCAGGAGGAAGGCGACCGCGAGGACGATGTACGAGACGAGCGGATCGCCCAGCTCCTCGCCCTGGGTGAGGGTGTGGACCCCGTCGTACACGGAGAAGACCGCGCCGCCGACGAAGGTCGCGACGGCCGCCAGCATCGCCCAGACGTACCGCTCGCCCGCGTACCCGACCGGATGGTCCTCGTCGGCCGGTTTCCCGCTCCGTCTGAGCGCCGTGAGCAGCATGACCTCGGTGACGGTGTCCGCGAGCGAGTGGGCCGCCTCCGACATCATCGCGCTCGATCCGCTGACGAGACCCGCCACGGCCTTGGCGACGGCGATCCCGAGGTTCGCCGCCGCCGCCACGATCACGGTGAAGGTGCTCTCGCCGCCCGAGCCGTTCTTCCTGTCGTTCTTCGCCACGGTCGGAACGTATGCCCGGTCACGGGCGGGGTACGCGAACGACACCCTCCTGGATGACCGAGATCGCCAGCTTTCCGTCCCGGGTCCAGATCCGGGCCTGGCCGAGGCCGCGCCCGCCGGACGAGGTGGGGGACTCCTGGTCGTAGAGGAGCCATTCGTCGGCCCGGAAGGGCCGGTGGAACCACATCGCGTGGTCGAGGGAGGCCCCCACCACGTCCCCGACGGCCCAGCCGCCCCGCCCGTGCGCGAGCAGGACGGAGTCGAGCAGCGTCATGTCGGAGACGTACGTCGCCAGGCAGACGTGCAGCAGGGGGTCGTCGGACAGTTTGCCGCGGGTGCGGAACCACACCTGCGAGCGCGGTTCGCGCGGCTCCCCGACCGAACCCCACGGCGGGGTGTCCGCGTACCGCAGGTCGACGGCCGCCCGTGCCTCCAGAAGGCGCTCCGCGACTTCCGCCGGCAGGTGCCGGGGCAGCGTCTCCCCGGCCGTCGGCAGCGACTCCGGGTCCGGCGCGGCCGGCATGTCCGCCTGGTGGTCCAGCCCCTCCTCGTACGCCTGGAAGGACGCGGAGAGGTGGAAGACCGGCTGCCCGTGCTGGACGGCGACGACCCGGCGGGTGGTGAAGGAGCGGCCGTCGCGGATGCGGTCGACCGCGTACACGATCGGCGCGCCCGGGTCCCCGGGGCGCAGGAAGTACGCGTGCAGGGAGTGGGCGAGGCGGTCGGCGGGCACGGTGCGGCCCGCCGCCACCAGCGCCTGGGCGGCCACCTGGCCGCCGAAGACGCGGGGGACGAGCGAGGACCGGGAGCGCCCCCGGAAGATGTCCCGGTCGATCCGCTCCAGGTCGAGCAGATCGAGCAGGGCGTCCAGGGCGCCGGGGGTGTCCGGGGCGCCGCCGGGGGTGTCCGGGGCGCCGCCGGGAGCGTCCGGGCCGCCCCGGACGCCCCGGGCGTCGTGCGCTTCGGGCACGTGGACCTACAGGCCCATCGACTTCGCGATGATCGACTTCATGATCTCGCTGGTGCCGCCGTAGATGCGGTTGACGCGGTTGTCGGCGTACAGGCGGGCGATCGGGTACTCGTTCATGTAGCCGTAGCCGCCGTGGAGCTGGAGGCAGCGGTCGATGACGCGGTGGGCGACCTCGGTGCAGAACAGCTTGGCGCTCGCGGCCTCGGCCGGGGTCAGCTCACCCGCGTCCAGGGCCTCCAGGGCGCGGTCCGCGACGGCCTCGGCGGCGTCGACCTCGGCCTGGCAGGCGGCCAGCTCGAACTTGGTGTTCTGGAAGGAGGCGACCGGCTTGCCGAAGACCGTGCGGTCCGTGACGTACTGCTGCGCGAAGCGGATCGCGGCCTTGGCCTGGGCGTAGGCGCCGAAGGCGATGCCCCAGCGCTCGGAGGCCAGGTTGTGGCCGAGGTAGGAGAAGCCCTTGCCCTCCTCGCCGAGCAGGTCCTCGACGGGCACCTTCACGTCGACGAACGCCAGCTCGGCGGTGTCGGAGGTGCGCAGGCCCAGCTTGTCGAGCTTGCGTCCGATGGAGTAGCCCTCGGACTTGGTGTCCACGGCGAAGAGGGAGATGCCGAAGCGGCGGTCCTCGGCGCTCGGGGCGGAGGTGCGGGCGCAGACGATCACGCGGTCGGCGTGGACGCCGCCGGTGATGAAGGTCTTGGCGCCGTTGAGGACGTAGTGGGTGCCGTCCTCGGAGAGCTTGGCGGTGGTCTTCATGCCCGCGACGTCGGAGCCGGTGCCCGGCTCGGTCATGGCGAGCGCCCACATCTCCTCGCCGCTGACGAACTTCGGCAGGTAGCGCTTCTTCTGGTCCTCGGTGGCCAGCATCTTGATGTACGGCAGGGCAAGCAGGACGTGGACGCCGGAGCCGCCGAACTGGACGCCGGCGCGCGAGGTCTCCTCGTAGAGGACCGCCTCGAACTTGTGGGTGTCCAGACCCGCGCCGCCGAACTCCTCGGGCACGTTGATGCCGAAGACGCCCAGCTCGCCGAGCTTGTAGTAGAAGTCGCGGGGGGCCTGGCCGGCCGCGAACCACTCGTCGTAGACGGGGACGACCTCGGCCTCGATGAAGGCCCGGATGGTCTCCCGGAACGCCTCGTGGTCCTCGTTGAATACGGTACGGCGCACGGTGCGACTCCTCCGGTGTGCGGGCCCAAATGCCTAAGCGCTTGCTCAGTCTGTCGTCAACGAAGTTACCCAGCGGTCACCCGCCCTGTCCAGACTCCCCGCCTGTGATCCAGGCACGCCCCACGGAGTCGTACCCGAACACGGGCCGCCCCTCCGCCCCGCTCGTCCGAAAGGGTGCGCCGTCCTCGTCCCCGATCCGGACCGTGCCCCGGCGCCCCTCCGCACTCCACTCCAGCTCCAGGTACCAGCGGCAGTCGCACCCCGTCGTCGCCGCCGAGACCAGCAGCTCCCCCGGATCGGCGGAGTCGACCGCGTACGGGAAGGAGACCGCCGGGAGCGTCCGGCCCTCCTGCCCGGAGGCGTCGTACCCGTCCACCGCCCGCGCCACCGGCCGGGGCCGGTCCAGGTCCACCTCGAAACGGCGCGGCGTCACCGCCCCGCCGCACCCCTCGTCCATCCGGTACGCCGCCCACGGCAGCGGCGCCCCCCGCTCCACCACCCGCACGTGCAGCGCCTGGAGCACCACCGCCGCCGCGCCCTTCCCCTGCACCGACACCCGCACCAGCGTCTCCCCGCCGTCCACGGCCCCCCGCGCCGCCGCCCAGCTCCGCGCGTCGGCCGCCTCCGGCGGGGGAGGGGGCGTCCGCTCCACGAGGTAGGTGTGCCCGCACCCGTTCTTCCAGAGGTCCGAGGCGACCGTCCAGGTCAGCGGCGCCGCCGGTCCGGCGGCCCGCTCCCGGGCCTTCCCGGGCAGGAGTACGGCTCCGAGGGTCACCGCCCCCACGACCGCCAGCGCCCCGCCGGCCACGCCCGCCCACCCCCACCGACGCCTCCGCCGCACGGGCGGGAGGTCCGGCACGGGCGCGTGCGCGGGTGCGGACTCCGGGGCGGGTTCGGGCTCGGACGCGGGTTCGGGGGCCGACTCGGGCTCCGGTGCCGGAGGGCGGCGGGCGCGGTCCGCTTCCGTCCAGGCCGCCTCCAGGGCCCGCCGCTCCTCCTCGTCCGCCCCGCACAGCAGGGCGAGGCGGCCGACCACGGCGAACGCCTCCGGGACGGTCGCGCCCGAGCAGTAGCGGTGGAGGGTGGACGCGCTGACGCCCAGGCGCCGGCCCAGCGCCTCGTAGCTCCTCCCGTCCCGCGCCTTCAGCGCGCGCACGCGCCGCGCGAACTCCCCGACCCTGTCGTCCTCCGGCATTCCATCCCCCTCGCCCCCGCGTCCCACCCCTCACGTCCTTGCACGTCAGCGGGGGTGGGATGGTTCCGGGACGGGCGGAGGGCGCGTCACCGTTGCGGGCGGCGGACCGCCGGCCCGACGCTGGTGGAGCACCGACCGGACCCACCACCCGACGGGGGACCCACCACCATGCACAAGCTCCGCACCGCACTCGCCACCGCCGCCGCGACCGCCCTGGGCCTCGCGGCCCTCGCCACGGCCCCGGCGCAGGCAGCCGCCCAGCCCGCCTTCCTGACCGCCTCCCAGATGCCGCCGGCGCCGACGCCGTGGACCGCCACCCAGATCTTCACCGGCGTCCCGGAGAACGGCGGCGCCCTCTGCGCCCCGTACAAGATCCCGGCGCGGAACACCCGCTACCGCGAGTTCACCACCGAACTCGACACCAACGGCGTCCAGATCACCACCGTCGCCCCCACCGAGGCCGACGCCGTGAAGCTGGTCGGCACCCTCCGCACGGCCCTCGCGGGCTGCGGGCCCCTCCTTGAGCAGCAGAACCCGGGCCTGGACGCCGTCAGCGCGTACCACGGCACGCTCGCCGTGGAGGAGGGCGCCTGGGTCTACAGCCTGGACACCGCCGACCCGCAGATCGGCAGCACCGACATCCACCTCTTCTCCGTCGGCCGCGACGGCCGCACCGTCACCCTGGTCCGCTGGGGGCAGATGGGCGACCTCGCGGACGCCCCGCTGACCGCCTTCCGCACGACGACGAAGACGGCCGTGAACAAGCTCTACTGATCCGGGGGCTTCCCCGGAGGCCGATCGCAACTCCGCAGCGGCGCGGCCCGAACCTGGACGCGCCGCTGCCGTACCCGCCCACTCCGCCGGCGGCGGAGAGGGGCCGGCATGCTGCTGGGATTCCGCACGGCCAATGTGCGGTCACTGCGCGACGAACAAGAACTGAGTTCTGGCCCGAGGTCTGGTGCCTCTTCGACAGGGACCAGCACGAGCAGATCCCGGACGCCTTCAAACCGGCGAAGGAGGCGGGCGTGCGGATCGCCTTCTCGCACCCCTGCTTCGAGCTCTGGCGACTGCTCCACCACAAGCCGGTCCAGAGCACCTTCGGCGGTGTCTGCGGGGAGGCGGTGAAGCTCCTCCCCTTCGCGAACGACGCCGAGAACATCAAGAGCGTCCTTCCCGGGCAGATCCCGAAGGGCAGTTTCGCCCTCGCGAAGAAGCGGGCCCAGGAGATCAACGCCCGGCACCCCGCCGGCAAGGCCAAGGAGCTGAGGGACCCGTACACGGACGTGTACGAGTTCGTCGAGGAGGGGCTCGGCATCACCGCGTACTGACCGGGTTCGAGTGTCCGGGCAGTCAGTCGTCCGTCTTCACCGCCGTCACGAACGACGACCAAGCGCCCGGAGGGAAGAGGAGCGCGGGGCCGTGGGGGATCTTGGAGTCACGGACCGGGACGCCGGACGGGTGGCCGTCCAGGACCTCGACGCAACTCCCGCCGTCTCCGCTGCTGTAGGACGACTTTCGCCAGCCGGTCAGCGCGGCCGCGTTGGGGATGGTGCGGTCAGTCATGGTGCCCGTAGTCCTTTGCCGTCGCCCTCAGGAGGGCGAGCGACTCCTTGCGGGGGAGTGCGTCGCCCAAGGCGAGAGTGTAGGTGCGCTGCAAGGTCTCTACCAGGGCGGGCGAATCGTGCAGTCTGCCCATGAGCACGCCCTCGCCGTAGGCGACCGGTGGCTGGTCGTCGAACATCATCAGCGACAGCATCCCTTGGAGCAGCGGGTGGTAGCCCGCTCCGAAGGGGAGGACGTGCACGCGAATCCGATCGCGCTCCACCATGCCGATGAGATGGTCCAGTT
This sequence comes from Streptomyces sp. NPDC041191, assembly GCF_055591945.1. Classification (NCBI taxonomy): domain Bacteria; kingdom Bacillati; phylum Actinomycetota; class Actinomycetes; order Kitasatosporales; family Streptomycetaceae; genus Streptomyces; species Streptomyces sp. NPDC041191. The sequence continues at coordinate 286,293 of NZ_JBVIZC010000005.1, read as the reverse complement.
GCTCCGCCATGATCTCCGGGCTCCCGATGTGGCGGCGCAGTACCGCCTCGTCCATCAGGGCGCAGAACAGCGGTGTGGCGGGATCGGAGAGGATCTTCGCCCGCTCCAGCCGTGTGACAAGGAGCTTGTCACCTTCCTCTTCACTCCGGGGGGTGACGCTCGGCCGTAGAACAGCACGGGCGTACCTCTCGGTCTGGAGGACGCCGGGTACGAGGGACAGGGCGAACTCCTGGACCACCGTCGCCTGTCGTTCGAGTTCCAGTGCCGCCCCGAAGTAGTCCGCGACTGCCACGTCCTGCTTCGGCAGGAAGCTTTGCAGGACGTTTCCCGTGCCCAGCGCCCCGTCCAGTCTCCGCGCGTCCTCCCGGGACGGTGTCCGGCGGCCCGCCTCGATGTGGGCGATGTGCGAACGGGTCATGATCGCGGTGTCGGCCAGCTCCTGCTGGGTGAGTCCGGCGGCCTCGCGTCGCGCCTTCAGCCACTCCCCGTAGACGTTGCTCATCCTCGACTCCTCCGTGACAAAAGGCCCGTCACCCCGAACCCCCTGTTCAGGGTAGTCGCGGCGGTCTCAGGCTGTGAGGGAATCGCTACGGAGCGAAGTCCCCCGTGGCCGTCGTGAACGGTCCGGGGGGCGTGGCCCTCACCCCTGCGGGAGTCGAAGACGTGTTGCCCTGTATCGCCCGGACGCTGACCTCGCTGCTGCGGCTCCCGTGGCCCCCGCCGCCCGGGCGCCACCGCCCGCCGTACGCCCGCGCCGTCCCCGTGCCCGGCCTGCCCGGGTCCGCTCCCGCCCGTGCCCCCGAGCCGTGTCTCGGGGGAGAGGACAGTCCCCTCGTCCGGCCGTACTTCGTCGCCCACGAGAGCCGTCGGGCCGAGGCCCGGCGTCAGCGGGGTCGCCGTCGTGCGCTCTGGTTCGCCGTGCACGGCATCGACCTCGGCCCCCGTGTCCTCCACGGACGGGAGGTCGCGGCGTGAACCCGCACACCACGGACGGCGCCCGTCTGCTCCCCTGGACCGGCGCCGGCGACAAGCCCTGTTATCTCGTCGGCGGCGGCGAGGGATACGTCTCCCACGTCGCCGACAACGTCGAGAGCGTGCAGCTCGGCATGGCCGCCGATCTCCTCGGCCACGTCGAGGACCTGTTGGGCGACCGCTCGGCCACTCCCGAGCAACTCCGTTACGTCGTCGCCCGCCTGGCGGAGTCCCTGCGCGAGGTGCACCGGGTCGCGCGGAGCCGGGGCGCGCGCCTCGTGGCGGCGTCCGTCCGGGCCGGCCACCCCGGGTAGCGGGAGCCGGCCCGGGTCACGGAGCCCCGAGCGCGAACCACAGCTCCATCCGTACGTCCGGGTCGTCCAGGTCCCGGTCGAGGAGCGCCGTACAGCGGGTGACGCGCTGGCGGACGGTGTTGCGGTGGATTCCCAGGGCGGTCGCCGTGCGGTCCCAGTTGCCGTGCAGGGACAGCCAGGCGCGCAGGGTCTCCCTGAGCGGTTCGTCCAGGGGCGCGAGGAGGGTCCGGGCGTGGGCGGCGGCCTCGTCCGGGTCCACGAGGGACGCGAGGCCGCCCGGGCGGTGGCGCACGAGCACCGACCGGGTGGCCTCCGCGCGGCGCAGGGCCCGCGCCGCCTGCCGGTCGGCGGCGGGGAGGTCCCCGGCCCCGGCCGGGGCGGAGACGCCCAGAAACCAGCCGGGCCGGGCGGTGACGGGGACGGAAGCGGGCAGGAGGAGCCGTACGGAGGCGGGGGCCGCCCCGGAGACACGGGCCGCTCCTGCCTCCCCAAGGGCCTCCCCGGGCTCCTCTCCCGGGACTGCGGACGGCCCCGTCTCCACCAGCCCCGTCCCCAGCGACGCCGCCAGGTCCGCCGCCGCGAACGGGGTGCCGTCGCCGCCCCTCGCGTGGACCACCGTCCACGGCCCCGGACCCAGGGCGGCCGCCGCCTCCGCCGGGGAGGCGCCCAGGAGCAGCCGGACCAGGGCCCCGTCCCGCGCCGCCGCGTCCGCGCCCCGGTGCGGGGCCGTCAGGAGGGAGAGCAGGACCACCGCGACGCCCGCGACCGTGTGGTCGCCGGGGCCGAGCCGTTCCGTCGCCACACCGAGCGCCGGGCCGTCCCCGCCGCCCAGCGCGTAGGCGGCGAGCCGCAGTCCCTCCGCCTCCCCGCTCGCCGAGGCTGGTCCGCCCGGCCCGCCGGAGACCAGCCCCGCCAGCTCCGCGAGTCTCCCCGCCGCCTCTGCCGGAACCTCCCGGCCGGCCGCCGCCGCCACCGCGCCGTCCGTCCCGAACAGGACCGCCCGGCCGCCCAGCCGCGAGGCGAGCGCGCCGAGGACCGCCGGGACCGGGGCCGGCCGGGCCGCCGCCGTCGCCAGGGACTGCTGCGCCTCCGTCACCCGGCGCAGCTCGCGCAGCCGGGCCTCCGCCATCAGCCGCCACACCGCCCGCGCCACCGCCGTGAACGGGGTGCGCGGCGGGACTTCGAGCAGGGGGAGCCCCGCGCGGGCGCAGGCGTCGACCAGCTCCGCCGGGACCGTGTCGTACACCGGCGTCACCCCGAAGGCGAGCGCCGCCGCCCCGGCCTCCACCACCCGTTCCACGTACCGCGCCGGATCGGCGAGCTGCACGCCCGCCGTCATCAGGAGCTCGCCGCCGAGCAGGTACGGGTACGGGTCGGCCATCTCCGAGGTGTGCACCCAGTGCAGGGGGGCGTCCCCGGGCCCGGCGAGCAGCCGCAGGCCCAGGTCCCGGCGGGCGAGCAGGGCGGCGAGCGGGACCGGGGGAGCGGGCGGGGAGCCGGGGCCGGCGGGGTGGGTGCTCATGGACCCTTCGTACACCAGGCGCTCGTACAGTGGAGGAAACGCACACTTCTGCCCGGCTTTCCCGGCGCCTACCGTCGTGCCGGAGAACCAAGCCGGAGAACCCGTCCGGACAACCCCCTCGCCCCCCCGGAGGACCCGACCATGAGCAGCAGCGACCAGAACGCCTTCCGCGGCCCCATCGACTCGTCCCGCGTCCCGCGGTACGCGGGTCCCGCGACGTTCGCCCGGCTGCCGCGGCTGGACGAGGTCGGCACCGCCGACGTCGCCGTGGTCGGCGTCCCCTTCGACAGCGGCGTCTCCTACCGCCCCGGCGCCCGCTTCGGCGGCAACGCCATCCGCGAGGCGTCCCGCCTGCTCCGCCCCTACAACCCGGCGCAGGACGCCTCCCCGTTCGCCCTCGCGCAGGTCGCGGACGCCGGTGACATCGCCGCCAACCCCTTCCACATCAACGAGGCCGTCGAGACCGTCGAGGCCGCCGCCGACGAGATCCTCGGCACCGGCGCCCGCATGATGACCCTCGGCGGCGACCACACCATCGCGCTCCCGCTGCTCCGCTCGGTCGCCAAGAAGCACGGCCCGGTCGCCCTGCTCCACTTCGACGCGCACCTCGACACCTGGGACACGTACTTCGGCGCCGAGTACACCCACGGCACCCCGTTCCGCCGGGCCGTCGAGGAGGGCATCCTCGACACCGAGGCGCTGTCGCACGTCGGCACGCGCGGCCCGCTCTACGGCAAGCAGGACCTCACCGACGACGAGAAGATGGGCTTCGGCATCGTCACCTCCGCCGACGTCTACCGGCGCGGCGCCGACGAGGTCGCGGACCAGCTCCGCCAGCGCATCGGGGACCGCCCGCTGTACATCTCCATCGACATCGACTGCCTCGACCCGGCCCACGCGCCCGGCACCGGCACCCCCGAGGCGGGCGGCATGACCTCCCGCGAACTCCTGGAGATCCTGCGCGGCCTGTCCTCCTGCAACCTGGTCTCCGCCGATGTCGTCGAGGTCGCCCCGGCCTACGACCACGCCGAGATCACCGCCGTCGCCGCCTCCCACACGGCGTACGAGCTGACGACGATCATGGCCCGGCAGATCGCGGCCGGCCGCGCGGCGCGGTAGCCGACGGACGCGCGGGGCGGGGCGCGACCCCGCCCCGCGCGACACTTGTGGCTGCCGGCCGTACCCGCCCCACCACACCACCGCCCCGAGGGACCCGCCATGACCCACGACCACGACCTGGTCCTGCGCCCCACGCCCGCCCAGACCGAGGCGGCCCTGAACCCGCCCCCGGGGCGGACCGGCGGCGACCTGGTGATCGAGACCCTGGCCGGGCTCGGCGCGACCACCGTCTTCGGCCTGCCGGGGCAGCACGCGCTCGGGATGTTCGACGCGCTGCGCCGCTCCTCCCTGCGGTACGTCGGCCTGCGCGCCGAGAACAACGCGGGCTTCGCCGCCGACGCGTACGGGCGGATCACCGGCGAGGCGGCCCCGCTGCTGCTCTCCGCCGGACCCGGCGCCCTCATGGCGCTCCCCGCGCTCCAGGAGGCCGCCGCCGCCTCCGCCCCCGTCGTCGCGATCGCCGCCCAGGTCCCGGTGGCCGGGCTCGGCGGCGGCCGGCACGGCCACCTGCACGAGCTGCGCGACCAGCGGGCGTCCTTCCGGGACGTCGTGAAGTCCGTCCACACGGCCCGCACGCCGTCCCAGATCCCCTCCGCGATCGCCGCCGCCTGGGAGTCGGCGCTCACCGCCCCGCACGGGCCCGTCTGGGTGGAGGTCCCGCAGGACGTGCTCGCGGCGGAGACGGTCCTGCCGGTGGTCACCGCGATGGACGCCACCCCCGAGGACATCGTCCCGCGCCCCGAGCTGACGGCCCTCGCGGCCCACCTGCTCGCGGGCGCCGAACGGCCCGTGATCATCGCGGGCGGCGGGGTCGTCCGCTCCGACGCGTCGGGGAAGCTGCGGGCCCTGGCCGAACGGATCGACGCGCCCGTGGTCACCACCTTCGGCGGCAAGGGCGCCTTCCCCTGGACGCACCCGCTGTCCCTCCAGTCCTGGCTGGAGGACCGGCACACCACCGACTTCCTGGAGGACGCCGACGTCCTCCTCGTGGTCGGCTCGGGGCTCGGGGAGCTGTCCTCGAACTACCACACCCTCGCCCCGCGCGGCCGGGTGATCCAGATCGAGGCGGACGCGGGGAAGCTGGAGTCCAACCACCCGGCGCTCGGCATCCACGCCGACGCCCGGCTCGCGCTCCAGGCCCTCCTGGAGACGGTCGGGGAGCGCGCCGACCCGACCGCCCCCGAGCGGGTCGCGGCCGTCCTCGGCAAGGTCCGGGACCGGATCGCCGCGCAGGACCTCGACCTGGAGCAGCGGGTCGTCGCCGCCGTGCGCGAGGCGCTCCCGGCGCGGTCCCCGAGCTTCTGGGACATGACGATCCTCGCGTACTGGGCGTGGTCGGCCTTCGACGCCCGGCACCCGAACACCATGCACTCCGCCCAGGGCGCCGGCGGCCTCGGCTACGCCTTCCCCGCCGCCCTCGGCGCGGCCGTCGCGGACCCCTCCCGGCCGGTCCTGGCGGTCTCCGGCGACGGCGGCGCGATGTACTCGCTCGCGGAGCTGGCCACGGCGAAGCAGCACGGGCTCGACGTGACGTGGCTGATCGTGGACGACGGGGGGTACGGCATCCTGCGGGAGTACATGAACGACGCGTACGGCGAGGCCACCGGCACCGAGCTGACCCGCCCGGACTTCGTCGCCCTCGCGGAATCCTTCGGCGTCCCCGGCGTCCTCACCACCCCCGGCACCCTGGCCGCCGACCTCGCGAAGGCCCTCGCGGTCCCGGGCCCCTCGGTGGTCGTCCTCCCGGCGCTCCTGAGGATGTTCGAGCCGACGCACCTGTGAGGCACCGCCCCGGCGCAACCCTCCCGCCTCCTCGCGGGTCCTCCTCCCCGGGGGCCCGCGGGGCCGTGCCGCACGCGAGGGAGGGAACGCCGCATGAGGACCGTCCGCAGAGTGACCAGGGGCGTCAAGGAGTTCCTGCTCGAAACGGTCGGTGAGGCCGTCGCCGAACTGGTCCTCACCGTCCTCGCCTGCGCCCTGCTCGCGGGCCTGCTGCTGCTCGCCGGGCTGAGCTGGTCCTTCAGCCCCCGCCTGACACTCGCGGGCGCCGCGCTGCTCGCCCTGTTCCTCGCCCACGGCGCCTGGACGGTCTTCCGTGACCCCGCGAAGAAGCGCGCCGGGCGGCGACTCGCCGCCGCGAGCACGGCGGGCTTCTCCCTCGCCGCCGGCACGGCCGTGTTCCTCCTCTTCTACGGGACCGGCTGCCCTTGCTGAACGACCGTCCCCACCGCCCTGCGCGGCGCGTTCGCCGCCCCCCGGTTCAGACGACGAGCGCGGCCCACCTCTCGCGGTAGCGGGCGGTCTGCTCCTCGTAGCCCCGCCGGAACTCGGCGATCTCGTCCGGGCTCAGGTTCTTGTCGTGCATCCGCCCCGGCGGCACGAGTCCCATGACGTCCCCGACGAGCATCCGGGCGGCCTCCGCGTGCGTGCCGCCCCGCTCCAGGGCCACGAGCAGGTGGGGCCCGGCCGCCTCCAGCATCCGCAGGACGTGCTTCCGCGGGGTGTCCGTCGTGTTCCTCAGCCGGGCCGGGGCCCTCAGCCCGCTCCTCCCGGTCGCCAGTTCCTCCAGTACGCAGAGGGCCGCGTGCAGCTGCCCCCACCCGTATGCCCGTCCTTTTCCGTCCCGCGTCACGAACTCCCCTTCCGGCCGATCCGTGCGACGACCGCACGCGGTCCTCCTACCCGTCCGCGGGGCCGTTCGCGCGGACGGACGGCGTCCGCCGTGCCGCCCTCCGGGCATCCGCACGGGCGTTCGGGGCCGCCGCCCGCGCACCGGGACGGTCCCCGGGACCGGGACCGGAGACCGAGTCCCCTCCGACTTCCGTCCCGGTCTTCGTAACGGCGGGATGAAATCGCACGTCGGCCGTGTTGGGCCTTCCGGCAGAACAGGACGAACGGGAGGCACCACGTGGCGGCGGTCGGGGAGAAACAACAGGGCTGGGCCCGGCGGCTCGCGGGCTACGCCTGGCGGTACAGGGCGAACGTGATCCTCGCGCTCGGGTCGTCCCTCCTCGGCATGGCGGTGCTCGCCCTCGTGCCGCTCGTCACCAAGGTGATCATCGACGACGTCATCGGGACGAGGACCCGGTCCCTCGCCACCTGGACCGGGTTCCTGATCGCCGCCGCCGTCCTCGTCTACCTCCTCACCTACGTCCGCCGCTACTACGGCGGACGGCTCGCCCTCGACGTCCAGCACGACCTGCGCACCGACATGTACGCCACCATCACCCGGCTCGACGGGCGGCGGCAGGACGAACTGTCCACCGGGCAGGTCGTCGGGCGGGCCACCAGCGACCTCCAGCTCATCCAGGGGCTCCTCTTCATGCTCCCGATGACGGTCGGGAACGTGCTGCTCTTCCTCATCTCGCTGGCCGTCATGGCCTGGCTGTCGGTCCCGCTCACCCTCGTCGCGCTCGCCGTCGCCCCCGCGCTCTGGTACGTCGCCAAGCGCAGCCGTGCCCGCCTCCACCCCGCCACCTGGCACGCGCAGCAGCAGGCCGGCGTCGTCGCCGGCGTCGTCGACGGGGCCGTGACCGGCGTCCGGGTCGTCAAGGGCTTCGGCCAGGAGGACCAGGAGACCGGCAAGATCCGCGAGGCCGGGCGGAAGCTGTTCGCCGGCCGGCTGCGGACGATCCGGCTGAACGCGAGGTACACCCCGGCCCTCCAGGCCGTGCCCGCCCTCGGCCAGGTCGCCGTCCTCGCCCTCGGCGGCTGGCTCGCCTACCGCGGCGAGATCACCCTCGGCACCTTCGTCGCCTTCTCCGCCTACCTGGCCTCCCTCGTCGGCCCGGTCCGCATGCTCGCCATGGTCCTCACCGTCGGCCAGCAGGCCCGCGCCGGCGTGGACCGGGTCCTCGACCTCATCGACACCGAGCCGGTCGTCCGGGACGGCACCGAGGAGCTGCCGGCCGACGCCCCCGCCACCGTCGAGTTCGACGACGTGTCCTTCGCGTACGAGGGCGGCACCCCCGTCCTCGACGGCTTCTCCCTGGAGATCCGCCCCGGCGAGACCGTCGCCGTCGTCGGCGCCTCCGGCTCCGGCAAGTCCACCGTCTCGCTCCTCCTGCCCCGCTTCTACGACGTCTCCCGCGGCGCCGTCCTCGTCGGCGGCCACGACGTCCGCGACCTCACCCTGGACTCCCTGCGCGCCGCCGTCGGGCTCGTCCCCGAGGACTCCTTCCTCTTCTCCGACACCGTCCGCGCCAACATCGCGTACGGATTCCCGGAGGCCACCCAGGAGCAGGTCGAGGCCGCCGCCCGCGCCGCCCGGGCCGACCGGTTCATCGCCGAGCTGCCCGAGGGGTACGACACCAAGGTCGGCGAGCACGGCCTCACCCTCTCCGGCGGCCAGCGCCAGCGCGTCGCGCTCGCCCGCGCGATCCTCACCGACCCCCGGCTGCTCCTCCTCGACGACGCCACCTCGGCCGTGGACGCCAAGGTCGAGCACGAGATCCACGAGGCCCTGAAGTCGGTGATGGCGGGCCGCACCACCCTGCTGATCGCGCACCGCCGCTCCACCCTCCACCTCGCGGACCGCATCGCCGTCCTCGACGGCGGGCGCCTCGCGGACATCGGCACCCAGGCCGAGCTGGAGGAGCGCTCCCCGCTCTTCCGCCGTCTGCTCACCGACCCCGAGGAGCTGGGCGCCGCCTCGCCCGGCCACCCCGCGCCGACCGGGCCCGCCGGGGACGACCACGCGCTGCGGGACGAGCTGGACGCCGAGTTCGACGCCGAGCGGGGCGTCACCCCCGCCCTGTGGGAACGGGACGGGGCCGCGGACCGGGAGAGCGCCCCGCCCGGGGCCACCCCCGAACTGCTCGCCGCCGTCGAGGCCCTGCCGCCCGCCACCGACACCCCGGACGTGGACGAGGCGCGGGCCGTGGCCCCCGAGGAGTCGTACGGACTGCGCCGGCTGCTCCGGGGCTTCGGGCTCCCGCTGCTCGTCAGCCTCGGCCTGGTCGCCCTCGACGCCGGAGCGGGCCTGCTGCTGCCCGTCCTCATCCGGCACGGCATCGACGAGGGCGTGAACCGGCTCGCGATCGGCGCCGTCTGGGCGGCCTCCGCGCTCGCCCTGGTCACCGTGCTCGTGCAGTGGGCCGCGCAGACCGCCGAGATCCGGATGACCGGCCGCACCGGCGAGCGGGTGCTCTACGCGCTGCGCCTGAAGCTCTTCGCCCAGCTCCAGCGGCTCGGCCTGGACTACTACGAGCGCGAGCTCACCGGCCGGATCATGACCCGGATGACGACGGACGTGGACGCCCTGTCCACCTTCCTCCAGACGGGCCTGGTCACCGCCTTCGTCTCCGTCGTGACCTTCTTCGGGATCATGGTCGCGCTGCTCGTGCTCGACCTCCAGCTCGCCCTGGTCGTCTTCGCGACCCTGCCGGTCCTCGCCGTCGCCACGTACTTCTTCCGCCGCTCCAGCGTGAAGGCGTACGAGCTGGCGCGCGAGCGGATCAGCGTCGTCAACGGCGACCTCCAGGAGTCGGTCTCCGGGCTCCGGATCGTGCAGGCGTTCCGCCGCGAGCGGGCGGGCGCGGCCCGGTTCGCCGGGCGCAGCGACTCCTACCGCGAGGCGCGCGTCCGGGGCCAGTGGCTCATCTCGGTCTACTTCCCGTTCGTGACGCTGCTGTCCTCGGTCGCCGCCGCCGCCGTCATGATCGTCGGCGCGCACCGGATCGAGGCGGGCACGCTCACCACCGGCGCGCTCGTCGCCTACCTCCTCTACATCGACCTGTTCTTCGCCCCCGTGCAGCAGCTCTCCCAGGTCTTCGACGGCTACCAGCAGGCCACCGTCTCGCTCGGGCGGATGCGGGAACTCCTCCAGGAGCCGACCTCGACGGCCGCCGCCGACGCGCCCCTGGAGGTGCCCCCGCTGCGCGGCGAGATCGCCTTCGAGGACGTCTCCTTCGCGTACGGGGGAGAGGACGGGGCCACGAAGAAGGAGACCGCCCTCACCGGCATCGACCTCCGCATCCCCGCCGGGCAGACCGTCGCCTTCGTCGGCGAGACCGGCGCCGGGAAGTCCACCCTGGTCAAGCTGGTCGCGCGGTTCTACGACCCGACGGGCGGCCGGGTCACCGTCGACGGCACCGACCTGCGGGACCTCGACCTCGCCGGGTACCGGCACCGGCTCGGCGTCGTCCCCCAGGAGGCGTACCTCTTCGCCGGGACGGTCCGCGACGCCATCGCCTACGGGCGTCCCGGGGCGACCGACGCCGAGGTGGAGGCGGCGGCCCGCGCGGTCGGCGCGCACGACATGATCGCCACGCTGGAGGGCGGCTACCTCCACGAGGTGGCCGAGCGCGGCCGGAACCTCTCCGCCGGGCAGCGCCAGCTCATCGCCCTCGCCCGCGCGGAACTGGTCGATCCGGACATCCTGCTCCTGGACGAGGCCACGGCGGCCCTGGACCTGGCGACCGAGGCCCAGGTCAACCGGGCCACCGACCGGCTCGCGGGGCGCCGCGCCTCCGGTTCCGTGCCGGGCGCGGGGCCGCGCACGACCCTGGTCGTCGCCCACCGCCTGACCACGGCGGCCCGCGCGGACCGGGTGGTCGTGATGGACCACGGCCGGGTCGTGGAGGACGGCACCCACGGCGAACTCCTCGCCCGGGGCGGACGGTACGCGGAGCTCTGGAAGACCTTCGCCGGGGAGCCGGAGCCGGAGCGGGTCCGGGCCTGACGGCGGACGGGCCGAGGGCCGACGGCGGACGGGTCCGGGCCCGGCGGCGGACGGGTCCGAGGCCCGACGGCGAGCGGTCCGAGGCCCGGCGGCGGACGGGTCCGGCCGGTCCCGGGGCAACCGGTCGGGGGCCGGGCGGCCGGTTCCGGGGCAACCGTTCCGGGGCCGGGCGGCCGGTCCCGGGGCAACCGTTCGGGGGCCGCGGGCGTCGTAGAACCGTACGCCTGTACGGCGTTTCGCACGGGAGGGAACCCGCATGGCCATGGACGACACGACCGCACGGCCCGTCCGGCGGTCCGCCGCCAGAGCCCTCGCGCCCCTCCTCGCGGCCCTCGCCCTGATCCTGCTCCCCGTGCCCGGCCCCGGCTCCGGCACCGCCGAGGCCGTCTCCGTCTGCCAGGGGCGGCCCAGCCGGACGGTCGCCTTCCCCACCGGGGAGCTGCGCCTCTACCGGACCCGGCAGTACGTGTGCGCCGTCACCGTCGCCCGGCGCCCCGGCCCCCGGGTGCCGATGGCCGTCTCGCTCCAGCCGCGCGGCGGGCGCGCCGCCGTCCGGAGCGGGCGGTTCGACCGGCAGACCGGGCCCGTCACCGTCCACGCCCTGCACCGCTGCGTCCGGGCGTCGGGCTCGGTGGCCGGGAAGGGGACGTCCACCGGGTGGATTCTGTGCTGATGTGCGGGAACGTCCCGCCGTAAGGACCAACTGGGGCTGGCGGTCCCCACGTTGCCCCCGCTAGGTTCACGTCACCGTTGTGAACCAAGGGGAGGGTGCATGCGCAAGTCGCTCAGGTTGCTGCTGTCGCTTTCGGTGCTCATAGGCACCGTGGGCCCGGCCGGCGTGGCCACCGCCGCGGACACGGACACCGGCAGCACGTCCGTCACCGGCTCGCAGAGCGGGGAGACCGCCGAGGACATCAAGGACCGCATCCTGGCGATCCCCGGGATGACCCTGATCGAGGAGAAGCCGTACGCCGGGTACCGCTTCTTCGTCCTGAACTACGAACAGCCGATCGATCACGCGCGCCCGTGGAAGGGCACGTTCCAGCAGCGGATCTCGGTCCTCCACAAGGACACGGACCGCCCCACCGTCTTCCGCACCAGTGGCTACGGGCTGAGCACCACGCCGAGCCGGTCCGAGCCGACCCGCATCGTCGACGGCAACCAGATCTCCATGGAGTACCGCTTCTTCACCCCGTCCCGGCCGCAGCCGGCCGACTGGTCGAAGCTCACCATCTGGCAGGCCGCCAGCGACCAGCACCGGATCTTCACCGCCCTGAAGAAGATCTACGGCAAGAAGTGGCTCTCCACCGGCGCCTCCAAGGGCGGCATGACCGCCACCTACTACGAGCGCTTCTACCCGCGCGACATGGACGGCGTCGTCGCCTACGTCGCCCCGAACGACGTGGTGGAGAAGGAGGACTCGGCCTACGACCGGTTCTTCGCGAACGTCGGCACCAAGGAGTGCCGCGACCGCCTGAACGCCCTGCAGCGCGAGGCCCTCGTCCGCCGCGCGCCGCTGCAGAAGAAGTACAAGGAGTGGGCCGCGACCGAGGGCGCCACCTTCAACACGGTCGGCACCCTCGACAAGGCGTACGAGGCCGTCGTCCTCGACTTCGTCTGGGGCTTCTGGCAGTACTACGGCGAGGACGTCTGCGACCAGATCCCGGACGCGAGGACCGCGAGCGACGACGCCGTCTACGACACGATCGACGCCTACTCCGGCTGGGCCGCCTACACCGACCAGGGGCTGGAGGGCTACACGCCGTACTACTACCAGGCGGCGACCCAGCTCGGCTCGCCCAGCATCCGGCAGCCGCACCTCGACGGCCTCAGCCGCTACGGCTACCAGCCGGCCCGCAACTTCGTGCCGCGCGAGATCCCCATGAAGTTCCAGCCGCAGGCCATGCGGGACGTCGACAACTGGGTCCGCAACAACGCGCACCAGATGCTGTTCGTCTACGGCGGCAACGACCCGTGGGGCTCCGAGCCGTTCCACCTCGGCAAGGGCGCGCGCGACAGCTACGTCTACACCGCGCCGGGCGCCAACCACGGCGCGAACGTGGCCGGGCTCGTCGACGCCGAGCGCGAGAACGCCACCGCCCGCATCCTGGCCTGGGCCGGCGTCCCCGCCCCGGCCGTCCGGGCGGCGCAGCCGCTGGCACGCTTCGACGCCCGCCTCGACAGGGCGGTCGACGAGGAGGCGACGCGGGAGCACGGCCTGAGGCCGTGATCCCCACCGGAACGGAGTGAGGGGGTGCGCCCGGACGGGCGCACCCCCTCCTCGTCCGTCAGCGGTACGAGAGGCCGTACCCGACCGGGTACAGCGTCCGCTCCGGATCGTCCGCGCTCCGCACCGGCACCGGCAGGCGGCCCCGGGGCTCCGCCCGCCCGGCCAGGACCCGCACGGCGGCCCGGAGCTCCACGTCGGTCCAGGAGTACGTGGCCAGGGTCGCCCGCTGGCCCGTCAGACGGGCGACGTCGTACGGGTTGCGGATCGCGATCGTCACCACGGGCACCCCGGTCGCCACCAGCCGCTCCACCAGGGTGCGCTGGGTGCCGGTCGCGGTGACGTTGTACGTGGCGACGACCACCACGTCCCGGCCGGCCGCCGCCGCCACCGCCTCCTCGATCCGCGCGGCCGTCGGCGCGGTCCCGGTGGAGAGCGCGGTCGCGGTGAACCCCAGTTCGCCCAGGGCCGTCGCCAGGGTGGTGGTGGGCGGCCCGGTGGTGCCGGAGGGCGAGGCCGGATCGGCGCCGACGACCAGGACCGAGCGGTGGCGGGAGGGCCGCAGGGGCAGGAAACCGCCCTCGTTGCGGAGCAGGGTCGTGGTCGCCTCGGCGATCCGGTCGGCCCGCGCCAGGTGGGAACGGGTGCCGACGGTCCGGTCGACGCCCTCCGGCGCCACGTACGCCTGCCGGAACAGGCCCCGCCTCGCCTTCAGGCGCAGGACGCGCAGGATCGATTCGTCGAGCCGGGCCTCCGTCAGCTCGCCGTCCCGCACGGCCTTCAGGACGGCGTTCCAGGCCACGTCCAGCCTCGGCGGGTTGAGGAGCTGGTCCACCCCGGCCTTCAGGGCGAGCACCGGGACCCGCTCGTCGCCGTACTTGGTGCGCACGCCCTCCATGCCGAGCGCGTCGGTCACCACCACGCCGTCGTAGCCCAGCCGTTCGCGCAGGATGCCGGTGAGAATGGGCCGGGACAGGGTCGCCGGGTCCCCGCTCGGGTCGAGCGCGGGGACCACGATGTGGGCGGTCATGATCGAGTCGATGCCGGCCGCGATCGCGGCCCGGAACGGCGGGGCGTCCAGCTCCTCCCACTGCTCCCGGGTGTGGGTGATGGTCGGCAGCCCGTAGTGGCTGTCCACGGCGGTGTCGCCGTGGCCCGGGAAGTGCTTGGCGGTGGCCGCGACCCCGGCGCCCTGGTACCCCCCGACCTGGGCGGCGACGAGACCGGCGACCGCGCCGGGTTCGGAGCCGAAGGAGCGGACGCCGATGACCGGGTTGGCCGGGTTGACGTTCACGTCGGCGTCCGGGGCGTAGTTCTGGCGGATGCCGAGGGCGGCGAGTTCGGCGCCCGCGATCCGGGCGGCCTCGCGGGCGTGGGCGCGCGAGCCGCCGGCGCCGAGGGCCATCGCGCCGGGCAGCAGGGTGGCCGGCTTGCCGACCCGGCAGACGATGCCGTGCTCCTGGTCGGTGGAGATGAGCACCGGGACGGGGCGGGGCCGGGCGAGGGCGGCCCGCTGGATGCCGTTGGAGAGGGCGGCGATCTGGTGCGGGTCGCGGGTGTTGTGGGCCCAGGCGAAGTAGATGATCCCGCCGACGTGGTAGCGCTCGACCAGCTCGGCGGCCGTACGGACCCCGAACTCGGCGAGGTTGGCGTCGGCGTCGGCCGGGTCGGGGTCGGTCGCGGAGTGTCCGTACACCCGCGTCACGAAGAGCTGGCCGACCTTCTCCTCCAGCGGCATGCGGTCGATGATCCGGCGGAGCCCGCGGTCGCTCGTCTCCCCGCGGGCCGCGCGGGCCGCGTGGGCCGCGGGGGCGGTGGCGCCGGTGACGGCGGCCGCGGCCGCCGCGGCGGTCACCGTGAGGAGGGTGCGTCGGGAGGGAGAGCAAGAAGGGGGAGGGGAAGGGGAGGGGGAGGGTGCGGTGGCGCGGTGGTGCACTGGTGCTCCTTCCGGCCGTGCGAGGTTGAAGGAAACTTCCAAGGAGTCACGGATAGCCCGAAAGTAACTGCCAGGTCAAGGATCCGCGCAGGAATCGCCCGCGCGCACCTCACCCGGCGTACGCCCGGCGCGGGGACCGGGGCCGTCCCGGGGGGGGGCGAGCCCGGCGGGCGTGCCGGGCCGCCCCGGAGACGGGTCCGGCGCACGGGCCGGGGCCGTCCGGGGGCCCCGGCAGGCCAATGCGGTTGTCTTTGAGTTGCGGGGGACCGTCACCTTGTCCGTGGCGGAGTAGGGCGCGGGTCGGCAGGTCGGACACGCTCCGTACCATCCCTGGGTGATCAACCCGTTCTTCCACACGCCCAGACGCCGTTTCGTCACCCTGGCCGCGCTGGCTGCCGTCGTCGCCTTCGGGTGGTACGCCGTTCAGCCGGTCTATCCACGATGCGCGACCTACGCAGTCGGCTCAGGGTCCCTCGTGTCCGCCGACACTTCGGCGGAAGGGAGGGAAGCCGTAGCCCGGCAGGCTTACGAGGACGCCTTGGCCGACGGCACATGCGGACCGTCCCACGCCCGATTCCGAGACTGGATCGGCTGACCCGAGCCCGCATCCCCGAAGCGCTGAGGCCCTTGGTTCCCTGGTGGGGGCCTCGGGCTGCAAGCCCGTCAGTGCTGGGAGGCAGACCGCTGTGCATGACTTCGGCGACTGCGCGGGATTACGCCTGGATACGCTCCTCCCGGATGTTCGGCGACGCGATGACGGGCGGATACGGCCTGGCCCTCGTCCACGGCACCACCCCCACCGACGTACTGCGTCTGATGGAGGCCGAGCCGAAGGGCACGGGTGAGGGACTGGACGCTCTGGCCGAGGAGCACCTGGAGCATCGCGCTGCGACGGATTACTGGGACGACTCCTTCGTCGCGGGCGCTTTCACCGTGCCGGGCACAGAGGGCGAGTGGACGCTCGTCTTCGACTTCAACGGGGGCGCAGGGATGTCACGGTTCATGCCGTCCCTGTCGCAGAACGGGCGCGCCGTGTCGCATTCCGCCAACGGGGGCGCGCCGGTCGACCTTTTCGACTGGTTTGAGGACGGTGAGCTGCGGACCGGCTTCGAACGGCCCACGAACAGGTATGGCAGCACCCCGGACGAGCTGGTCCCGATGATGCGTGAGATCGGCTTCGACCTGACCGAGGACGAGGACGACACGGGCCCGGGCACCGATACCAAGGCGGCGGTGCTTGCCCTCACCGAGCGTCTGACGGGCGTACGGCTCACAGAGGAACTTCTCAAAAATGCCGAGTACCACCTCGGACACGTTCCGGAGGCGCCCGCCGCGGAGTGGACCAAGGTGGTCGTCGACGTCACCGGCGCGGACGGGGAACGGTTCTGCGAAGAGGTCACCCGCGAGGAGGTGGAGGCCGCCACTGCCCTCGCCCGGGCCCGAGCCGAGGAACCGATCGTGATCCTCGGTCCCTCGTCACCCACTCCTTGGGCGGTGACGGGGCTCGGGTTCCCCTGAGCACCGGTCTTCCGGCCCGGCGGTTGCTCCTCGGCTTCGTGGTCCGGTTGTGGGCCCAGCGGCCGGGCTGGACCGTGTCTCGTCCGGCCCGGGTCCTCAGGACGGGCCGGCGGTTCGGCTTCTTGCGGCGCGGGCCGGGTTCACCCGGCGGCGGTGATCGCGGGCCACAGCTCCCGGAGCGTGCGGACCGTCTCCCGGATCGCCGGGCGCCGGGCCGCGCCCGTCCGCCACACCGCGTACAGCCGTCGCGTCGGCACCGGGTCGAGCCGCACCGGCACCACCTCCGGCGGCAGCGTCCCCCGGCCCAGGCGCGGCACCAGGGCGATGCCCAGACCGGCCGCCACCAGGGCCACCTGCGTGTGGTTCTCCTCCGCCCGGTGGACGATCAGCGGCTCGTACCCCGTCGCCCGCAGTGTCCGCACCAGCCAGTCGTGGCAGACCGTCCCCGGCGGCTGCGCGATCCACCGCTCCGCCGCCAGCTCCTCCCGGCGCACCGGCCCCCGCGCCGCCAGCGGGTGGTCCCGGTGGACGAGGAGGTCGCACAGGTCGTCCCCGATGACCGCCTGCTCGACCCCCGGGGGCGCCGGGAGCGGTGCGATGTCCCAGTCGTGCGCCACCGCCAGGTCGAGCACGCCCCGCGCCACCAGGTCGACCGAGAGGTGCGGCTCCACCTCCGAGAGGCGGGCGTCGAGCTCGGGGTGGAGCCGGGCCAGTTCCGCGAGTGCCCGGGGCATCAGGCCGCGCGCCGCGCTCGCGAAGCAGCCGATCGAGAGCCGTCCGGCGGGCCGGTCGCGCCGCTCTTCGAGCCGCACTTCGGCCTCCTCGACCAGCAGGAGCAACTCCCTTGCCGTGTCCGCGAGTTGGTTGGCCTCTTCGGTGAGGCGGACACCGCGTCCGCTGCGTTCGAGCAGGGTCGTACGGGTCTCCCGTTCCAGCTTCGCGATCTGCTGCGAGACGGCGGACGGGGTGTAGCCGAGGGCGGTCGCGGCGGCGCCGACGCTGCCGTGGACGGCGACGGCGTGCAGGGCGCGAAGGCGGCCGAGGTCCAGCACGGGCAACTCCCGGACGGAGGAGGTGGATGAAGGAGCGCTTCATTCCACCATGAAGGAACCCGTGCTGGTGCTACACGGTCGGCGGCGGCCATGCTCGACCGCATGCACCCCGCACCCACCGCTCCGGCCGGTTCCGGCCCGGACCGCTTCGCCCCCTCCCACGTCGTCCTCGCCGTCCTGGTCGCCGCCGTCTGGGGCGTCAACTTCGTCGTCATCGAGATCGGCCTCGACCACTTCCCGCCGCTGCTCTTCTCCGCCCTCCGCTTCCTCGCCGCCGCCCTGCCGGCGGTCTTCCTCGTCGGCCGCCCGAAGGTCGCCCCGAAGTGGATCGTGGGCGTCGGACTCGCCCTCGGCGTCGCCAAGTTCGGCCTGCTCTTCACCGGCATGGACCTCGGTGCCCCGGCCGGGCTCTCCTCCCTCGTCCTCCAGGTCCAGGCCGTCTTCACCGCCCTCTTCGCCTTCGCCGTCCTCGGTGAACGCCCGGGGCGGCTCCAGCTCGCCGGGATGGCGGTCGCCCTGGCCGGCATCGGCGTCGCCGCCGTCGACGAGGGGGCGGCGGCCTCCACGACCGGCTTCGCCCTGGTGATCGCCGCGGCGGCCTGCTGGGGCGTCTCCAACGTCCTGACCCGCAGGGCCGCCCCGCCCGACGCGCTCAACTTCATGGTCTGGGTCAGCACGGTGCCGGTCCTGCCGCTGCTGGCCCTCTCCCTTCTCCTGGAGGGACCCGAGCGGGACCTCGAAGCCCTGCGGAACCTGGACTGGGCCGGCGCGGGCGTCATCGTCTACGTCGCCTGGATCACGACCGTCTTCGGCTTCGGCGCCTGGGGCTGGCTCCTCCGCCGCCACCCGGCCTCCTCCGTCGCCCCCTTCTCCCTCCTCGTCCCCGTCTTCGGCATGTCCTCGGCGGCGCTGTTCCTGGGGGAGGGCATGAGCCCGCTCCGCTGGTGCGCGGCCGTCCTGCTCGTGGGAGGGGTGGCGCTGACGTCCGTACGGAGGAAGGCCGTTCGGGGACCGGGGGCTAAGGTGCTGGTGCCGATGCCGAACGGGGGAGCGACACCATGACCCATCCGCAGCCACCGCAGCCGTACGGGCAGCCGGGGCCCCACGGATCTCCGTACCCGCCGCAGCAGCCGTACGGGCAGCCGCCGCAGCCGTACGGGCAGCCGCCGCAGTCCTACGCCTACGCGCCGCCGGGACCTCACGTGCCACCGGGCCCCTACGCGCCGCCGGGACCTCACGGGCAGGGGTACCCGCCCCACGGCGCGGCCGCCCCGGGAGGGTGCGAGGTGTGCGGTGCGGGGCCCGCGGTGGCGGCGACCGTCCGCGCGCACCAGGGCATGATCATCATCATGCGCACGGTCACCCGGCGCGGCGTCTTCTGCCGCACCTGCGGCCTCGCCGTCTACCGGCGGATGACCTCGAACACCCTGGTGACCGGCTGGTGGGGCCTCCTGTCGTTCTTCTTCACGCCGTTCGTCGTCCTCGGGAACGTCTTCGGCGCCCGCGCCGCGTTCCGGCGCCTGCCCGAGCCGTACGGCGCCCTGCGGCCTCCCCTGGACCCGGGCCGGCGGGTGCTGCTCCGCGCGCCCGCCCTGCTGGTGCTCGTCCCGCTCACGCTCCTCGTGGCGGCCGTTCCGGTGCTCGCCCTCATCGGACTGCTCGCGGGCTCCGACGGCGACGGCGGCCGGCCGGGGCTCTCCGTCGGCGACTGCGTGGAGAACACGGTCGACTGGCCCGACCAGGCGCTCCGGAAGGTGGACTGCGGTTCGGCGTCCGCCGAGTACCGCGTCGAGGACGGGCCCTCCTGCGGACCGGGGGACTACCTCCTGCGCCCCGAGTACGTGACCGGCTCCCCGGGGAGGCCGGGCCACTGCGTCAAGCCCCTGTGACCGTGCCCCGCCGGGAGGGGCACCCCGCATGACCTTCGAGAACGTCACCGTCGACAGCGACGCGCCCGCCCCCGGCGCCGTCCTGCCGGTCCTCGCGGCGACGGGCCTGACCGGCGCGGCGAACGCTCCTCAGGGCGACGTGAAGCCGAACGGCCCTGTCGGCCCGTAGCGTTCGCGGACGCCCCGGACGCCCCGGACGCCTTGGGTCGCACCCACCGGCGGGTGCGACGCGCTCAGTCTCCGGAGCGGGGGAAGCCGTCGGTTCGCACGACGATCTCGCGCCCTTCGAGGGGCAGGACGAGGTCCTCGCCGAAGGGGATCGTCTCCCGCCCGGCGTAGACGCCGGTGCGGGCGGGCCTGCTGTGCACGGTGCAGACGTTCTCGGACGGGTCGATGATCACGTAGAGCGGGATCGCGCACTCCGCGTACATCCGGAGCTTCTTCTCGAAGTCGTTGTCTCGCGTACTGAGCGAGATGATCTCCAGCACGGCCTCCAGGCTGTGCCACTCGAAGCGGCCGCGCCTGTTCCGCTCGGAGCCCGGGGCGATGATGGCCAGGTCGGGAGCGTAGCCGTAAAGGCTCGACGGGAAATCGATCATGACGTCGGACAACACCTTGCCATGGCCCGCGAGCTGCTTCTTGATCTGTGGGGCAGCCTCGATGAGGACGTCGGACTGACTCTCGCCCTGGGGCGTCATGATGATCTTTCCGTCCGTGATCTCTACGCGGTAGCCCTTGGGCAGGGAGACGCCGTCCAAGACGTCCCAGGCGCTGGAAAGGTCCATCAGTATGGTCGTCATGCGATCCTCCATGTGGCGCTCGTCACCACGATAACGGCCACCTACTCCCGAGGCGCCCCCGTCGACCCCCGCACCACCAGCTCCCCCGGGACCGTCTCCTCGCCCCCGGCCGGAGGCTCCTCCGTGCCCACCGCCAGGCGGCCCGCGCGGGCCCCCGCCCCGTGCAGGGGCAGCCGTACGGTCGTCAGGGCCGGGACCGCGTCCACCGAGAACGGGAGGTCGTCGAAGCCCGCGACCGACACGTCGCCGGGGACGGACAGGCCCCGCTCCCGCAGGGCCGCGCAGACGCCGAGCGCCACCGTGTCGTTGGCCGCGACGACGGCCGTGAGGTGCGGGTCGCGGGCGAGGAGTTCGGCGACCGCCCCGTGGCCGGAGCGCCGGTCGTACGGCCCGTGGACCGTCGGTCCCTCGGCGACCCCGGCCGCCGCGAGCGCCTCCCGGTGGCCCTCCAGGCGGTGCCGGGTGGTGGTGCGGTCGGCCGGGCCCGCCACGTACCCGATCCGCCGGTGGCCGAGGCCGAGCAGGTGCCCGGTGAGCTGCCGCGCCCCGGCCCGGTTGCCGAAGACGAGCGCCGCCGCGCCGGTGTCGCCCGGTGCCGGGGGCCGCCCGCACAGCACGATCCGCGTCCCGGCCTCCGTCAGCTTCGCCAGTTTCCCGGCCGTCGCCGCGAGGTGGTCCGGGTCCTCCAGGGAGCCGCCCATGAGGATCACGGCCGCGGCCCGCTGCCGCTGGAGCAGGGTGAGATAGGTCAGTTCGCGCTCGGGGGAGCCGCCGGTGTTGCAGACGACGGCGAGCTTCCCGCCCCCGCCGCGCCCGGTGGCGCTCTCCCCGATCGCGCCCTGCGCCGCGCTCGCCATGATCCCGAAGAACGGGTCGGCGATGTCGTTGACGAGCACGCCGACCAGGTCGGAGGTGGCGGCGGCGAGGGAGCTCGCGGGGCCGTTGAGGACGTAGTCCAGTTCGTCCACGGCCCGCAGCACCCGTGCGCGGGTCGAGGCGGCGACCGGGTAGTTGCCGTTGAGGACGCGGGAGACGGTGGCGGGGGAGACCCGTGCTCGGGCGGCCACGTCCGCCAGGGTGACGGTCATCGTGTGCGTACCTCCGGGGCCCTTGTCGGCGGTGATGTCGGCAGGCTAGCGTCATCGCCGATGGAAAACGCTTTCTATCCGAGGATCGGAGGCGCGGAGCACCCCGGAGAGGAACGTTTCGTGACACGCAGGACAGTCCGCATCGCCATGAACGGCGTCACCGGACGGATGGGACACCGCCAGCACCTCGTCCGCTCGATCCTCGCCCTGCGCGAACAGGGCGGCCTCGACCTCGGCAACGGCGACACCCTCTGGCCCGAGCCCGTCCTCGTCGGCCGCCGGGAGCACGCCCTGCGCGCCCTCGCCGAACGCCACGGCCTCACCGAGTGGTCCACCGACCTCGACGCCGTCCTCGCGGACGACACGATCGACGTCTACTTCGACGCCCAGGTCACCTCCGCCCGCGTCGACGCGCTCACCCGGGCCATCGCCGCCGGCAAGCACGTCTACACCGAGAAGCCCACCGCCGCCGACCTCGCCGGCGCACTCGAACTCGCCCGCCTGGCACGGGAGAAGGGCATCAAGCACGGCGTCGTCCAGGACAAGCTCTTCCTCCCGGGCCTGCTCAAGCTCAAGCGCCTGATCGACGGCGGGTTCTTCGGCGAGATCCTGTCCGTGCGCGGCGAGTTCGGCTACTGGGTCTTCGAGGGCGACTGGCAGGACGCCCAGCGCCCCAGCTGGAACTACCGCGCCGAGGACGGCGGCGGCATCGTCGTCGACATGTTCCCGCACTGGGAGTACGTGCTCCACGAGCTCTTCGGCCGGGTCACCGCCGTCACCGCCCACGTCGCCACCCACGTCCCGCGCCGCTGGGACGAGCGCGGAAAGCCCTACGCGGCCACCGCCGACGACGCCGCGTACGGCATCTTCCAGCTGGAGGGCGGCGCCGTCGCCCAGATCAACTCCTCCTGGGCCGTCCGCGTCCACCGCGACGAACTGGTGGAGTTCCAGGTGGACGGTGTGCACGGCTCCGCCGTCGCCGGCCTGCGCGGCTGCCGCGTCCAGCACCGCTCGGCCACCCCGAAGCCCGTCTGGAATCCCGACGTCCCCGTCACCGAACCCTTCCGCGACCAGTGGCAGGAAGTCCCCGACAACGCCGTGTTCGACAACGGCTTCAAGGCCCAGTGGGAACTCTTCCTGCGCCACGTGGTGCTCGACGAGCCGTACCGCTGGGACCTCCTCGCCGGTGCCCGCGGCGTCCAGCTCGCCGAACTGGGCCTGCGCTCCGCCGCCGAGGGCCGCCGCCTGGACGTCCCCGAGGTGACCCTGTGATCCGGCTCCCCGGAACCGGCGGCGGCGTACGGGAGTACGCGCCCCGCGCCGAACCGCTCGCGTTCGCCCCGGCCGCCCCGCCCGCCTCCCGTACGGTCTTCTCCGCCGCGCACGTCGTCGCCGACCCGTACGCCGACACCACCCCCGACGGCCCCGCCGCCGTCGACTGGGACGCCACCCTCGCCTTCCGCCGCCACCTCTGGTCCCACGGCCTCGGGGTCGCGGAGGCCATGGACACCGCCCAGCGCGGCATGGGCCTCGACTGGACCGGGGCCGCCGAACTGATCCGCCGCAGCGCCGCGGAGGCCCGCGCCGCCGGCGGACGGATCGCCTGCGGCGTCGGCACCGACCAGATCACCGGCGGCACCCCGGCCGAGATCCGCGCCGCCTACGAGGAACAGCTCGCGGTGGCCGAGGAGGCGGGCGCCCAGGCCGTCCTCATGGCCTCCCGCGCCCTCGCGGCCACCGCGACCGGCCCCGACGACTACCTCGACGTCTACGGCCACCTCCTGCGCCAGGCGGGCGAGCCGGTGATCCTGCACTGGCTCGGCCCGATGTTCGACCCGGCCCTGGAGGGCTACTGGGGCTCGGCCGACCTGGACGAGGCCACGGAGACCTTCCTCGACGTGATCGCGGCCCACCCCGACAAGGTCGACGGCGTCAAGGTCTCCCTCCTCGACGCCCGGCGCGAGGTCGCGCTGCGCCGCCGCCTCCCGGAGGGCGTCCGCTGCTACACGGGCGACGACTTCCACTACCCGGAGCTGATCGAGGGCGACGACCGGGGCTTCAGCCACGCCCTGCTCGGCATCTTCGACCCCCTGGGCCCGCTGGCCGCGCAGGCGGTCCGCACCCTCGACACGGGCGACACGGCGGCCTTCCGGAAGCTCCTCGACCCCACGGTCGCGCTCTCCCGCCATCTCTTCCACCCGCCGACCCGCTTCTACAAGACGGGCGTCGTCCTCCTCGCCTGGCTCGCCGGCCACCAGGACCACTTCACGATGGTCGGCGGCCTGCAGTCCGCACGCTCCCTCCCGCACCTCGCGCGCGCGTACGAACTGGCCGACGGCCTCGGCCTGTTCCCCGACCCGTCCCTGGCGGAGTCCCGCATGAGGTCCCTCCTCACGGTCCACGGAGTCCCGCAGTGAACCTCGACCGGCTCAGCGTCAACCAGATGACGGTCAAGCAGCTCTCCCTGCCCGAACTGGTCGCGCAGTGCGTCCGGCTCGGCGTCCCGGGCGTCGGCCTCTGGCGCGAACCCGTCCGGGAGTACGGCGTGGAGGCGGCGGCCCGCCTCGTGCGGGAGGCGGGCCTGGAGGTCACCACCCTCTGCCGGGGCGGCTTCTTCACCTCGGACGGCTGGGAGGCGGCCAACCGCGCGGCGGTCGACGAGGCCGTGGCGCTCGGCACCGGCACCCTGGTCCTGGTCTCCGGCGGTCTGACCCCCGCCTTCCCGGACCTCCCCTCCGCCCGCGCCCGCATCGCCGACGCGATCGGCGCGCTCGCCCCGTACGCGGCGGAACGGGGCGTGCGCCTCGCCGTCGAGCCGCTGCACCCGATGTACGCCTCCGACCGCTGCGCCGTCTCCACCCTCGACCAGGCCCTGGACATCGCGGAACGGTTCCCCGCCGACCGGGTGGGCGTGGTGGTCGACACGTACCACCTCTGGTGGGACGACCGGGCCCCGGCGGCGGTGGAACGGGCGGGCGCGGCGGGCCGCCTGCACGCCTTCCAGCTCGCGGACTGGACGACCCCGCTGCCCGCCGGGGTCCTCAACGGCCGGGGCCGGCTGGGCACGGGCGCCATCGACCTCCGGGCCTGGGCCGGCCTGATGGAGCGGGCCGGGTACACGGGCCCGGTGGAGGTCGAACTCTTCAACGACGACCTGTGGGCCCGCGACGGGGTGGAGGTCCTGGAGGAGACGCTGGAGGACTTCCTGGCGGTCTGAGGCCCCCGCCCCGGGACCCGGCGGGGACCCCGCCGCCGGTCATCCCTTCGTCCCGCCGCCCAGCAGGCCGCCGAGGCCGCCCGTCGCGCCGCGCTTCCCCGCGCGCCGGGTGAGGACCGCCAGGACGGCCGGGACGAGGAGTTCGACCGCGCGGTGCGCCGTGGCCGGCGGGATGCCGGTGCGTTTCGCGACGGCGTTCGCCGCAGGCTTCGCCAGCCTGGTGAGCACCCCGGCCATCAGGCCGCCGCTCATCAGCCCGCCGAGCGCGGCGACGCCCCGCAGGGGCGGCTCGGGCGAGGCCACCTCGTCCACGGCGGCGCGCACCTCGTCCGCGCTGCCGGGCTCGGCCGCGGCCCGCCGCAGTTCGCCGGACAGCTCCGCGACCGAGCCGCCCACGATTTCCTGCGCCCCGGCGGCGTCCGTACCGAGCAGCCCGGCGATCTCGTGGAGCCGGTCGGGGCCGAGTTCGTTCAGGACGTCGTCCCGGAAGGAAGGTTCGCTCATGCCGGAAACGCTACGTTCGGCACCTCCGGCCGGCATCCGGAGCCGGTGTCCCCCGCCGCCGCCCGCACTGTCCGTCCCCTTCGCTACGGTCGTCGCATGTCCAACAAAGGGGCCGACGAAGGCCGCGGTCCGGCAGTGGTCGAAGGGGTCCTGGAGCGGATCACCTACGCCAACGAGGAGACGGGGTACACGGTCGCCCGGGTCGACACCGGGCGCGGCGCCGGGGACCTCCTCACGGTCGTCGGCGCGCTGCTCGGCGCCCAGCCGGGGGAGTCGCTGCGGATGGAGGGCCGCTGGGGCTCCCACCCGCAGTACGGCAGGCAGTTCACCGTCGAGAACTACACGACCGTCCTGCCCGCCACCGTCCAGGGCATCCGCCGCTACCTCGGCTCCGGCCTGGTCAAGGGCATCGGCCCCGTCTTCGCCGACCGCATCACCCGGCACTTCGGGCTCGACACCCTCGACATCCTCGAAGAGGCCCCGGGCCGGCTGATCGAGGTCCCGGGGCTCGGGCCCAAGCGGACCAGGAACATCACCGCCGCCTGGGAGGAGCAGAAGGCGATCAAGGAGGTGATGGTCTTCCTCCAGGAGGTCGGCGTCTCCACCTCGGTCGCGGTGCGGATCTACAAGCAGTACGGGGACGCCTCGATCTCCGTCGTGAGGAACCGGCCGTACCGGCTCGCCGCCGACGTGTGGGGCATCGGCTTCCTCACCGCCGACCGGATCGCGCAGGCCGTCGGCATCCCGCACGACAGTCCCGACCGGGTGAAGGCCGGCCTCCAGTACGCCCTGTCGCAGTCCGGCGACCAGGGGCACTGCTTCCTGCCCGAGGAGCGGCTGATCGCCGACTCGGTGAAGCTCCTCCAGGTGGACACCGGCCTTGTCATCGAGTGCCTGGGCGAGCTGGCCGAGGACCCCGAGGGGGTCGTGCGGGAGACCGTGCCCGGCCCCGAGGGGACGCCCGTCACCGCCGTGTACCTGATCCCCTTCCACCGGGCCGAGCTGTCCCTCGCCGGGCAGCTCCGGCGGCTGCTGCGGGCCGAGGAGGACCGGATGCCCGCCTTCCGGGACGTGCCCTGGGACAAGGCCCTGGCCTGGCTCGCGACCCGTACCGGGGCCTCGCTCGCGCCCGAGCAGGAGGAGGCCGTACGGCTCGCCCTGACCCGCAAGGTCGCGGTCCTGACCGGCGGCCCCGGCTGCGGCAAGTCCTTCACGGTCCGCTCCATCGTGGAGCTGGCCCGTGCCAAGAAGGCCAAGGTGGTGCTCGCCGCCCCCACCGGGCGGGCCGCCAAGCGGCTCGCGGAGCTGACCGGCGCCGAGGCGTCCACCGTCCACCGGCTCCTGGAGCTCAAGCCCGGCGGGGACGCCGCCTACGACCGGGACCGGCCCCTGGACGCGGACCTGGTCGTCGTGGACGAGGCGTCCATGCTCGACCTGCTCCTGGCGAACAAGCTGGTCAAGGCGGTGGCTCCGGGCGCCCACCTGCTGCTCGTGGGGGACGTGGACCAGCTTCCCTCGGTCGGCGCGGGCGAGGTCCTGGGCGACCTGCTCGCTCCCGGCAGCCCCGTGCCGGCCGTCCGGCTGACCCGGATCTTCCGGCAGGCCCAGCAGTCCGGCGTGGTCACCAACGCGCACCGGATCAACGCCGGCACGCCCCCGCGCACCGAGGGCCTGCCCGACTTCTTCCTCTTCGCGGAGGAGGAGACCGAGGACGCGGCCCGGGTGGCCGTGGAGGTCGCGGCCCGCCGCATCCCGGCCAGGTTCGGCCTCGACCCCCGCCGGGACGTGCAGGTCCTCGCCCCCATGCACCGGGGCCCGGCGGGCGCGGGCGCGCTCAACGGCCTCCTCCAGCAGGCCATCACCCCGGCCCGCCCCGACCTCCCGGAGAAGCGGTTCGGCGGCCGTGTCTTCCGCGTCGGCGACAAGGTCACCCAGATCAGGAACAACTACGACAAGGGGGAGAACGGGGTCTTCAACGGCACCGTCGGCGTCGTCACCGCCCTGGACCTCGTCGAGCAGCGCCTGACCGTGCGGACGGACGAGGACGAGGAGGTGCCGTACGACTTCGACGAGCTGGACGAGCTGGCCCACGCGTACGCGGTCACCATCCACCGCTCGCAGGGCAGCGAGTACCCGGCGGTGGTCATCCCGGTCACCACGAGCGCCTGGATGATGCTCCAGCGGAACCTGCTCTACACGGCCGTCACCCGGGCCCGGAAGCTGGTCGTCCTCGTCGGGTCCCGCCGGGCGATCGCCCAGGCGGTGCGGACGGTCTCGGCGGGCCGCCGCTTTACCGCACTCGCCCACCGGCTCACAGGACCCGCCCTCGTGTGAAAGATCACGGAGGGGTACCGGAACCGGGGCGAACGGGGCAGGATATGAAGGTTGGCGGCACTGAGTGCCGCCGATTGGCCCAATGGTCGACCCCGAGTGCACTCTCCTGAGCCAAATGGGGGATGGTAGAGACAGTCAGGGCACCTCGAAGAAGAGGCACTACGTCGGTGAGGGATGACGTGAGCGACAACTCTGTAGTACTGCGGTACGCGGACGGTGAATACACCTACCCGGTGGTCGAGAGCACCGTCGGCGACAAGGGCTTCGACATCGGAAAACTCCGGGCCCAGACCGGACTGGTCACCCTCGACAGCGGATACGGCAACACCGCCGCCTACAAATCCGCGATCACCTACCTCGACGGTGAGCAGGGCATCCTGCGGTACCGCGGCTACCCCATCGAACAGCTGGCCGAGCGCTCCACCTTCCTCGAGGTGGCGTACCTGCTGATCAACGGTGAGCTGCCCAAGGTCGACGAGCTGGCGACCTTCAAGAACGAGATCACGCAGCACACGCTGGTCCACGAGGACGTCAAGAACTTCTTCCGCGGCTTCCCGCGGGACGCCCACCCGATGGCGATGCTGTCCTCGGTGGTCTCCGCGCTGTCCACCTTCTACCAGGACAGCCACAACCCGTTCGACGAGGAGCAGCGCCACCTCTCCACGATCCGGCTGCTGGCCAAGCTGCCGACGATCGCGGCGTACGCGTACAAGAAGTCGATCGGTCACCCGTTCGTCTACCCGCGCAACGACCTCGGGTACGTCGAGAACTTCCTGCGCATGACCTTCTCGGTCCCGGCGCAGGAGTACGAGCTCGACCCGGTCGTCGTCTCGGCGCTCGACAAGCTGCTCATCCTGCACGCGGACCACGAGCAGAACTGTTCGACCTCCACCGTGCGCCTGGTCGGCTCGTCGCAGGCGAACATGTTCGCCTCGATCTCCGCCGGCATCTCGGCCCTCTGGGGTCCCCTGCACGGCGGCGCCAACCAGTCGGTCCTGGAGATGCTGGAAGGCATCAAGGCCAACGGCGGCGACGTCGACTCCTTCATCCGCAAGGTGAAGAACAAGGAGGACGGCGTCCGCCTGATGGGCTTCGGCCACCGGGTGTACAAGTCCTTCGACCCGCGCGCCAAGATCATCAAGGCGGCGGCGCACGACGTCCTCTCGGCGCTCGGCAAGTCCGACGAGCTGCTGGACATCGCGCTCAAGCTGGAGGAGCACGCGCTCTCCGACGAGTACTTCGTCTCGCGCAACCTCTACCCGAACGTGGACTTCTACACGGGCCTGATCTACCGCGCCATGGGCTTCCCGACCGAGATGTTCACCGTGCTCTTCGCGCTCGGCCGCCTTCCCGGCTGGATCGCCCAGTGGCACGAGATGATCAAGGAGCCGGGTTCCCGCATCGGCCGCCCGCGCCAGATCTACACGGGCGAGGTCCTGCGCGACTTCGTGCCGGTCGAGGGCCGCTAGTCCGGCGGTCCCCGGTAGTCCTCGGTAGGCCGGTGGTCCCCGGTGGTCCGGTGGCACCGGCCGTCCGGTAGCCCCGGCAGCCTCGCGGAAGCGAAAGAGAAAGCGCCCCGCCGCCGATCCCCCCACGGGTCGGCGAGCGGGGCGCTTTCCATATCCCCGGTGCGGATTCCCCCCACGGGATCCGGGCCGGGCGTCTGCCGGCGTCGGCCGGAGGCCGCGCGGTCGGGCGCGACGCGGTCCGCCGGGGTACGTACGGGAGGGCCGCTCAAAGCTCCCCGGTGCACGTGCCCCGGCCGACGCTTGCCTGGAACGTCCCCCAAGACATCCCACGAACGTCCCCCAAGACGTTCTTCGGCGTCGTCCACTTAGACCCACGAACAGCCCAGATGGTTACCCCACAATATCTGTGATCTAGATCTCGGTGTGAAGGTTCTGTGCGTCACACCGAGATGAATTCGCGTGAACCACCGGGGTCGTGAGCCGCAGGACGCGACGAAGGCGGACGAAAGGGCCGTCGCGCCCCGCGCCCGTCGCGGAGCGGGCGATCCGGCCGTCCGTGCGCCTGCCGGTGCGGCGGTCGCGGATGCCGGGGCGCCTCCCCCGAGGGCCCCTACGGGAACGGGGCCGCACCCGGACGACGGTGTACGGCCCCGCGCGGTGTTCGCGCCCGGACGGTCAGACCAGCTCGTAACCGGCCTCGTCCACGGCGGCGCCCACGGCCTCGCGGTCGAGCGGCGCGCCGGAGACGACGGTGACCTCGCCGGTCGCGGCGACGGCCGTGACGGAGGTGACGCCGGGGAGGGCGGAGATCTCGGCGGAGACGGCGCCCTCGCAGTGCCCGCAGGTCATCCCCTTGACCTGGTAGACGGTGGTGACTTCGTTCTTCGTCTCTGCGGCCATGGCGCTGCTCCTTCTGGGGGTTCGGGCCGTACCGGATCAGGTTATACCCCTAGGGGGTATGAATTCCACTCGGGACGGGATCAGTCGCGCCGGGCCCGGTTGCCCGGCCGGCTCGCGACCCAGGCGCGGATCGTGCCCGCGTACCAGAAGGGCCTGCCCGACTCGACGTGGTCGGGCGGCAGGAGCAGCCCGTACTTCCGGCAGGAGCGGACCGTGTCCGGCCGCACCTGGATGTGCGCCGCGATGTCCTTGTACGACCAGAGTCTTCTGTCCGTCATGCCTGGAGCCTCCCCGCGCACCGCGCAGCGGCGGCGGGGTGCCGTTCGGGGGCGCTGCGGGCGGGCGTCGGTGATCACAGGCCCCCTGCCCCTCGCGGCGGTCCCCTCGGACGGGAGGAGAGCGGTTGTCGGGCACCCGTGACGGGAAACCCGCGCAACGGAGACACGGGTGACGGAAGAGAGAGGAACGTGACAGAAGCGGAGCGGTACGACTCCGGCGTGTCCGCGCGTGCCGTCACGGTCCGGGAGGGTATGCGCCGGCGGTACGCGCGCGCCGTCCGGGGGAGCCCGCGCGCCGGGGAGCGGGAGGAGCGCCGGGCGTGGCGCGATCGGTCCGGTCGTTCGGATGTCCGAACATGTCGTTGACACGCCTCCCGGTGGACGGTTAGACCGGACGGTCGGACCTGGGGCGGGCCCGAGGCGGAAGGTGACGCGTGGAGACCGAACCGTACGACCTGATCACCATGGGGCGCCTCGGCGTGGACCTGTACCCGCTCCGGGCGGGGGTCGGGCTCGACCGGGTCGAGACCTTCGGCAGGTTCCTCGGCGGCTCCCCGGCCAATGTCGCCGTCGCCGCCGCCCGGCTCGGCCGCCGCGTCGCGCTCGTCTCCCGCACCGGCGCCGACCCCTTCGGCACCTTCCTGCGCCGGGCGCTCGGGGAGTTCGGCGTGGACGCCCGCTGGGTGACCGAGGTCGCCGCGTACCCCACCCCCCTCACCTTCTGCGAGGTCTTCCCGCCCGACGACTTCCCCCTCCACTTCTACCGGCTGCCCAAGGCCCCGGACCTGGAGATCCACCCGCACGAACTGGACCTCGACGCGATCCGGGCCGCCCGGGTCTTCTGGGCCACCGGCACCGGCCTGTGCGCCGAGCCGAGCCGCGGCGCGACCCTGGAGGCCCTGCGGGCCAGGTCCGGCCGGGGGACGACCGTCCTCGACCTGGACTGGCGGCCGGCGTTCTGGACCGACCCGGCGGAGGCCCGCCCGTACTACGCCGAGGCCCTGCGCCACGCCACCGTCGCCGTCGGCAACCCCGACGAGTGCGAGGTCGCGACGGGGGAGCGGGACCCGGAGGCCGCCGCCCGCGCCCTGCTCGCCTCCCCCGGCGGCACCGTCCGGCTGGCCGTCGTCAAACGGGGCCCGAAGGGCGTCCTCGCGCTCGCCGCCGACGGGACCCGCGCCGAGGTGCCGCCGCTGCCGGTGGAGGTCGTCAACGGCCTGGGGGCGGGCGACGCGTTCGGCGGGGCGCTCGTCGACGGCCTCCTCGCCGGCGGGGACCTGGAACGGACCCTGCGCCGCGCCAACGCCGCCGGGGCGATCGTCGCGGGCCGGCTGGCCTGTTCCTCCGCGATGCCGGACCCGGCGGAGATCGCGGAGGCGCTGGCCCGGGGCACGGGCACGATCCCGGAGAAGGGGTAGGGGGAAGGGATGTCCGGCACGAGCCCGCACCCCGAACGCCCCTCCGTCCCGGAGGGGCCCTCCGCCCCCGAGCGTCCCTCCGTCTCCGAGCACCCCTCCGCCCCCGAGCGCCCCGCCGCCCTCCACCTTCCCGCCGGGACCGCCGCCCGGGGCCCGTACGCGGTGGACATCGACCCCGGGCGCGCCGGATGGACGTACTCCGCGCTCCGGGTCCTCGTCCTCGGACCGGGGGAGAGCCACTCCTTCGGGAGTGGGGATTCCGAATGGACGGTGCTTCCCCTCGCCGGTGCCTGTAGCGTGCGCGTCGACGGGGAGACCTTCGAACTCCGGGGCCGCGCGGGCGTGTTCGACGGGGCGAGCGACTTCGCCTACGTACCGCGTGACGCCCACGCCCAGATCGCCTCCGGCGCGGGAGGCCGCTTCGCTTTGGCAGGAGCGAAGTGCGAGCGACGACTCCCCGCCCGCTACGGCCCCGCGCCGGAGGTTCCCGTCGAGACCCGGGGCGGCGGCAACCGCGCCCGCGAGGTGCGGAACTTCGCCTCCGCCGAC
The DNA here is from genome assembly GCF_055591945.1 of Streptomyces sp. NPDC041191. Taxonomy (NCBI): domain Bacteria; kingdom Bacillati; phylum Actinomycetota; class Actinomycetes; order Kitasatosporales; family Streptomycetaceae; genus Streptomyces; species Streptomyces sp. NPDC041191. Next base: position 254,505 of record NZ_JBVIZC010000005.1, on the reverse strand, counting down.
GTCTTCGCCTGCGACCGGCTCATCGCCGTCGAGGTCGTCACGCCCGGCGGCAACTGGTCCTCCTATCCGCCGCACAAGCACGACGAGCACCTCCCCGGCGCCGAGTCGGTCCTGGAGGAGATCTACTACTACGAGGTCGCCGGCTCGCACGGCCTCGCCTACCAGCGGATCTCCCCCTCCCGGCCCGGCGGCGCGGACCTGCTCGCCGAGGTCCGCGACGGCGACGCCGTCCTCGTCCCCGACGGCTGGCACGGCCCCTCGGTCGCCCAGCCGGGCCACGACCTCTACTACCTCAACGTCATGGCGGGCCCCGGGCCCGAACGGGAGTGGAAGATCCGCTTCCACCCGGAGCACCCGGAGGGGTACGCATGAGACTCACCGTCGCCCAGGCCCTCGTCCGCTTCCTCGCCGCCCAGTACGCGGAACGCGACGGCGAACGGCACCGCCTGATCGCCGCCACCTGGGGCGTCTTCGGCCACGGCAACGTGGCCGGGATCGGCCAGGCCCTGGTCGAGAACGCCCCGCGCATGCCCTTCCACCAGGGCCGCAACGAGCAGGCCACGGTGCACGCCGCCGTCGGCTACGCCCGGCAGTCCAACCGGCTCTCCGCGCACGCCGTCACGACCTCCATCGGCCCCGGCGCCACCAACCTCGTCACCGGCGCCGCCCTCGCCACGATCAACCACCTGCCGGTCCTGCTCCTCCCCGGCGACACCTTCGCCGGCCGCCCCGCCGACCCCGTCCTCCAGCAGCTGCAACTTCCCCGCGCGGGGGACGTGTCGGTCAACGACTGCCTGCGCCCCGTCTCGGTGTACTTCGACCGGATCACCCGCCCCGAGGCCCTGGTCCCGGCCGCCCTCGAAGCCGTACGGGTCCTGGCCGACCCCGCCGCGACCGGCGCCGTGACCCTCGCCCTGCCCCAGGACGTCCAGGCGGAGGCGTACGACTGGCCCGAGGAGTTCTTCGCCGACCGGACCTGGCACGTCCGCCGCCCCCGCCCCGACACGGCCGAACTCGACGCGGCCGCACGGGCGGTGAGGTCCGCCGTCCGCCCGCTGGTCGTCGCGGGCGGCGGAGTGCGGTTCAGCGGCGCCGAGGACGCCCTGCGCGCCTTCGCCGAAAGCACCGGCATCCCCGTCGTCACCACCCAGGCCGGCAAGGGCGTCCTGCCGTACGACCACCCCTGCGAGGCCGGCGGCGTCGGCCACACGGGCAGCTCCACCGGCAACGCCCTGGCCCGCACCAGCGACCTGGTCATCGGCGTCGGCACCCGCTACACCGACTTCACCACCGCCTCCGGCACCCTCTTCCCGGCGGGCACCCGTTTCCTCAACCTCAACATCACCGCCTTCGACGCCCACAAGCAGAACGCGCTGCCGCTCGTCGCCGACGCCCGCGAGGGCCTGACCGCCCTCACCGGGGCGCTCGGCGGCCACCGGCAGGACATGTCGCAGTGGATCTTCTCCAAGCGGGAGTGGCAGGAGCACGTCGACGCCGCCTACGCCGTCCCCGACGAGGACGCCCGCCCCACCCAGGCCCAGGTCCTCGGCGTGCTCGACACCCTGGTGGACGGGAGCGACATCCTGGTCAACGCCGCCGGCTCGCTCCCCGGCGACCTCCACCGGCTGTGGCGGACCCGGTCGTCCGACCAGTACCACGTCGAGTACGGCTACTCCTGCATGGGATACGAGATCCCCGCCGCGATCGGCGTCCTCCTCGCCGCCCCCGGCCGGCCCGTCTGGGCGCTCGTCGGCGACGGGACGTACCTGATGAACCCCACCGAGATCGTCACCGCCGTGCAGGAACGCCTCCCGCTGAGGCTGGTCGTCCTCCAGAACCACGGCTACGCCTCCATCGGCGGCCTCTCGGAGGCGGTCGGCGCCGAGCGGTACGGCACCGACTACCGGTACCGGGACGCGGACGGCGGCTTCACCGGACCGCCGCTCCCCGTCGACCTCGGCGCCAACGCGGCCTCCCTCGGCATGCGGGTGCTGCGCCCCCGCACCGTGCGTGACCTGCGGCAGGCCCTCGCGGACGCGCGGGCCGCGACGGTCCCCACATGTGTCTACGTCGAGACCGAAACGGCAGACACAGTGTCGGGCCCGCCCTCCGCCCGGGCGTGGTGGGATGTGCCCGTGGCCGAGACCTCGACCCGCCCGTCGGCGGTCAAGGCCCGGGAGGAGTACGACCGGCACGCCGCCGCCCGGCGCCGCCATCTCTGAAGGAGCATCTCGTCATGACGCACACCGTCAAGACCGTCGGCCACTGGATCGGCGGCAGGGCCGTCGAGGGCACGTCGGGCAACTGGGGGCCGGTCACCGACCCGGCCACCGGCGCCGTGACCACCCGGGTCGCGCTCGCCTCCGTCGAGGAGACCGACGCGGCGGTGGCCGCCGCCAAGGCCGCCTTCGCCACCTGGGGCACCTCCTCCCTGGCCCAGCGCACCACGATCCTCTTCAGGTTCCGCGCGCTGCTCGACGCCCACCGCGACGACATCGCCGCACTGATCGTCGCCGAGCACGGCAAGGTGCACTCGGACGCGCTCGGCGAGGTCGCCCGCGGCCTGGAGATCGTCGACCTGGCCTGCGGCATCACCACCCAGCTCAAGGGCGAGCTCTCCACGCAGGTGTCGAACCGCGTGGACGTGGCGTCGATCCGCCAGCCCGTCGGCGTCGTCGCCGGCATCACGCCCTTCAACTTCCCGGCCATGGTGCCGATGTGGATGTTCCCGATCGCCATCGCGACCGGCAACACCTTCGTCCTCAAGCCGAGCGAGAAGGACCCCTCCCCGTCCCTGAGGATCGCGGAACTCCTCGCCGAGGCGGGCCTCCCGGACGGCGTCTTCAACGTCCTGCAGGGCGACCGGACGGCCGTGGACCGGCTCCTGGAGCACCCGGACGTCTCCGCCGTGTCCTTCGTCGGCTCGACCCCGATCGCCCGGCACATCCACACCACCGCCTCCGCCAACGGCAAGCGCGTCCAGGCGCTCGGCGGCGCGAAGAACCACATGCTGGTCCTCCCGGACGCCGACCTCGACGCGGCGGCCGACGCGGCCGTCTCGGCGGCGTACGGCTCCGCGGGCGAGCGCTGCATGGCGATCTCGGCGGTCGTCGCCGTCGGCTCCGTCGGCGACGAGCTGGTCGAGAAGATCCGCGAGCGCGCCGAGAAGATCAAGATCGGTCCCGGCACCGACCCGGCCTCCGAGATGGGCCCGCTCATCACGGCCGCCCACCGCGACAAGGTGGCCTCCTACGTCCGGGGCGCGGCGGACGAGGGCTGCGAGGTCGTCCTCGACGGCACCGGGTACACCGTCGAGGGCCACGAGGACGGCCACTGGATCGGCCTGTCCCTCCTGGACCACGTGCCGACCACGGCCAAGGCCTACCGGGACGAGATCTTCGGCCCGGTGCTCTGCGTGCTGCGCGCCGGGACGTACGAGGAGGGCCTCGCCCTCATCAACGCCTCGCCGTTCGGCAACGGCACCGCGATCTTCACCCGCGACGGCGGCGCGGCCCGCCGCTTCCAGCTGGAGGTCGAGGCCGGCATGGTCGGCGTCAACGTCCCGATCCCGGTGCCGGTGGGCTACCACTCCTTCGGCGGCTGGAAGGACTCGCTCTTCGGCGACCACCACGTCTACGGCAACGACGGCGTGCACTTCTACACCCGCGGCAAGGTCGTCACCACCCGCTGGCCCGACCCCTCCGAGGCCCCGGCCGGCGTCGACCTGGGCTTCCCGCGCAACCACTGACGACGCGGACGGACGACGACGGGCGACGGCCCCGGGGCGCACCGCGCTCCGGGGCCGCCGCCGTGCCGCGACCGCGCGGGAGGCGCGGGAAGCCGGGCGTTCCGGCGGGGCGCCCGTGCCGGGCCCCGGGCCCCGGCCGCGTTCCGCCGGGCACCGCCTAGGCTCGGCGGCATGCGACTCCGACTTCCCCGGTGGGCCGCGGTCACCGCCGTGCTCACCGTCCTCGCGGGTGCCGGCACCTGGACCGCCGTCGCCTCGGACGATCCACCGCCCGTGCACCGCGCGGACCGGACGCTCGACGGCGACGGCGTACGGCTCGACACCTCGTACTTCACCGGCGACGGGGACGGGCGCAGGCCCGCCGTCCTCCTCGGGCACGGTTTCGGCGGCTCCAAGGAGGACGTCCGCGCCCAGGCCGAGGGGCTGGCCCGGGACGGATACGCCGTTCTCACCTGGTCCGCCCGGGGGTTCGGCGCCTCGACCGGCGAGATCGGGCTCAACGACCCCGCACACGAGGTCAGGGACGTCAGCCGGCTGATCGACTGGCTCGCCGCCCGCCCCGAAGTCCTGCTCGACAAGGCCGGTGACCCGCGCGTCGGCGTCACCGGCGCCTCCTACGGCGGCGCGATCTCCCTCCTCGCCGCCGGGCACGACCCGCGCGTGGACGCGATCGCCCCCCGGATCACGTACTGGAACCTCGCCGACGCCCTCTTCCCGAACGGCGTCTTCAAGAAGCTCTGGGCCGGGATCTTCTTCTCCTCCGGGAACGGGGCGGGGGCCGGAGCCGCCGGCCGGACCGGCACGGACCCCGATGCCGGAACCGGCACCGGGCCGGGGGAGGCCCCGGGCCCCGGTACCGGTTCCGGCACCGGGTCGGGGGAGGCCCCGGCCTCCGGGGCCGGAAAGGCCCCCGCTCCCGGAAAGCCCGCCGCCTGCGGGCGGTTCACCGCCGAGCTCTGCTCCCTCTACCAGCGCGTCGCCGTCTCCGGGAAGCCCGACGCCGCCGCCCGCGCGCTCCTCGAAGCCCGCAGCCCCTCCGCCGTCGGTTCCCGCATCAAGGTGCCCGCCCTCCTGGTCCAGGGACAGACCGACTCCCTCTTCACCCTGGCCCAGTCCGACGCCATGGCCCGCGCCCTCACCGCCAACGGCGCCCCCGTCGCCGTCGACTGGATCGCCGGGGGCCACGACGGCGGCGACGGCGAGACCGGGCGCGTCGAACGGCGGATCGGCGCCTGGTTCGACCGCTGGCTGAAGCGGGACGCCTCCGCGGACACCGGCCCCGCCTTCCGCGTCAGCCGCACGGGCGGCGTCGACTCCACCGACGGCCGGGCCACCCTGCGCGCCGCGACCGCCGACCGCTACCCGGGACTCGCCTCCGCCCCCATGAACCTCCCCCTCGGCGGGAGGCCGCAGACCTTCGCCAACCCGCCGGGCGCCGCGCCGCCCGCCGTCTCGGCCGTCCCCGGTCTCGGCGGCGGACTCTCCGGCCTCTCCTCCGTCGGCGTCGGCCTCTCCCTCGACTTCCCCGGCCAGCACGCCCGCTTCGACACGGCGCCGCAGACGGAGATGGTCCGGATCACCGGCACGCCGACCGTCCGCGTCAAGGTCGCCTCGACCGCCGAGGACGGCTCCGCCGTGCTCTTCGCCAAGGTGTACGACGTCGGTCCCGACGGGCGGCACCAGGTGCTGCCCGCCCAGCTCGTCGCCCCCGTCCGCGTCGAGGACGCCGGCGCGGGCCGCGAGACCACCCTGACGCTGCCCGCGATCGACCACGAGGTGGAGGCCGGGCACCGGCTGCGCCTCGTCGTCGCCGCCACCGACCTCGGCTACGCCTCCCCGGCCGCCCCGGCCGCGTACACCGTCGCCGTCGAGGGGCCGCTCGCCGTCCCCACCGCGCCCGGCCTCACCACCCGGGCCGCCGCCCTGCCGTGGTGGGTGTGGGGCCTCCCGGCGATCGGCCTCGCGGTCGCCGCCGCCCTGCTGCTCACGGCCCGCCGCAGGACCGCCGCCCCCGCGCCCGATCCGGAACTCGCCGCCGTACCGCTCCGGATCACCGGCCTGTCGAAGAAGTACAAGGGCGGTGAGCGGTACAGCGTCGAGGACCTCTCCTTCCGCGTCGAGCGGGGACAGGTCCTCGGCCTCCTCGGCCCGAACGGCGCCGGCAAGACCACCACCCTGCGCATGCTGATGGGCCTCATCACCCCCGACGAGGGCGAGATCCGGGTCTTCGGCCAGGCGATCCGTCCCGGCGCCCCGGTCCTCTCCCGCGTCGGCGCCTTCGTCGAGGGCGCGGGCTTCCTGCCGCACCTGTCGGGCCGGGAGAACCTCGACCTGTACTGGAAGGCCACCGGCCGTCCCGCCGGGGACGCCCACGTCGACGAGGCGCTGCGGATCGCGAACCTGGGCGGCGCCCTGGAACGCGCCGTGCGGACCTACTCGCAGGGCATGCGGCAGCGGCTCGCCCTCGCCCAGGCCATGCTCGGCCTGCCGGACCTGCTGATCCTGGACGAACCGACCAACGGACTCGACCCGCCGCAGATCCGCGAGATGCGGGAGGTGATGATCCGGTACGCGGCCGGGGGCCGTACCGTCATCGTCTCCAGCCACCTCCTGGCCGAGGTCGAGCAGTCCTGCACCCACCTCGTCGTCATGGACCGGGGGCGACTGGTGCAGGCCGGGCCGGTCGCGGAGATCACCGGCTCCGGGGACACCCTCCTCGTGACCCTCGCGGAGGACGGACCGGACGGCGCCCCCGTCCCCGACGCCCTGGTCGAGAAGGTCGGGGCCCTGCCCGGCGTCGGCTCGGCCGTCCGCACCGACGGCGGACTCCTGGTCCGCCTCGACGGCGCCGACGCGACCGCCCTCATCACCGAACTCGTCCGGCTGGAGGTGCCGGTGACCGGGGTCGGTCCGCACCGGCGCCTCGAAGACGCGTTCCTGACCCTGATCGGAGGAGGAGCCGCATGAGCAGCACCGTCCCCAGCGCCCCGCCGTCCGGGAGCCCCGCCGGCGCGGCGGAGTCCGCCCCCGGTTACCGGCCCGGACGCACCCTGCCCCTGCGCGTCGAGGCCCTGCGCCAGTGGAAGCGGCGCCGCACCCTGGTGATGGGCGCGGTCCTGGCCGCCCTGCCGTTCGTCCTGATCGCGGCCTTCGCGATCGGCGGACCCGGGGACGACGGCCGCGCCGGCCGCGTCACCCTGATGGACACGGCGACGGCCTCGGGCGCCAACTTCGCGGCCACCTGCCTCTTCGTCTCGGCGGGTTTCCTCCTCGTCATCCCCGTGGCGCTGTTCTGCGGGGACACCGTCGCCTCCGAGGCGAGCTGGTCCTCCCTGCGCTACCTCCTCGCCGCGCCCGTGCCCCGGTCCCGGCTGCTCGCCTCCAAACTGGCGGTCGCCCTCGGCTACAGCGCCGCCGCGATGGTCCTCCTCCCGCTGGTGGCCCTGGCGGCGGGCACGGTCGCCTACGGCTGGGGACCGCTCCGGCTGCCGACCGGCGGCGCGGTGCCCGCCGGTGACGCGCTGCTCAGGATCGCCGTCGCCGTGGCCTTCGTCCTCGCCTCCCAACTGGTCACGGCCGGGCTCGCCTTCTGGCTGTCCACCCGCACCGACGCCCCGCTCGGCGCGGTGGGAGGCGCCGTCGGCCTGACCGTCGTGGGCAACGTCCTGGACGCCGTCACCGCGCTCGGCGACTGGCGCGAGTTCCTGCCCGCGCACTGGCAGTTCGCCTGGATCGACGCGCTCCAGCCCCAGCCGGAGTGGGGCGGCATGGTGAAGGGCGCGGCGGTCTCCCTGACGTACGCCCTGGTCCTCTTCGCCCTCGCCTTCCGGGGCTTCGCCCGCAAGGACATCGTGTCGTAGGGCCCGGTCCGGAGCCCGGTCCGAAGACCCCGGGTCGTGAAGGTCCGAGGGGCCGGGGACGCGAAGGCCCGGGGCGTGAAGGCCCGACGGCTCGAAGGGCCGTCACAGCCACCCTCTCCGGGCCGCTTCCGCGCCCGCGCGGAAGCGGCTCGTCGTGCCGAGGGCCGCCATCAGCTCGCCCACCCGCCGGCTGTACGTCCGCGCGGACATGCCGAGCCGGGTCGCCGCCGCCTCGTCCGTGAGCCCCGACAGGAGGGCGTCGAGCACCGGGCGGAGCTGGGGCGGCAGGTCGTCCGGCGGCGGGGACGGGGACGGCACCGGGGACGACGGTTCTTCGGCCATCGACCAGCAGACGCGGTGGACCCGGACGAGGGCCCGCACCACCACCGGGTCACGGATCAGCAGCAGGCCGTTGTAGAGCAGTTCCAGATCGAGCGGGATCGCCGCCACCGTCCGGTCGACCAGGATCATCTTGAACGGGATCGACTCCAGCAGACGGGCCCGCCCGGGAAGCCGGGGCCCTCCTTCGAGCCGGGGCAGGGCGTGTCGCGGAACGATTCGCCTCACCTCGTCGGCCCGCTCCGCCGCGGACCGCATGCACGCCGCCGCCAGCTCCAGGAACGGTTCGGGGATCGCGTACGCGGTGGACGCCACCGGGTCGTCGAAGGTCAGCAGTTCGTGCCGGGTGGAAGCGGCCAGTCCGGCGAGCGCGGCACTGATGCGCCGCGCGCCCCGGACCGGCCGTCCCGCGGGCCGCTGCCCCTCGGCCGTGGCCCGGTTCATCGCCGAACGGGCGAGTGTCACGGAGCCCGCGCTCTCTGCCACCGGTGACCTCCCCCGTCGATCGATGTCCACTCCATGTACGCATGTGACTGCACACGGTGACAACCCCTGTTGGGGAGGATGGCGAATCCATGCCACGGGGGCCCCGGCCGTCGCGGTGGGAACCCCTCTTCCCCCGCTCCGCCGTCCCTTCCCGGCGGCGTGCCGTTCTCGGGGTCAAGTGCCTTGCGGAGCAAGGTAGATGGCGGGCCGCCGTGCGGTCCGTGAGCACCCGGCGCAGCCGGAAACGGTCTCCTACCACGGACGCGGGGCCGCCCGGCCGGGAGTTCGGTCCGTACGGAACGGGGGCGGCGTCGGAACCGCACAACCGTCGCATCGGGTGACGCGTACGGCTGACGCGCGGCTGACGCGCGGCTGACGCGCCGGGCGGGACGCGGGCGATCGCGGGCGATTGTCGCCCGGCCGGGTCGCCCCTGCGCGGTTACCCCTGGCCGGGTCGTCCCTGCCCGGTCGCCCCTGGCCGGGGCGTCCCTGCCCGGGCGTCCGACGTGCCGCCCGGCTCCCGGATTGACGCGTACGGATCACAAAGGGGGCTGGTGGCGGCCAGAATGACCGCATGCCCACCCTCCTCCTCGCCCTCGCCGTCGTCTCCACCGGCCTCTACGCCGGATTCATGCTGATCTTCCTGACCGGGATCATGCCCGCGCTCGCCCGGCTGGCGGACGCCGAGTTCGTCACGGCGATGCGCGGGATCAACGAGTGCGTGCCGAGGGCGGCGTTCCTCTCCGTCTTCCTCGGCGCGGTCGCCTTCCCCGCCGCCGCGTTCCTCGTCCCCGCCGACGGACGCACGGACGCGCAGGGACGGCTCGTCCTCGCGGGGCTCGTCTGCGCGGTCCTCAACCACCTGGTCACCCTCGGCGGCAACATCCCCCTCAACGCGGCCCTCGCCGCCTCCGGGAACGCCACCGGAGGCGCCCCCGAGGGCGATCCGTCGGCGGCCCGGACCGTCTTCGAGGCGCGGTGGAACGGCTTCCACCGCGCCCGCACCGTCCTGATCGTCCTGTCCTTCGGTCTGCTCACCGCCGCCGCCGTGCTCTAGGCCGTGTCCGGAAAGTCCCGCCCGGCCCGCGACACCCGGCCCGCGACCCGGCCCGCGACCCGGCCCGCGCGCCCGCCGCGTCGCCGCCGGCCGCTCCCGCCCCGGCCGGCGAGGGCCGGGCCCCCGGCCCCGGCCCGAAACCGACCGCGGCGGCTGTTCCTGGCGCGAACCGGCCTTCCCCGGCCCCTCCGTGTCCCACGGAGATCGCTCGAAAGCGTACCTGCGAGTCCGGAAACCATCTTTCGAGACGGCGCGATCTGAGCCAGTGACGAAAACGTGTCGCCTCCATAGACGGACATAGGGGGTGAATGACCCCGATATCCGGGAACACGGTTCCGTACCTCACGGTTTCTTATTGACATGCCTACGGGGGTCTTTTCTAATCATCGGGAGTCATCCCGCGCGCAGGCACCGCACAGGCACTGAGGGGGCAAGGTGGACGTCCGGATTCTGGGGGGACTGTCGGTCCGTGAGAACGGGGTGTCGATCACCCCGACGGCCGCCGCTCCCCGCCAGCTGCTCGCCCTGCTCACGGCCAGCGCCGACCAGGTCGTCCCCGTGACGGTCCTGACCGAGGAGCTGTGGCCGTCCGGCGCGCCGCGCGGGGCCCGCGCCGAACTCCAGTCCCACATAGCCGGGCTGCGCGCGCTCATCGCGGGCGCCCTGCGCGGGGCCGCCCCCGCCGAACCGCGACCCGGCTGGTCCGACCGGCGCACCGCCGAGGCGATCCTCGTCTCCCAGCCCGGCGGCTACCGGCTCGACACCGGCGGCGGCGCCCACGACCTCTGGCAGTTCGAGCGCGCGGCCGGCGCCGGCTACCGGGCCATGGAGGCCGGCGACCTCCCGCGCGCCGCGCTGCGCCTCGGCGAGGCCCTGACCCTGTGGCGCGGCGACCCGTACGCGGGCGTCGCCGCCGGACCCCGCCTCCGCAGGGAGATCGAGCGGCTCAAGACCTCCCGGCTCAGCGTCCTCGACCAGTGGATCGAGGCGCAGCTGGGCCTCGGCCGGCACGCCGAACTCGTCCCGGAGCTCACCGGCCTCGTCGCCCGCCACCCCACCAACGAACCCCTCCACGCACACCTCATGGCCGCCCTGACCCGCTGCGGCCGGCACGACGAGGCCCTCACCGCGTACGAGCGGCTGCGCCTCGCCCTCCAGGGGGAGGGCGGCATGGAGCCCTCGGCGCGGCTGCGCCGCCTCCAGCGCTCGGTCCTGGCCGTGCGGGACGCCGAGGCGCGCCCCGTGTTCGGCTTCCGCGTCCCCGGCCAGTACGCCCCCGCCAGGCCCCGGCCCGTCCCGGCCGGCGCCTTCGGCTGACCCCCGGACGGGAGCCGTCCCCGGCCCGGCCGCACGGCCCGCCGGGAACCGGCGCACGACCCGGCGGACGCCCCGGCTCCCGGCCGCCGGGCGGTCGTCCCGGACGCCGCGCGGCCGCTCCCCGGAGCGCCAAACGGAATGAAGTGCCGCAACTCACCGTTGACCCGTCTCCGAAGCCGAATTAGTTTCGGCGGGCAGGACGGGTTTCCTCCCAGGTGCCCGATTTCGCTCGATCACGGGGGTCCGGACCATGACCACGCACGGCGCGGACGGGACCGGTGGTGCCGACGCGCTGCTCACGGTCCTCGAACTTCTCGCCGGGCAGGCCCCGCCCGCCCGCTTCGACGCGCTCCTGGACGGGGCCCGGCGCGACGGCCTCGACGACGACGGCCTCGACCGCCTGGAGCGGGCCGTCGCCCTCGCCGGCCGGGTCCACGCCGAACGCGCGCACGCCGCGCGGCGCGAGGCCGGACTCACCGCCCTCGCCGACACCGCCCGGGACCTGACCCTCTCCTACGACCTCGACGGCCTGCTGCGCGTCATCACCCGCCGCGCCCGCCGGCTCCTCGGCCTCGACCTGGCGTACATCACGCTGAGCGGCCCGCACGGCGCCTCCTACGTCCACACCACCGAGGGCACCCGCGCCGGCCGCGCCGAGGGCCCGCGCCTCGCCCCCGGGCTCAGGATCGCCGAGGGGTACGGGCTCGGCGGCGCCGTCCGGCTGCACGGCGAACCCGTCTGGACCCCGGACTACCTCGCCGACGAGCGGTTCGCCCCCTCCGGCTCCCTCGACGCGGGCGTCCACGCCCCCGCCTTCGACGAGGCCGCCGAGTCCGCCCTGCGCGCCGAGGGGCTGCACGCGATCGTGGCCGTTCCGCTGCGCAGCGGCGACACCGTCGTCGGCACCCTGTTCGGGGCGGACCGGCGCGTCCGCCACCACACCTCCGAGGAGATCGGACTCCTCGCCGCGCTCGCCGACCTCGCCTCCCTCGCCGTCGAGAAGGCCGGCCTCCTCGACCGGACCCGGGCCGAACTCACGGAGCTGGAACGGGACAGCGCGCGGGCGCGCACCCGGCTCGCCCGCGTGCGGCACATCAGCGAGACCCACGGCCGCATCATGAACCTCGTCCTCGCGGGCGGCGACCTGTGCAACGTGGCCAAGGCCGCCGCCGACGCCCTCGACGCGACCGTGCTGGTCCGCGACCCCGGCGGCCGGTGCCTCGCCGCCGCCGGGGACATCCCCGGCCTGGACGAGGAGGCCGTCGCGAAGGCGTCGCTCGACGCCCACGCCCGCCGCCGGCCGGTCCCCGCGGGGGACGACACCTGGGTCGCCCCGGTCATCGCCGGCTCCGAGGACCTCGGCGGCCTCGTGGTCCACGCCGCCACCGGGCTCACCGGCGAGGACGAGAGGCTCCTCGAACTCGCCGCCCAGGCCGTCGCCTTCCTCCTCCTCATGCGGCGCTCCACGGCCGTCGCCGAAGGACCCGTCCGCGACGAACTCCTCGACGACCTCATCGCGGACCCGCCGCACGCGCCGCAGCAGATCGCCCAGCGGGCCCGCCGCCTCGGCGTCGACCTGCGCCGGCCGCACGTCCTCGTGCTCGCCCGGCCGGAGGGCGGCGAGCAGGGCCGGGCGGTCGTGTGGGCGTCCTCGTACGCGTACCGCCTCTCCGGACTGAAGACCGTGCAGGGCGGCTGCATCGTGCTGCTGCTGCCGGGCGTCGACGCCTCGGCCGCCGCGAAGGCCGTCGCCGCCGAACTGTCCCCGCTGCTCGGGCACCCCGTCTCCGTCGCCTCCGCCGGTCCCGGCTGGAGCCCCGACGGCGTCGGCCGGATGCACCGGGAGGCCGGGCGCTGCCTCGACGCGATGAGCGCCCTCGGCGGGACCGGTTCGGCGGCCTCCGTGCAGGACCTGGGCTTCCTGGGGCTGCTGCTCTCCGACGACAACGACGTGGACGGCTTCGTGGAGGCGGCGATCGGGCCCGTACTGGACTACGACGCCGAGCGGTTCACCGACCTCACGCGCACCCTGGAGGCGTACTTCGCCTCCGGCGGCAGCCCGACGAACGCGGCCGAGGCGCTGCACGTCCACCCCAACACGGTCTCCCGCCGCCTGGAGCGGATCGGCGAACTCCTCGGCCCCGAATGGCAGAAGCCCGGCCAGGTCCTGGAGGTGCAGCTCGCGCTGCGCCTCCAGCGCACCCGGGAGGTCCTGGCCCGGGGCCGGGTCGCCCCCGAACGGCCCCGGCCGCCGGCCGCCCCGCCGGAGCCCGCCCCCTGACGGCCGGGCGGGCCCCCGGCCCTCAGCTCGCGGAGCGCCGCGCCCCGTAGCCGGGGACGCCGTACCCGGACCCGCGGTGGTGGTCCGCGGCCCGTCCGGCCGCCAGGACCGTCGCCGCGTGGGCCGCCGAGGCCAGGGTGATGTGACGGTGCCAGCCGCGGAACGAGCGGCCCACGAAGTCCCGCAGCCCCGCCCCCTCCCCGATCTCCGCGAAGTCCCGCTCCACCCGGCGGGCCAGCTTCGTCAGACGCAGCAGGGAACCGACCGGAGAACCCGTCAGATCGCTGATCCACACCCGGGACGGGGGCCGCCGGGGGTCGTCCCACTCGCCGAGCAGGACGAGCGGACGCATCCGCTCCCCGCCCGGCGAGGGCAGCGCGACCCGGACGGCCGCCGCCAGCGAGGTCCGCGAGGTCCGCGTGCCGCTCACCGTGTCCACCCAGCTCACCGGCCTGCGCAGCCCCTTGAGGGACTCCAGTATCTGGGCGGCGGGGAGCGGGCCCGCCCCGAAGCCGGGCAGCGAACGGTCCGCGATCGCCAGCCGGGAACCCGGCCCGATCCGGGCCACGACCGGCACCCCGGCCCCGGCGAGCCTGGCCAGGGCCGACCGGCCCGCGCCGCCCCGTATGTCGATGAGGACCGGCCTGCGGGTGACGTCGGGCCAGCGGGCGGTGTCGAGCGCCGCCGCGACCGCGCACTCCTCCAGGGTCTCCCCGCCCGCCTCGTCGGGAACCTCGGCGCGGTCGCGCCGCGTGCGGTCGTTCACCCAGGGGTCCGGCAGGAAGAGGCGCCAGTTGACCGGGACGCTCAGCTCCTCCCCGGCGAACCACACCCCGAACGCCTGCTGGCCGTGGAAGACCTGCCCGCGCTCCGGGTCGAAGCGCCGGACCACGCCCACGGAGTGCTCGCCGGCCTTCGGGATCGGCATGGGCCGCACCACCCACGCCTGCGGGTGACCGGACCGCTCCAGGTACCGGGCGAGCGCCGCCCGCATCGGCTGCCAGTCCCAGGTCGAGCTGGAGACGAAGTGGTGCAGGCTCTGCTCGACCGCAGGTCCGCCGATCTGCGCGGCGATGTTCCGGATCGACTTGCGGCCCTGCGCCGTGAGCAGGCCGTGCAGGTACTGCTCGGCCTTCAGGCGCTGGTCGCGGCGCGGGAAGCCGGAGAAGAGCGTGGCACACAGCTCGGCGTAGACGTCCCCGCGCGGGCCGGCCGGCCCGGCGACGCCCAGGGGCACGGCCGGGGCGACGACCCCGGTGACGGCACTGCGCTTGCTTGCGACGGATGTACTCACGACACTCCTGCCCGAAGATTGAGCAGCTCCCTCCCGCTGCCCCACCACCGTCGCCCGCCGCCGCCCCCGGAGGCGAGGTGTACCCGGCACCCGAATCGGCCCCCGGATGGTGGCCGGACCACCTACCCCCGTCTCCGCGCAGGTCAGAGCCCTCCCCGCCACCTCCCGGCGGACCCCGCCGAGGCCGTCGGGAACGCCCCCGGCGGATCTGACGGACTCGCCGTCCCGGCTTTGACCCGTCGCCCTGCGTGGCCGGACCATCGCGGAGCGAGGCGATACGGGCCGGCCGCGGTCAACGCCCCGGTCCGGGAGCCGTGCCCGTACGTCTCGCCCCGCCGCCTTCCGGCGAGCGCGGCCGTACGTCTCCGCGCGCCCCCGCGCTCCTTCTCGTACGCACCCGCCCCGGAGCCGGCCGCCGCCCGTCAGCGCCCCGGCAGCACCCGCGTCTCGGCCGACGGAAGCCCCTTGGCCCACCAGTGGTCGTAGCGGCGGTGGACGAGCGGGTCCCGGGCGGCGAGGAGCCCGGCCAGCGCCCCGGCCTCGGCCGCGATCCCCTCCCAGACCCCGGCGGGCAGCGGGTGGAAGGCCGAGACCTCGATCCCCTCGCCGGACGGCCGCCAGACCCCGGCCACGTACCCGTCGACCAGGAGCGTCGGCAGGGTGTCGCCGTTCACGCGGATCACCTGCCGGCGGTACGCGGGCGGGATGATCCGGGCGCGGTCCGCGTACGCCAGCAGGGTGCTGTCCCACATCGCCATCAGGCGCGGCGGGGCCGGGGCCTCCTCGTCGGGGAGCGGCGCCCCGGGCACGTCGTACAGCACCGTGCCGCCCTCCCCCTCCCTCCGCTCCAGTTCCCCCTCCAGGGTCCGCACGGCCTCGCGCACCAGGCGTCGGGGCGCGAGCGTGAACTGCGCCATGTCCGCCACGGACGCCGGGCCGAACCCCTCCAGGTAGCGCCGGACCAGGACGGCCAGACCGGCCGCGGACGCCTCCGGGTCGGCGAGCGCGACCGGTCCGGCCGCCGCGACGAAGGACGGCGCGGTCCCGAACGACCACGGCGGACCCGAGGGCACGTGCCACAGCGGCGCGTACTGCCGCACCATCCGCCACACCACGGACTCCACCGGCCCGTCCCGGCCCCGCCCGACCAGCTCCCGCAGCTCGGCCCCGGTCCGCGCCTCCCCGGCGTGCGCGAGCAGCCCGGGGAGCAGCGCGTCGGCGTCGGCGGCGGTGAACCCCGCCGCGACGAACCGGGGATCGTGCAGCCGCGAGCCGCGCAGCGACGGCTCCATGGCCTCCCGGAAGGACCGGTAGTCCCCGGCGTGCACCAGGTGCAGGGTCAGCCGCATCAGCGTCGACCGGACCACCCGGAAGCCGTCCACGGCCCGGTCGAGCTCCTCCGGGTCGAAGTCCGCGACCCTGTTCCACAGCGCCACGTACGGCGAACCCGGCAACTGCGCCTGGAGGGCCACCACCCGCCGGACGGCCTCCTCGACACCGACCGGTTCACGGGAGAGGAGCAACTGCCGTGCCAGAGTGGCCCGGTTGAGCGCGCGTGCGGTGATCACCATGGCCCGATTCTGCCTCCCCGGCGCGCGGTGGGGCACACCGTTAGGGTCGGGCCCATGGAACTCGCGCCTCCGTCCACCCCGCCCGGCCCGCCCAACGGGACCGTCGGCGGCGTGCCGCGTCCGCGCGGGGAGACGCCCGGACCGCCGGAGGAGACGGGGGACGGGCCCCGGGGCCGCCGGGACGGGGTCCCGCTCCCGCGCCTCCCGCGCCTTTCGCGCCGCCGGAGCGCGGCCCCCGCCCCCGCCCCCGCCACCGGCGGGGGCGCGGCCCCGGCCGCCGGCCGTCGTGGCGCGTTCCCGCTCCTCCGCCGCCGGGGCGCGGCCCCGACCCTCCTCTGCTTCCTCGTCTGCGCGGGCCTCGGCCTGCAGTCGTGGACCGCGCTGCGGGCCACCGGCTTCGACCTCGGCATCTTCGACCAGGCGGTACGGGCCTACGCCCACTTCGAGTTGCCCCGGTCACCGATCAAGAACACCCACCACGAGTTCCCGCCCGGGTTCTCGCTCCTCGGCGACCACTTCACGCCCGCGCTCGCGCTCCTCGCACCGCTCTACTGGCTGTGGGACGACCCCCGGGTCCTGATCCTCGCGCAGGCGGCGCTGTTCGCGGCCGGCGTGCCGGTGGTCCGGCGCATCGCCCGGCACTCCTTCGCGGACGCCGGACCGGCCGCCGCCCGCCGCGCCGCCGACCTCGGCGCGCTGGTGTACGCGGTGGGCTGGCCGCTCCTGAACGCCTCGTACAACGGCTTCCACGAGGTCGCCTTCGCGGTGCCGTTCACGCTCCTGATGCTGGAGCGGGGCCTCGCCCACCGGTACGGCGCGGCGGCCTGCTGGGCGGCGGCCCTGTGCACGGCGAAGGAGGACATGGGCCTGGTCGCCGGCGCGTTCGGCCTCGTCCTCGCGGTGCGCGCGCACCGCGCGGGCCACCGCCGGGGCCGCGCCACGGGGGCCGTCCTCGCCGTGGCCGGGCCGCTGGTGTCGGCGGCCGCGATCACCTGGTTCCTGCCCGCGATGGGCGGACCGGAGGGCTACTACTGGTCGTACGGGCGGCTCGGCGCCGACCCGGGCGCGGCCCTGGCCCACGTCGCCACCGCCCCCTGGGTCCTGCTCCAGGTCGCCGTCACGCCCTTCGTGAAGGTCGCCATGACGGCCTGGATCCTGGGCACCCTCGCCCTGCTCCCGCTGGGCTCCCCGACGTTCCTGCTCGCCGTGCCCCTCCTCGCGGAACGCGTCCTCTCCGACAACCCGAACCACTGGCCGGTGATCAACCACTACGACGCCTTCCTCTGGCCGGTCCTCCTCACGGCGGCCCTGGAGACGCTGGGGAGGGCGTACGGAAAGCGCGCCGCGTCCCGCCCGGCCGGGGGCGGGGCGTCCGCCGCCGTCCGGGGCCGGACCGCCGCCGCGGTCGTCCTCTCCTCGGCGGCGGCCGTGCTCCTCGGCCTCGGGCTCCTGGTCCGGCCGGACTCCTGGCGGCCGTCCCCGGACAAACGCCCGCTCGCCGCGGGGGCGGAACTCGTCCCGGACGGCGCGACCGTGGAGGCGGACAACGCCGTCGCCCCCCGGCTGACCGCCCGTACACACGTGGTGATCGCCGACGAGACCCCCCGGGGCGCCGACTGGGTCCTCCTCCGCACGGAGAACAGGACCTTCCCGTTCGCGTCGACCGGCGACCAGCGGCGGCGCGTCGCACTCCTTCTGGCCCACGGCTACACGGAGGTCTGGCGGCAGGACGGGACGGTCCTCCTCCACCGCACCCGACACGTCCCGATCCCCGGCATGCGCCGCCCCGGCCCCGGCAGCACACCGATCCGCGAGGCCGTCCCCCGGGACGTCGGCACGAACCTGCTGCTGCGGTAGCGGGGCCCGTCCGTCGGGCTCCGGTGCGTTCTCGCCCGTCGGCTCCGGTGCGTTCCCGCCCGTCGTGCCAGGCCGCTCCCGTCCGTACTCCCGGCCCGCTCCCGCCCGCCGGGACCCGGTCCGCCCCCGTCCCCCGCGCCCCGGTCCGCTCCCGTCCCCGCGCCCCGGTCCGCTCCCGGACGCCCCCGGTTCACCGGCGCCACGCCCCGGCGCCACGCGGTCCTCACCCGGCCGCGTGAGGATCACCGCATGACCCTCACCTCGCGGGCCCCGCGCCCCGCCGCCTCCGCCGTCGTCCTCGCCGCCGCCGCGGCGCTCCTCGCCCCGGCCGCCCCGGCGCACGCCGCCCCCGCCGTCCCGACGTACGAGGTGAAGATCAACCTCACGGCGGCGGCCCTCGACGCCTCCCACGCGCCGAGCGCGGCCGTGAAGGCGGCCTTCGGCATCACCGGCTCCGCCAAGGCCCGTTCGTACGCCTACTACGACACCGACGGCCTCGCCCTCGACGCCCAGGGGTGGAGCGTCCGGCTCCGTCACAAGGACGGGTCGTCGTTCGAGGAGACGTACAAGAAGCGCTTCCCCGTCACGAACGGCGACATCGGGGCCGCGCTCGACGCGGCCGAGGCGGCCGGGTTCGACAGCGGCGACACCGCCTACAAGGCCGAGGTCGACTGGGGCTACGCCAAGCAGACCCTCAGCTTCAGCACCGAGAAGAGCCACAGCGCCAAGGGCTACGCGGGCACCACCCTCCCCACGAGCACCACCGGCCGCGGCTGGCTGGTCAACGACGTCCCCGGCGAACTGGCGGACTGGGGCAGCGCCGGCTGGGGCAAGGGCGTCCTCCAGCAGTCCCGCGCCCACGGACCGGTCACCGCCCAGGTGTACGGCGGGGCGTGGGGCGCCTCCGACGACGCGAGCATCGAGGTGCTGCCGGTGGTCGGGGCGGACGGCACCGGCACCGAGTACGTCGTGGAACTGTCCCTCAAGACCGACTCCGCCGCCGACGCCGCGGACCTGCACGCGGACGCCGTCGCCCTCGCCGACTCCAAGGGCTGGCTGTACCACGGCGACATCCTCAAGACGCGGCTGATCCTCGACCGCTACTGAGGCGCGCCGGGAGCGTCCCGGTGGCGGGCCCCGGCGTCCGGCCACCGCCTCCGGCGCACCGCCCCGGAGGCGCCACCCCGGACACCCCGGGCGTTCACCCCGGGCGTTCACCCGGGGCTCGCCCCGGCGTCGCGGGCGCGTCGCCCCGCGTTGTGGCCGGAAACGGACCATGGGGTCGTCGTCACCGACGACCACCATGTGTCCAAGGGAGTTCACCCAGATGATTCCGCGCCTTCCGCGCCGCCGACCCGCCGCCGTGGTCCTGCCGCTGTCCGCCGCGCTCGCCCTCGCGGTGGTCGGGGGCACGGCGGACGGGGCGTCGGCGCACCGCGGCCACACCGGCCCCGCCGGCCGCGTCGTCTCCACCGCGACCCTGCCCGACATCCCGCTGGCCGCCTTCAGCAACGGCCTGGTCCGGGGCAGCGTCACGGACGACCGGGGCGTGGACCTCGGCGGTATCGGCAGCGACCTCTACCCGGCCGGGCGGCGCGGCGAGTACTGGACCGTCACCGACCGGGGCCCCAACGGCCAGATAGCCGTCGGCAAGGACAAGCGCCGCACCTTCCCCGTGCCCGGCTTCGACCCGGCCCTCGTGAAGGTCCGCGCCACCGGCGGCCGCCTCCGGGTCCTGGAGGCCGTCCCGATCACCACCACCCACGGCGCCCCCGTGACCGGCCTGCCCAACCAGCCCGGCCGCGACGAGGCCCCGTACACGTACGACGCCTCCACCCCGCTCCCGTACAACCCGAACGGCCTCGACACCGAGGGCATCGTGCGGGACCGGGACGGCGGTTTCTGGCTGGTGGACGAGTACGGCCCCTCCCTCGTGCACGTCTCCGCGAAGGGCCGGGTCCTCGCCCGCCACGTCCCGAAGGGCCTGAACCTCACCGGCACCGACTACCCGGTGGTCGAGTCGCTGCCCGCGGTCTTCCTCCAGCGCAAGGTCAACCGCGGCTTCGAGGGCCTCGCGCTGCTCCCCGGCGGCGACCTCGTCCTCGGCCTGCAGAGCCCGCTGCTCAACCCCGACAAGGCCGCGGGCGAGGAGTCCCGCACCACCCGCCTGCTGCGCTTCTCCCCGCGCGAGAACCGGATCACCGCCGAGTACGCCTACCGCTTCGACCCGGTCGGCACGGTCGAACCCGGCCAGACCAAGACCTCCGAACTGAAGCTGTCCGCGCTCGTCGCGCTCGGCGGCGACCGCCTCCTCGTCCAGGAGCGCACCGACAAGGCCGCCCGCCTCTACGAGGTCCGCCTCCGCCGCTCCGACGACATCCTGGGCTCCCCCTGGGACACCGCGAACGCGCCCACCCTGGAACAGCTCGACGACCGGGCGGCGGCGCGCGTGGTCCTGAAGAAGGACCTGGTGATCGACCTCAACACGGTGAAGGGCGTCCCCGGCAAGATCGAGGGCGTCGCGGTGGAGGGCCCCTCGACCCTGGTCCTGCTCAACGACAACGACTTCGGCATGACGGACGGCCCCGGGGCCTTCGACGCCCAGGGCCGCCTGGTCGACAGCGGCGTGGAGACCACCCTCGTCGAGGTGAGGCTGAACCGCCCCGTCCGCTGAACCGGGCCGTCCGCTGAACCGGACGGTCGGCCGAACCGGGCCTTCGCCGAACGGCGCCCGTCGTACCGGCCGCCGTCCGCCACCACCGCGCGGGGACGCCTCCTACCGCGAGGCGCCCCCGCGCAGCGGATCGGGCAGAGGCACGACACGGGCGTCGGCCCCGCCCGCGTCCAGCCGGCGCAGCAGCAGGCTGGCCTCGGCGGGCACGTGGGGCGCGTCGAGGAGCGCACGCACCTCAGCGAGACCGCCGTGCTCCGCCGCGTACCTGGCGAACACCGCAGGGGCCAGTGCCCACAGCTCCATGCGGGGGGACCACTCGTTGCTGGGGACAGTGACGTCGGCCTGGGGACCACCCCCGCATGCGCGGGGACCACCTGGTACCTGCCCGAGGGCGGAACCTCGATGATGGGACCACCCCCGCATGCGCGGGGACCACGATCCGTTCGGCGCGCACGGTGGCCAGGACGCGGGACCACCCCCGCATGCGCGGGGACC
This sequence comes from Streptomyces sp. NPDC041191, assembly GCF_055591945.1. Classification (NCBI taxonomy): domain Bacteria; kingdom Bacillati; phylum Actinomycetota; class Actinomycetes; order Kitasatosporales; family Streptomycetaceae; genus Streptomyces; species Streptomyces sp. NPDC041191. The sequence goes on along the minus strand of NZ_JBVIZC010000005.1, from coordinate 233,526 downwards.
ACGTATCTGGTCGACGGCGTCCGGCGACAGGGCCGGGACCACCCCCGCATGCGCGGGGACCACCCCGGCGTCTGGGTGGCACCGATGGTGGTCTCGGGACCACCCCCGCATGCGCGGGGACCACTCAACTCGTTCTCCCTTCCCAACAGCCGAGAAGGGACCACCCCCGCATGCGCGGGGACCACGCCCGCGCCCACAAGTACGCCCTCCTGCTGAAGGGACCACCCCCGCATGCGCGGGGACCACAGGACCCGACCTGCGGCTTCACAAGCAAGGACAGCGGATTTTACCCACTTTACCAAGGACCGACTTAACGCGGATAAGGGATTTAAGGCGCATCCCCATACCTCCTTCCCCTCGCCCGGCCGGCTCGTTCCCCCGTTCTGTCCCGCCCCGTTCCGCTCCGCCCGAGACAGCTCGATCCGATCGTAACGGGCCTCCCCCGAGGCGGTATTGGCCAGGAGCAGCCGACCGGTGGAAGGCGAGGCCCACCCCGGTGCGCCTCGACGGCACGGCCGGGGCGGGGGAGCGGAGAGGGGGTTCCGTCCACCGGGCCCGCTGGTGGACGGGGTCCGGTTCACCGCAGGGTGAGCGGGGTCTCGGACGTGACGCGGGTCAGTTTCTCGGGGTTGCGGACGTAGTACAGGGCCGTGACGCGGGCGTTCTCGACCCGGATCGTCATGACGCCGTCGAACTCCCCGTCCAGGAGGACGGCGAGCGCCGGGCTGCCGTTGACCTCGGTGGGTTCGCAGGTGACCGTGAACCCGGCCCTGCGGGAGCCGCCGAGGTAGAAGCGGGCCACCTTGTCGGCGCCGACGACGGGCCGTACCGCGGCCCGTTTGACGCCGCCGCCGTCGCTCACCAGGACGACGTCGGGGGCGAGCACGTCGAGGAGGCCCTGGAGGTCCCGCATCTCGAGGGCGCGCCGGAACGACTCCGTGGCCTCCCGGGCCTCGCGCGGGGAGACCACCCGGCGCGGGCGGCGCGCGTCCACGTGCAGGCGGGCCCGGTGTGCGACCTGGCGGACGGCGGCGGGGCTCTTGCCGACGGCGGCGGCGATCTCGTCGTACGCGACGTCGAAGACCTCGCGCAGGACGAAGACGGCGCGTTCGGTCGGCGACAGCGTTTCGAGGACGAGCATCATCGCCATCGACACGCTCTCCGCGAGTTCGACGTCCTCGGCCACGTCCGGTGCGGTGAGCAGCGGTTCGGGCAGCCACTGGCCGACGTACGCCTCCCGGCGGCGGCTCGCCGCGCGCAGCCGGTTGAGTGCCTGCCGGGTCGTGATCCGGACCAGGTAGGCGCGCCGGTCGCGGACCCGCTCCGGATCGACCTCGATCCAGCGCAGCCAGGTCTCCTGGAGGACGTCCTCGGCGTCGGCCGCCGAGCCCAGCATCTCGTACGCGACGGTGAAGAGCAGGTTGCGATGGGCGACGAACGCCTCGGTCGCGGGATCGGTCGCGGGAGCGGTGGCGCGATCACCCGTGCCCGTGCCCCTGCCCCTGCCCGTGTCCGTGTCCGTGTTCATGTCGTGTTCTTCGCGCTTCCCGCCGTACGTCTCCTCGTCCGTTCCCTCCGTGCCCGGCTCCGCGTCCTTCACGTCCGATCCCGTCCCCTTCATGCCCGGCTCCGCCCGTCGGCGCCCTCCCGGAGGGCGTCCGCGCCGCGATCCTTCTCCCGGAGGGGCGCGGGGACAAGCTCCGCCTCTCCGGCCCGCAGCAGCCGGCGGCGCCTCGTGCCGCCCGGGAGGCGGTGCAGGCGGTACGAGCCGGGCTCGGCCGCCTCACCGGCCAGGTGCTCGACGACGCCCGCGCACACGGTCTCCTTGAGCTTCGCGCCGGGACCGCCGTCGATGTGGAACCACATCGCGGTGTCGTCGCGGGCGAACTGGAAGATGCCGTCGTGCCGGCCCAGGCTGACGCACTGCCCGGCGAACAACTCGCGGAGCGGGCCGGGCCGTTCCCCCGCGATCCGGGCGAGCACCGTGTCGGCGGCCCGCGCGCCCAGCGGGATCGCGGCCTGGCAGCTCATCCGCAGTGGCAGGCCCGACGGTGCCGCCGAGTCCCCGGCCGCCACGACGCGCGGGTCGTCCACGCTGGTCAGCGTCTCGTCCGTGAGCAGCCGGCCCAGGGCGTCGGTGCTCAGCCCGCTGCGCGCCGCCAGGTCCGGCACGCCGAACCCGGCCGTCCAGACGGTCACCGCGCTCGGCAGCTCGCGGCCGTCGGCGAGCCGCACGGCGTCACGGGTCACCGCCGTCACCCTCGTACCGGGCCCGTCGAGCACGGTCACCCCGAGCCGGGCCAGCCGCCGGGCGACCGACCGCCGGCCCCGGGGGTGCAGGTACGGTCCGAGCGCCCCGCCGCAGACCAGGGTCACGGCGCGCCCGGCCTCCGCCAGTTCGGCGGCGGTCTCGATGCCGGTCGGGCCGCCCCCGACCACGACCACCCCGGCCGTCGCGGGCGCCGCGCCGAGCGCGGGCCGCAGCCGTTCCGCCTCCTCCAGGGAGGCGAGGGGAAGGGCGAACTCGGCCGCCCCGGGCACCCGGGGGCCGGCGCTCCCGCTGCCCACCGCGTAGACCAGGTAGTCGTAGCCGACGGTCCCGCCGTCCGCCAGCGTCACGGTGCGTCCGGCCGCGTCGATCCGTACCGCCGTGTCCACCACCAGCCGGACCCGCCCGTTCAGTACTTTCCGGTACTCGACGACGGCCTCGCCGGTCCCGCCCACCAGCTGGTGCAGGCGTACCCGGTGCACGAACGAGGGGCGGGGGTTGACGAGCGTCACCGCCACGTCGCCGCGCAGCGTCAGGCGGTTGGCCGCCATGACACCGGCGTACCCGCCGCCGATCACGACCACGTCGGTGTTCTTCGCGTTTCCGGTGTTCTCGCTCATGGTGTCTCCTCCGCTCCAGGGGGTTCGGCATCAAGACACCACCCGGCCGTTCCCTGTGACGGGGAGTGGCGCGGATCACTCCGGCGGACGCGGACGCCCCCGTCCCCCCCGTACCCGCCACGGCAGTCGCGACCGCCGTGGCCGCCGCGACAGTCGCGACCGCCGCGGCCCGGCCCCGGTGCAGGCGGGGGCCGGGCCGCTCGGGGTTTCCGGGCGGGCCGTTACTCCGGCATGAGGACGGTGTCGACGATGTAGACGTTGGCGTTGGCCGTCCTCACGTTGCCGCACACGACCTTGGAGGTGTCGTTGACGGTGTAGTCCTCACCGGAGCCCTTCGTGGTGATCATGCCCTTCTGGAGGGTCCCGAAGGAGCCGTTCTCCAACTGCTTCGGGGCGAGCCTCTCGCCGACGACGTGGTAGGTGAGGATCTTGGTGAGCGTGGCCTTGTCGGCGAGGACCTTGTCGAGGTCGGCCTTCGGGATCTTCGCGAAGGCGTCGTTGGTCGGCGCGAAGACCGTGATGTTCTGCGCGTTGTTGAGCGTGTCGACGAGACCCGCCTGCTTCACCGCCGTGACCAGGGTGGACAGGGCCGGGTTGTTCGACGCGGCGGTCGCGACGGGGTCCTTGGCCATCCCGTCGAAGGAGCCCGCCCCGTTCTTCGGCACGCCGGCGCAGGCCGGACCGAAGGGCTCGTCCATCGCCGTCGCGTCCTTCTGCGGGGGCGTGCCGGTGGCCGGGTCGGCGGTGGCCGAGGCGGGGGGCGCGGCCTTGGTGTCGCTGCCGGAGTCCGAACAGGCGCTGAGCGAGAAGGGGAGGACGACGGCGGCGGTCACGGCGAGCGCGCCGTGGCGGATGCGCAGGGTGTTCATGCGAGTTGCTCCTCGGTGTTTTCCTCGCCCCGGAGGGCTCCGGGGCGGAAGCCGGGCGGCTTCCGGTGGATCGGGGTGCTGCTGTCCGACCGGCGCGTACGGGGCCGGTGCGGTGGTTCGGAGGCGGTCCGGTGGTGGACCGGAGGGGGGCTGACGGGGGTCTTGTGGCGGACCGGAGGGGGGCCGATGGCGGTCCGGCGGCGCCCGGGGGTGGCTCGGCGCCGGTCTAGGTCACGGTGACGAAGACGCTGTGCCGGCCGCTGGCGCCGTCGGGGACGGTGCCGGTGCGTCGTGCGGTCTGGACCTGCCCGGTGCCGTCGACGGCGCGGACGGTGATCGTGTGACCGCCGGGGGTGGCGTTCCAGCGGTGGGACCACTGGCGCCAGGTGTCGGCGGTGTCCTGCGCGGCGAGCTCGGCGTCCTCCCAGGGGCCGTCGTCGACCTGTATCTGGACGCGGTCGATGCCGCGGTGCTGGGCCCAGGCGACACCGGCGACCGTGACCGTGCCGGCGGCCGGGCGGGCGAAGGGCCTGGGGGTGTCGATCCTGGCCTGGGTCTTGACCGGCGCCCGGCGGGCCCAGCCGCGCTTCACCCAGTACGGGTCGTAGGCGTCGAAGGTGGTGAGTTCGATGTCCTCGATCCACTTGCAGGCCGACACGTAGCCGTACAGGCCGGGCACGAGCATGCGGACGGGGAAGCCGTGCTCGAAGGGGAGGGGTTCGCCGTTCATGCCGACCGCGAGCATCGCGTCTCGCCCGTCCATGACGTCCTCCACCGGCGAGCCGAACGTCATGCCGTCCACGGAACCGGCCACGAGCTGGTCGGCCCTGCCGCCCTTCGACGGCGGCCTCACCCCGCACTCCGCCAGCAGACCGGCCAGGGGGACGCCGAGCCAGCGGGCGTTGCCCGCGTAGGGACCGCCGACCTCGTTCGACACGCAGGTGAGCGTGATGTCCCGTTCGACCAGGGGGCGGGCGAGGAGGTCGGCGAGGGTGTAGACGCGGGCGCGGGAGACGCCCTCGCCGTGGATCCGCAGCCGCCAGGCGCCGGCGTCGACCCTCGGGACGACGAGGGCGGTGTCGACGCGGTAGAAGTCGGCGTTCGGCGTGACGAAGGGGCCGGCGCCGGGGACCGCCGACCGGGCGCCCGCGGGCGGCGCCGGGGCGGGCGAGGCGGGCGGGGGCAGGACGAGGTCGTCGCGCGAGGCGACGGCGCTCCGGGCCTGCCGTCCGCCGAGGAGCCGGCCGAGAACGCCGGCGCCCGCGGACGCCCCGGCCGTGACGGCGGCGGCGGTGAGGAAACCGCGCCGGTCCCAGCCGCCCCCGCCGCCCCCGCTTTCCGGCGGGGCGGTGCCGGCTCCGGGGGACGCCTTGGCCGCCAGCGGGTACAGGGCCGCGGCCCCCGCCAGGGCGCCGATCACGGACGGCAGTACGTCGAGGGGGCCGGCGTCCGGGCGGCTCAGGGCCGCCACCGCCCCGACCGGGCCGAACAGCAGGATCACGGCCGCGCACGCGCGCCGGTGGCGCGGGGCCGCCAGGCCCAGGCCGGTCGCGACGAGGGCGAGGACGGCGAGGATGCCGAGCAGCAGGACCGTCTTGTCGTCCTCGCCGAACGTGCGGATCGCGAAGTCCTTCACGGCGGCCGGTGTCCTGTCGATCACCGCCCCGCCCACCACCGTGACCGGCCCGGCCGCCGGACGGACGAGACCGGCCACCAGCTCGGCCACGGCCAGCGCGCAGGCCCCCGCGACGAGACCGGCCGTGGCGCCGGGCCACGCCCTGCTGATGATGGTGCGGAAGTTGCTCACGGAGGGGATTCGGAGACCACCGTGCCGCGGATGGGTCCCTCATCCGAAGGAGTGGTAGTCGTCATGTTCCTTGACAACGGGGTCCGTTGGGAGCGGCGAGAGTCGTCAGGAAGGGCGGGACCCGTCGGGAGCGGCGGGAGCCGTCGGGAACGGGGAGGCCCGTCGGGAACGGCGGGACCCGTCGGGAACGGTGGGACCCGTCAGGAACGGAGAGGCCGTCAGGAACGGAAGGAGCCACGCACCGCGCGGGAGAGTGGGAAGGGGCTGCGGGCGGCCGTGGTACCGGCCACCCGCAGCCGACCCCTCCCGGAGTACGGCTCTGCGTGCGGAAGCGGCCCGGCGCCGCTTCCGCCCGTACCCCGGTGGGGCCACCGGCCCGCCCCACCCCCATGGGGTACGGTCCGGAGTCCTGTACTGCCGGTCGGGCGCTCCCGGGGCACCGCCGAACGCGGGGTCCGGCGGACCGGCGACGCCGGCGGCGGTGCCGCGGGCGCCGACCGGGGCGGGGACGGGGACCGGGACCGGGACGCGGGGACCGACACCGGGACTTCGCGGCGGCCCCGCACCCGGTTGGGTCCGAACGGCCGCGTTCCCCCGATCGGACGAGCGGCGGACCCGATAGTGACGAAACGGCACCCATCCGCACGCGTGCCCGCTCCGAAGAACGTGCACAGACACCCCGGCTCCGAGCACCGGGCGCCCGCCCCGCCCGCCGACCAGGGCTCCAGAGACGAAGGACCAGCATGCGACGGACCGCCCCGCCCCGACCGGCCCCGCCCGACGGCCCCGCCAGGGCGTGTTCCGGCACACGCCCCGGGCCGCACCCGGCGGAGGACATCCGGTGAACGGCCCCCTCCCCTTCCGCCGCACCGCGGGGAGCGCCGCCGCCCCCGAACTCCCCGAGGTCATGCGGCGGGTCGCCCAGGGCGACAAGGAAGCCTTCTCCGTCCTCTACGACGCGCTCGCCCCGACGGTCTTCGGAATCGTGCTCAGGATCGTGCGCGACCCCGCGCAGTCCGAGGAGGTCGCCCAGGAGGTCATGATCGACCTGTGGCGCCGGGCGGCCCGTTACCGGAGCGACGCCGGACCGGTCACCGCCTGGGCCGCCACCATCGCCCACCGCCGGGCGGTGGACCGGGTCCGCTCCGCCCAGGCCGCGACCGACCGCGAACACGCCCGGGCGGTCCGCGACCACCACACGCCCTACGACGACGTCGCCGAGCAGGTCGAGACCCGGCTGGAGAGCGAGCAGGTCCGCCGGTGCCTGCGCGGCCTGACCGAACTCCAGCGCCAGGCCGTCACCCTGGCTTACTACGGGGGTCTCACCTACCGTGAGGTCGCCGAGACCCTGCGCGCTCCTCTTCCCACCATCAAGACACGCATGCGCGACGGGCTCGTCCGGCTCCGCGACTGCATGGGGGTGACCACGTGAAACACCACGCGTCCGACATCCACACCCTCGCCGGCGCCTACGCCCTCGACGCCCTCGACACCGGGGAGACCGGCGCCTTCACCCGCCACCTCGACCGGTGCGAGGCGTGCCGGCACGAGGTGGCGGAGTTCCACGCCGCCACCGCCCGCCTCGCCGCCGCCACGGCCAAGGAACCTCCCGCCGCGCTGAAGCGGCGCACCCTGGACGCCGTCGACGGCGTCCGGCAGCTGCCCCCGCGGCTGCACGCCCCGCCCACGGCGGCGAGCACCGGCGCTCGGCTGCGCCGCAGGGCCCTGCCGCTGGGACTCGCGGCGAGCCTCGTCACCGCCGCGGTCCTCGCCGGACTCGCCGTCCGGCAGCACCAGGAGGCCGACCGGGCACGGCAGGAGGCCCGGCAGGTCCGGCAGAGCCTCGACGCCCTCAGCGGCGTCCTGGCCGCGCCCGACGCCGGCACCGTCCACGGCAGAGCCGCCAACGGCGCGCTCGCCACCCTCGTGAGCTCCAGCAGCCGGAACGAGGCCATGTTCACCGCGACCGGTCTCCCGGCCCCCGCGCCGGGCAGGACCTACCAGCTGTGGCTCCAGCACGACGGCACCATGCGACCCGCCGGCTTCGTCCGCGGGGACGGTTCCGTCCTCGTCGACGGCGATCCCGCCCGCGCCACCGCCCTCGGCCTCACCCTCGAACCCTCCGGAGGCTCCCCCCGGCCCACCACCGTCCCTCTTCTCGTGCTGAGGATGCCCGCCTGAGGCCCCCGTGGCCGGGCGGGACGGGCCGACGGTCACCGACCGCCGCCTCCGGGGGTGAACGGGCCGGTCGCGGGGGCCACGCACTTGTCGACGACGGTCTCCCGGCCGGCCGCCGTGCCCTTCAGGCAGAGCCGTCCGCCCTTCTCGCGCAGGTCGAGGAAGAACTGCGTGGTCGCACCGGACTGCTTCACGTCGTGGACGCGTTCGCCGGCGTAGCCGAGGCCGTTCAGGATCGCCCCGACCTTCGCGGGGGTGGGGCTCGCCAGTTCCAGGAGGGCATCGGCGATGCGCTCCTCGTGAAGGTTGCTCGCGCACCAGTCACGCGCGTTCAGCTTCACGTCCGGTCCCGCCGCGGGCGCGGTCGGCACGAGCGCGTCGGCCGGCGCCTCCGTTCCGGGCGGTGCCGCCGCCGGGCTCGGAGGCGCCCCGGCCGGGGAGCCCGGAGGGGGGCACGACCGCTCGATCCGCTCCTGGATCTCCGCGAGGGCCGGAGCGGGCCGCCGGCTTTCCACGGCCTCCGTGCGCACGGTCGGCTCTCCGCCGGCGGTCGTCTTCACGGTGCCGCACGCGCCGAGGGCCAGTACGGCGAGAGCCGTCATGGCCGGGGTGAGCCGGGGGCGGCGCGAGGAACGGGCGAACGGGCGGGCCGGGGAGGACAGTCGTCTCATGTGCACAGCTTCTGATCGGACCGCCCCGCCCCCGTGAGTACGCGTACTCACGGGGGCGGGGACGGGCACTCAACCTCGACGGGACGCGCCCCCGGGCTCCAGCGGGCCGCACCGGGAACGGCGAGCGCCCGCACCCCGGTCACTCCGGCAGCAGCCGTTCCAGCATGAACCGCGACGCCGGGTCGGGAGTGATGGTCAGCGACTGGACGCGGTAGCGGCCCGGCGGCAGTTCGACGCGAAGCGTCTCCGGCTGCCGCCGTGCGTCCCACAGGGAGTCGAGGATCCTGTCGGCCTCGTAGGCGGCGTCGGTCAGGACGTACCGCCCCCCGAGTTCGAGGGAGAGGGCGTCCTTCCATCCGTCGGCTGCCATGGCGGCGTGGACCACGGGCAGCAGTCCCGTGTCGTCGTCGGCGTAGCACCAGCGTGCGAATGTGAGGGGTTCGGCGAGCCAGGTGACGGACAGCGGCTCGGCACCGAGCGTCAGGACGTCGCGGCCGACCAGCCGCAGGGCCGAGACGTACTCGTCGATCACCTCGTCGGCCTCGGTCCCTTCCCATGTCGGGAGGAGTTCCTCCGGGATGAGCGCGTAGCGGGCGAAGTCGGTGCCGTCGAGCCAGGTAGCCATGCGGCGGATCATCACACCCGCGTCTGACAAGCGTCGAGTGCGGCCGCGAGATGGGATCAGAGGGGCTCGGCCGTACCCGGCCCCTCTACTGTGCCAGTTCGCCGGAGACATAGGGAGGAGAAGCCCAGGGCTGGAGACGGCCTTGCAGCCAGTCAACGTAGACGACTGCCCAGAACCCCGACCTCGTGGAGGCGCCCTGTACGGGCAGCGCGACCAGGAGCCCTCCCTCTTGCACCCGATGGACTGGGGCGCCCCCGCCATCTGGCAAGCGACGAGGGTTACTCCACGTCGACCCCGTATCCACGTACGAGGGTCTCCAGACCATGGTCGTAACCCTGGCCGACGGCGCGGAAGCGCCACCTCGGGCCCCGGCGGTAGATCTCGGCGAGGAGCAGGGTGCGTTCGCTGGTGGCGGCGTCCAGAGTGGCCTGGGCCGTGGCCGGAGCGTCGACGTCCGGTGCGAGGGTCACCTGGACGGCTCCGATGTCCCCGAAGGTGGCGGCACCGTCGATGGCGGCGGCGATCGCGATCCTGTGGGCGGCGGGCGGCAGCGCCGCGAGGTCGACGGCGATGGTCTGCTCCGTCGGGCCGTCGCAGAGGAGACGGATGGCTCCGTCGGGGCTTTCCGGCGCGCTGTAGAAGACGAAGTCCCCGTCGCTGGAGACCTGCTCGTCCTCGTCGAGGACGAAGGCGACGACGTCGATCTCGCAGTTCGTCTGTTGCGCCCAGGAGGCACTCACGTGCCAGCGGCCGGCGGTGGGGAGGGTGGGGAGATCGATGACTCCGCCGCGCGGCAGGACGTCGGTCGTCGCACCGCCCTGGGCGGGGACGTCGGCAGCCTCGGAGGCGGGGGATCCGAGCCATCCGTGCGCGTGGATCGGAAGCCTCAACGCGGTGATGCGGGTCATGCGGCGGTCGAGTTCGCCCCCGGGAAAGAGGACGACGTCGGTGACGCTCGCCGAGAGGTTGATGGCGGCGGCCCCACCCAGCTCGACGACCCTGGCCCGGGCTGCGGACGCCTCCTCGTGGGTGCCGCCAAGGATCAGTACCCGCCGACGGCCGAACGGCTTGGCGGAATGCTTGGGCTCGGGTCGCCTGGGCGCCGGCACGTCAGCGACAGCTGTGGTCGCAGCGGGGGTCGGCGTCGGCGTGGTGGGCGGTGTGGCCGGGGCCGCCGCTTCCGGGGTCTTCTTCGGAGTCTGATTCTCGTGCGGTGTTCCGGAACGCACCTCCCCCAGCAGCTTGAGGAACGCGTGCTCGTCGATGACCGTGACGCCTTCGGCGATCGCGCGCCGTGCCTTTGCCGAGCCCGAGGCCGCGTCGTTGGTGACGAGAGCACTGGTGTGCCGACTGACCGACGACATGATGTTCAGGCCCGCGGCGACGGCCCGGGCCACCAGCTCGGCCCGGGAGGTCGCGGTCTCGCCCGTGATGGCGATCTTCATGCCCTGGACGAGCGGATCGCCGGGTGTCAGGCGACCCGGATTTCGGTAGGTGCACGGGGTCTTCGGCGGATTCGGCGCGAACTGGGGATCCTGCCGGGGAGGGCAGGGCACCAGCGGCAGCGGGAGGTCCAGCCGTGCGGCTTCGGAGAGGGAGGAGCGGAAGATTCCCGCGAGGACGCGCGTGTCGTCCAGCGCGTCATGAGCGCTGGTCTGCGGCACGCCGTAATGGGCGGCCAGCGACGCCAGGCTGAGGTCGGCGGCGGGCGGTTCCACACGCCGGTTCAGGGCCAGGGTGCACAGCCGCTGGGTGACCGGGAGATAGAGCCGGGCGCGGGCGAACTCATGGGCCAGGAAGTCATAGTCGAACTGTGCGTTGTGGGCCACCATGACGCGGTCCTGCAGGAGCGCTCCGATCCGTCCGGCCACCTGCTCGAAGGCCGGGGCGCCGCTCAGCCGTTCCGGGGTCAGGCCGTGGATGTGCACGGGGCCGGGGTCGCAGCCCGGGTTCAGCAGGGTGGAGTACGCGTCGGTCTGGCTCCCGTCCGGCCCGAAGGTCAGCACCGCGATCGAGAGGATCCGGTCGCGCCGGGCGATCAGGCCGGATGTCTCGACGTCGACCAGAGCCCAGTCGTACGCGTAGTCGGGCAGGTGTGACACGTCGAGCGTGGCAGCGAGAGACATGACGGTAAGGATGATCCCGGCATGATCGCGGCTTCAACCCGAATGGCGATTTGTCCCCTTGGTCCTGTCGAGAGATCGTCTCGAAGCTTCGGGCCGTTTTCGGACCGAACGGCGCGAAGATCACTTCTGGCCGGTTCCAGCCAGACAGGGCGAGCCGTCCGGGCCGTCTCCCCGGCGATCCCGCTACCGACCGAAAACCACACCTGACCAGCAAAAAGGCCCCTCCCGGAGGAGGGGCCCGCTGTGCGCCCCCGGCAGGACTCGAACCTGCGGCCAAGTGCTTAGAAGGCACCTGCTCTATCCACTGAGCTACGGGGGCCGGGTGGTGATCGTGCGGCGGGAGCCCCTGGTGGGTGGGGTGGGGCCTCGCCGGGACAAGGATAGGGCTCCGTTCGCCTTGGCCCGGTTGCTTCACCTGCGTGGCACGATGTGGAGGTTCGGTGAAGCGGAACGATAATCGCAGGCAGGTGCGATTCGCGCAGCGCTTTTCGCATCGCTCGGGGCGGGTGTTGTGCACTCGTTATGCCCGGGGTTCCGGTCGCCGTCCTTTTCCTCGGCGCGCAGGGCCCCCATACGCTTCAAAAACACTCATAAATTGGGCATTCTTCGCATGTGGTGACCTTGGACGAACGGCCTCAGCTGATCGACGCACTTTCCGCCCTGCGCGACCGTGTCGCCGCCGTGCGTCTCCCGCTCCCCCTCCCCGACGCACCACGCGCCCGCCAGAACCGGACCGAACTGCTGGCCCAGCTCGACGACTACCTGGTCCCCCGCCTGAAGGACCCCGGCGCCCCGCTCCTCGCCGTCGTCGGCGGTTCCACCGGGGCCGGGAAGTCCACGCTCGTCAACTCCCTTGTCGGGCGGCGCGTCAGCGAGGCCGGGGTGCTCAGGCCCACCACCCGGACGCCCGTCCTCGTGTGTCACCCCGAGGACCACCACTGGTTCGCCGGAACGCGCGTCCTCTCGCAGCTCACCCGCGTGTGGCTGCCCCAGGCCGACGAGGACCACCCCGTCGAGGAACCCGCTCCCGAGGAGAACGCCCTGCGCGTCGAGACGGCCGCCGCCGTGCCCCGGGGCCTCGCCCTGCTCGACTCGCCCGACATCGACTCCCTCGTCGTGGAGAACCGTCTCCTCGCCTCCGAGTTGATGTGCGCCGCCGACATCTGGGTCATGGTCACCACCGCCTCCCGGTACGCCGACGCCGTGCCCTGGCACCTGCTCCGTACCGCCAAGGAGTACGACGTCACCCTCGTCACCGTCCTCGACCGCGTCCCCCACCAGGTCATCGGCGAGGTGTCCCGCCAGTACGGGGCGCTGCTCGACAGGGCGGGGCTCGGCGACGTGCCCCGCTTCACCATCCCCGAGCTGCCCGAGTCGACCGGCGGCGGCAGCGGACTGCTGCCCGACAGCGCCGTCGCCGCCCTGCGCGGCTGGCTCGCCCACCGGGCCGGGGACCCCGCCGCCCATCAGCAGGCCGCCGACCGGACCGCCTCCGGCGTCATCGACTCCCTCGACACCCGGCTGCCCGAGCTGGCCGGCGCGGTCGCCGCCCAGTACGCCGCCGCCGTCCGCCTCGGCGGCGTGGTCGAGACCGCCTACCGCGAGCAGGGCCGACGCGTGCGCAAACAGCTCGGCCGCGGCGCCGTCCTCGCCGGCGACGCCCGCACCCGCTGGCGCGCCTACCCCCGCGACAGCACCTCCGAGGAGCTCCTGGACGCCCTGGCCGAATCCCTCGCCGCCCTCCTCCACTGCGCCGTCTCCGCCGCCGAGGAGCGCGTCCGGGACGGCTGGCGCCACGAACCCGCCGCCGACGCCCTCGGCCCGGTGCGGAGCTGCGCCGACCGGGAGACCGGGGAACGGATCGGCGTGGAGGTGCGCCGCTGGCGCCGCGTCCTCGAAGAGCTGGCCGAGGAGGAGGTACGGAACGTCGAACGCCCCGCCGGCGCCCGCGGCGTCCTCCCCGAGGCCGACACCGTCGCCGCCCTTCTCGCCGCCTCCCTCCTCGGCGGACGGCGCGCCCGGCCCGCGGGCGAACGCCTCGCCGAACTCCTCGGCGCCCGGACCGCCCTGCGACTGCGCGACAAGGGCGGCGAACTGGTCCTCGCGTACGTCGACCGCGTCCTGCACGCCGAGCGCGACCGGCGTCTCGCCCCCCTCGACGCGCTCGACGTGACCCCCGAGCCGCAGGCGGAGCTGATCGCCGCGCTCTCCGTACTGCAGAAGGAGAAATGACGTGTTGCTGGACGACAGCCGGGAGAAGAACCCCGGCCGGGAACGGGGTCGCGAGCGTTCGGGAGAGGGGCGCGCAGCGGGTTCCGGGCATGATCGCGGACGGTCGGCGGCCGACCGTGAAAGGGATTCCGGAAGGGGCCGCGAAAAGGATTCCGGACGGAACCGCGAAGGAGCTTCCGGGCGGGACCGCGAGCGTGCGGACGGTGGCCGCGAAGGAGCTTCCGGACGGAACCGGGGAGAAGCTTCCGGACAGGACCGCGAGTACGCGGACGGTGTCCGCGAAAAGGATTCAGGACAGGGCCGTGAGCGGTCGGGCGACGGGCGCGGGAGCCGGGGGCGCCCGGACGGCGGCCGTGAGGGGGACCGGGACCGGGGCCGCTGGGACGACGGACTGATCGCGCGCCGCGCGGCCGAACGCGCGGTCACCCCGGAGGAGCCCCCGGGCGGGACGGGCGGGGGAGCGGACGACGAGGAGGACGCGCTGCCTCCCCCCGGCGGGCACTTCGACGGCCCCCTCCGCGCCCGCCTCGACGCCCTCCACGAGCTCGTCGGCCTCTCCCGTGCCCGCGTCGAGAGCGACGTCCTCGCCGAGGCCGGACGGGTCCTCGACGAGGCGGCCGCCCGCCAGCGGCTCTCCTCCCGGCACACCGTCGTCGCCATCGCGGGACCCACCGGAAGCGGCAAGTCCACGCTCTTCAACGCCTTCGCCGGCGTCCCCGTCTCCGAGACCGGGCTGCGCCGCCCCACCACGTCCGCCCCCCTCGCGCTCAGCTGGTCCGAGGGCGCGGCCGGACTGCTCGACCGGCTCGCCGTCCCCAACCGGCTGCGCCGCCGGCCCCTCGCGGGCGGCACGGCCGACACCGGGCTCCAGGGCCTCGTCCTCGTCGACCTGCCCGACCACGACTCGGCGATCACCTCCCACCGCGACCAGGTCGACCGGGTCCTCGGCCTCGTGGACGCCGTCATCTGGGTCGTGGACCCCGAGAAGTACGCCGACGCGATCCTCCACGAGCGCTACCTGCGCCCGCTCGCCGGGCACGCCGAGGTCACCTTCGTCGTCCTCAACCAGATCGACCGGCTCGGCACCGAGGCCACCGATCTCGTCCTGGACGACCTGCGCCGCCTCCTGGACGAGGACGGCATGGCGCTCGGCGAGCACGGGGAGCCCGGTGCCACCGTCCTCGCCCTCTCCGCCCTGACCGGCGAGGGCGTCCCCGAGCTGCGCGAACTCGTCGCCGGGTTCGTCCAGGAGAAGACCGCCCCCGCGCGCCGGCTCGCCGCCGACATCGACGCCGCCGCCACCCGGCTGCGCCCGGCGTACGTCACCGAGGGACGCTCCGGCCTGGACGAACGTTCCCGGGACGCCTTCACCGACCGGCTCGCCGTCGCCGTCGGCGCCCAGGCGGCCGGCGAGGCCGCCGAGCGGGTCTGGCGCCGGGGTGCCATCCGCGCCTGCGGCACCCCCTGGCTGCGGCTCTACCGCTGGTACGAGCGGCTGCGCGCGCACGGTTCCACCGACCCGCGCCTCGTCTCCCCGGTCGAGGACGAGCTGACGGCGCGCCAGCGCGTCGAGCAGGCCGTGCGGATCGTCGCCGACGACGCCTCGCGCGGGCTCCCGGCGCCGTGGGCGCAGGCGGTGCGCGAGGCGGCGGCGCGCGGCGCGGAGGGGCTGCCCGAGGCCCTGGACGAACTCGCCGTCTCCATGGGGGACCCGGTGGCCCGGCCGCCCCGGCCCGCGTGGTGGCCCGCGGCCGTCCTCGTCCAGGCGCTGATGACGCTTCTGCAGATCTTCGGCGCGCTCTGGCTGCTGGGGCAGATCATCGGTGTCGTGGAGCCGGGGCTGCTTCCGCCGGTCCTCGTGATGATCGCCGGCATCGCGGGCGGCCCGCTCGTCGAATGGGCCTGCGAGGGCGCGGTGCGGGGGCCGGCCCGCCGGTACGGACAGGAGGCCGAACGCCGTCTGCGCGAGGCGGCCGCCGCCTGCGGCCGGGCCCGGGTGCTCGACCCGGTCGCCGCCGAGCTGGTGCGGTACCGGGAGGTGCGCGAGCAGTACGCCACGGTGGTGGGCACGCGGCCACCGGCCCGGATCGTGGGCGGAAGCCGCTCCGGTACGACGCGGTTCGGAGCCACGCGGGCGGGGGCGCGGGGGCGATAGGGCGTGTGTGCCGGGCGGACTGTGCTTTCGGCACACGCCCTGGACCGGGCCCCGTCGTGCGGGCGCGGTCTGCCGCGCCCCCGCCCCCGTGCTCTCCGTCTCCGTCTTCCTCCCGCCTCGCTTCACCCTTCCGGGCGAAGGAGTTGTCCCCCGGCGCGGAGTTGTCCACAGGCGTGAGCGGGATGTGCCGGTCCGCCCCAGCATGGTGTCCATCCGGAGGACGGTCCTCGCGGGGACGGATGGAGGCGGATCATGAACGAGACGACGGTGACGCTCGTCGGCAACGTGGCGACGGCGGTGGAGTACCGGGACACGGTGACGGGCGGGACGGCCCGGTTCCGTTTCGCGGTGACCGCGCGCCGCTGGGACCGGGAGCGGGGCACGTGGAGCGACGGGGCCACCAGCTTCTACACGGTGTCGGCCTGGCGTTCCCTCGCGGCCAATCTCGCCGCCTCGGTCTCGGTCGGGGAACCCCTGGTGGTGCACGGCCGGCTGAGGGTGCGGGAGGACGACCGCGACGGGCAGCGCAAGACCTTCGTGGACGTGGACGCGCTGGCCGTGGGCCACGACCTGAACCGGGGGACGGCGGCCTTCCGGCGCGCGGCGAGGACGGAACGGCGGTCGCGGCCGGACCGGGAGCCGCACTCCGGCCCCCTCCCCGATGCCGGCCCCGGTCGTCCTCCCGTTCCCGAGCCGGACCCGTGGACGACGGCGGTGGCGGCGGTGTCAGCGGTGTCTGCGGTGCCGGGCGCGGCCGGGGAGGCGGTGCCGGGCACGGCCGGGAAGGCGGCTGCGGAGGCGATGGCCGGGCCGGTGTCCGGGATGGGGACGGAAGCGGGGGAAACGGTCGGAATCGATGCGGTGCCGACGGAGGCCGTGGGGAGGGAGGAATCGGGCGCGAAATCCCGGTTGGTGACGACTGGTTGACCTTGTGTCATAACGATTTGTCGACCCGTCAACCGTCCGTGATAACGATTCCGATTCGGAATGGTTATCTGGTCGTATGCCCGGGCACCAGGGGGCCTTTCGTCCCTAGGATTCCCGAGTACTCATGCGGCACGTGCGCCCATCGAGTCTGTGAGTTGTTGGCGTGCGCTCCCCCCACGCGGATCAACGCTGGTTCGCGGAGCCGCTCGCCCGGAGGGGAATTCCATGTTTTCAGTTCGTGGGCGGGGCACTGCGCGCCGCCTCGCCGCTGCCACTCTGGTCTCGGGGCTCGTCGCCACCGGCGCGATAGCCACCGCGGGACCGGCCGCGGCCGAAGACGGCCCGGCCGGCAACGGCGGCGCCACCGCGGTGCTCGGTCACCTGAAGATCTACGCCGAGGTCCAGGTCATCGACAAGGTCAACGGCAAGGAGGAGGTCTCCACCCCCGACGGCGGCCTCTTCGAGATGAAGGTCGACAACGGCGGCACCCTGCAGACCTACTGCATCGACTTCCGGACCGACGCGATCTACAAGAACAGGTACAAGGAAGTCGGCTGGGACCAGTCGTCGCTCCACAACAACCCCGACGCGGGCAAGATCCTCTGGATCCTGAAGAACTCCTACCCGAACGTCCCGGTCGGGTCGCTCGCGGAGAAGGTCAAGGCCAAGGGCCTGAACGAGAAGACCGCCGCCGCCGCCACGCAGGCCGCGATCTGGCACTTCTCGGACAAGGTCGAGGCCAAGCCGACCAACAAGCAGGCGCAGAAGCTGACCACGTACCTGATCGAGAACGCCCAGGCGGTGGCGGAGCCCAAGCCCTCCCTCAACCTGTCCCCGTCCTCCGTCTCGGGCAGGCCCGGTGAGCGTCTCGGCCCGATCAAGGTCGGAGCCGGCCTCCCCAAGAGCGGCGACGAGAAGAACCCCGTCGCCCTGTCCGTGGCGCCGGGCGCCGCCGCCGGCGTCGGCATCGTCGACAAGGACGGCAAGGCGGTCACCACGGCCAAGGACGGCGACGAGATCTTCGTCGACGTCCCGAAGGGCACCGCCGACGGCGGCGCCGAGATCAAGGCCGAGGTCACCACCCAGGTCCCGCTCGGCCGCGCCTTCGTCGCCGCCGGCGACGACCCGAGCCAGACCATGATCCTGGCCGGTTCCAGCAACTCCACCGTCACCGCCGCCGCCAGCGCGACCTGGGCGAAGAAGGGTGCGGTCCCGGCCGTCACGGTCGCCAAGGACTGCGCCAAGGGCGGCCTGGAGGTCATCGCCTCCAACGAGGGCGACGAGGACTGGACCTTCGACCTGAAGGGCACCTCGTACACCGTCGCCGGTGGCGAGACGAAGACCATCGCGGTCCCGCTGGCCGAGGACGAGGCGTACAACTTCACCATCACGGGCCCGAACGAGTTCAAGAAGACCTTCGAGGGCGTCCTGGACTGCAAGACGGCCACGCCCGGCCCGAAGCCCAGCGAGACCCCCGGCACCGAGCCCTCCGCCACGGCCACGCCCTCCCCGTCCGCCCCGGCCGGCACCACCGGCGGTGACACCACGGGCGGCACCACCGGCACCACGGGTACGACCGGCACCACCGGCGGCGGCGACCTCGCCGAGACCGGCAGCTCCAACGCCACCCCGATGATCGCCGGCATCGCCGCCGCGCTCGTCGTGATCGGCGGCGGCGCGGTGTTCTTCCTCCGCAAGAAGAAGACCGCCGGCCAGTGAGCCGGGGCCGCAGGTGCCGGGCCCGTGCCCGGCACCCGGCCGAAGCTCCCCCCGCGGAGTGAGGTGCGTCACACGGCGCCCGTTCCGTGACCCCCGCACGACCCCGGACCGCGCCCGCGGCCGGGGTCGTCGCACGTCCGGGCCCCGGAAGGCCCCGGGCCGCCCCTCCCGCCGTCCGCTCCCCGGATCACCGGTTTCCACCCGGGGGCGGTGGTCAGGCAAGATGGGTGTATCTGCCCACTCACTCTTTGCCGGACGGTTTCTCTTGGCTGAGTACATCTACACCATGCGCAAGGCGCGCAAGGCGCACGGCGACAAGGTCATCCTCGATGACGTGACGCTGAGCTTCCTGCCCGGTGCGAAGATCGGTGTGGTCGGCCCGAACGGCGCCGGTAAGTCCACCGTGCTGAAGATCATGGCCGGCCTGGAGCAGCCGTCCAACGGCGACGCGTTCCTCTCGCCCGGCTACTCCGTCGGCATCCTCATGCAGGAGCCGAAGCTCGACGAGTCCAAGACGGTCCTGGAGAACGTCGAGGACGGCGTCTCCGAGATCAAGGGCAAGCTCAACCGGTTCAACGCGATCGCCGAGGAGATGGCGACCAACTACACCGACGAGCTCATGGAGGAGATGGGCAAGCTCCAGGACGACCTGGACCACTCCAACGCGTGGGACCTCGACGCCCAGCTGGAGCAGGCCATGGACGCCCTGGGCTGCCCCCCCGGCGACTGGCCGGTCACCAACCTCTCCGGTGGCGAGAAGCGCCGCGTCGCGCTCTGCAAGCTGCTCCTGGAGGCCCCCGACCTCCTCCTGCTCGACGAGCCCACCAACCACCTCGACGCCGAGTCCGTGAACTGGCTGGAGCAGCACCTGGCCCAGTACAAGGGCACCGTCGTGGCCATCACCCACGACCGGTACTTCCTGGACAACGTCGCCGAGTGGATCCTCGAGCTCGACCGCGGCCGCGCCCACCCGTACGAGGGCAACTACTCCACCTACCTGGAGAAGAAGGCCGAGCGCCTCAAGGTCGAGGGCCGGAAGGACGAGAAGCGCCAGAAGCGCCTCAAGGAAGAGCTGGAGTGGGTCCGCTCCAACGCCAAGGGCCGCCAGGCCAAGTCCAAGGCGCGTCTCGCCCGTTACGAGGAGATGGCGGCCGAGGCCGACAAGATGCGGAAGCTGGACTTCGAGGAGATCCAGATCCCGCCGGGCCCGCGCCTGGGCTCCGTCGTCGTCGAGGTCGAGAACCTCTCCAAGGCGTTCGGCGAGAAGGTCCTCATCGACGACCTCTCCTTCACCCTGCCCCGCAACGGCATCGTCGGCGTCATCGGCCCGAACGGCGCCGGCAAGACCACGCTCTTCAAGATGATCCAGGGTCTGGAGACCCCGGACTCCGGCTCCATCCGGGTCGGCGAGACCGTCAAGATCTCGTACGTCGACCAGAGCCGCGCCAACATCGACCCCAAGAAGACGCTGTGGGCCGTCGTCTCCGACGAGCTGGACTACATCAACGTCGGCCAGGTCGAGATGCCGTCCCGGGCGTACGTCTCCGCGTTCGGCTTCAAGGGCCCGGACCAGCAGAAGCCGGCCGGCGTGCTCTCCGGCGGCGAGCGCAACCGCCTCAACCTCGCGCTCACCCTCAAGCAGGGCGGCAACCTGCTCCTCCTCGACGAGCCGACCAACGACCTCGACGTCGAGACCCTGTCGTCCCTGGAGAACGCGCTCCTGGAGTTCCCGGGCGCGGCCGTGGTCGTCTCCCACGACCGCTGGTTCCTGGACCGGGTGGCCACGCACATCCTGGCGTACGAGGGCGACTCGAAGTGGTTCTGGTTCGAGGGCAACTTCGAGTCGTACGAGAAGAACAAGATCGAGCGCCTCGGCCCGGACGCGGCCCGTCCGCACCGTGCCACGTACAAGAAGCTGACCCGAGGCTGAGGTCGGTGACCAGGCACCTCTACAGCTGCCCCCTGCGCTGGTCGGACATGGACGCCTTCGGGCACGTCAACAACGTCGTCTTCCTGCGGTACCTGGAAGAGGCGCGGATCGACTTCATGTTCCGGCTGGCGCCGGGGGACGGCTCCCCCTCGTTCTCCGGCGGGTCCGTCGTGGCCCGGCACGAGATCGACTACCTGCGGCCGCTGGTCCACCGGCACGAGCCGGTGACCGTCGAGTCGTGGGTCACGAAGATCGGCGCGGCGTCGCTGACGATCGCGTACGAGATCAAGGACCCCGACGTCGTGTACGTCCGGGCGTCCACGGTCGTCGTGCCCTTCGACCTGGAGGCGCAGCGGCCCCGGCGCATCACCGCCGAGGAGCGCTCCTTCCTGGAGGAGTACGTGGACGACGGGATGACCGCCACCGCATGACCGTCCTCGCGCCGCTGCACTTCGCCGACGCCAGGGAGGCGGCGGCGCTCGCCGCCTTCCTGACCCGGCTCGTCCACTACGACCGGGCCGCCGCCGTCCGCCTCCAGGGCGGCGGCGGGGCGCTGGCCGTCTTCGGGCGGCCCCCGTCGTTCGAGGTGCTCGCCGTCCGCACGGCCCGGCTCGCCGACGCCGCGGACCTCGACGTCACCGTCTCGGCCGGCGAACTCCTCGACGGGATCGAGGAGTCGGCGGGAAAGGCGGTCGTGCCGGACTCCGTCACCGGCCCGCCCTGGGCGGGCGTGCTGCCGCCGCGCGCCGGCTGGCGGCCGGTCGCCGGACTGCCGGACGCCGCCGGGATGCGGGGCGCGGTGGCGGCGGCCGTCGCCGAGTTCCGCGCCCGGGACGAGGAACTGCCCGGGGAGCGGCGCACCCGGACCGAGCGCGACCGGATCGGCCGCGAGATCTGGTCCCGGACCCTCGGCACCACCGGTCTGCCCCTGCGGGCCGTCCACGCCGCGCACTCCCTCGGCTTCCTGCCGCCCTCCGACCCGGACGCCGCCGTCGCGCTGTTCGCCGCCGGGCCGTGGCTGCGGCTCCGCACCCCGTACGGCTCGATCGCCCTGCGCACCGCTCCCGTGTCCCTGTCCGTCGCCCCCGGGCGTCCGGCCCGGCCGGCGGGCGGACCCACGCCGCCGGACGGCTCCACCGGTTGAACCGCCGGACTCACGCCGCCGGACGGCTCCACCGGTTGAACCGCCGGGCCCCCGCCGTGGCGGCGGCCAGCAGGAGCACGGCGAGGACCGCCTGGACCCATGGTGTGCGGGCGCCCGCCAGCACCGGTTCCACCCGTTTCCGGGGGTCGTAGGACACGCGGACCTTCCCGCCGTCGGCGGCGAGGCGGCGGTCCTCCGTGAGGGACGAGGGATAGCCGCCCGGACAGCGCAGCGCGTGGACGTACTGCGTCCTGGTGGCGCCGCCCTCGCCGACCGAGGTGGAGCTCTCCTCCCGGACGTTCACGACGGCGCAGTCGGCGACCGCCCCGCGCGCGGCGGTCCGGTCGGCGACGGCCACCGTCAGCAGGAGCGCGGCGACCAGCGCGAACGCGCCGAAGAGGCCCATGGCCCCGTCGACGAGGCGGTGGTACGCCACCCCCGCCGCGAGGACGGCCGCCCCGCCGGCCGCGACCGCGACCGCGACGGGCGGCGCGGAGTCGCCCCCGAAGCACCAGGCCGACCAGGCGTAGAGCGCGGCCGCGCACAGTACGGGCAGGGCCACGACCCCCCAGGACCGGACCTTCCGTGCCGGGTCCGCCGGCTCCGGCGAGCCCACCGGTTCCGCCCGGTCCGCCCGTCCCGCCGGCTTCGACCGGCCCCTCGGCTCCGTGGATGACATGGACATCACCTCCGGGGAGTGGGACGCGCGCCGCCGCCCCCCGGTTTCACCGGAGCCCGCGCGCCCCGGCCGGTCAGCGCTCCGCGTCGTCCGGCCAGACCCCGATGTGGTCCTGCTCCAGTTCGAGCGCCACGCGGTGCTCCATGCCGAGGGCGTGGGTGTACTCCGCCGGGAGCTGGAGGCGGCCCGCGCGGTCGAGCATCGCGTACTCCCGCGCCACCAGGGACTCCTGGCCCTGGTCGTCCACCTCCGTGCGGCGCAGCACCTCCGAGGAGGTGCGGCCGTCGCGGATGGCGACCGTGCGGCGCACCTCGGAGGCGACCGCCTGGTCGTGGGTGACGATCACGATCGTCGTGCCCAGCTCCTCGTTGGCGCGGCGGAAGGCCGCGAAGACCTGCTCGCCGGTGGCCGAGTCCAGCTCGCCCGTCGGCTCGTCGGCCAGGAGCACGGCCGGGTTGTTGGCCAGGGCGACCGCGATGGCCACCCGCTGCTGCTGCCCGCCGGAGAGCTGGTGCGGCCGCCGGTCGCGGGCCTCCGCGATGCCCAGCATGGCGAGCAGCTCCTCGGCCCGCTCCGCCTTCTGCCGCGCCTTCGACCGGCCCCGCAACTGCATCGGCAGCGCCACGTTCTGGGCCGCCGTCAGGTACGGCAGGAGGTTGCGGGCGGTCTGCTGCCAGACGAAGCCGACGACCTCGCGGCGGTAGCGCAGCCGCGCCCGGCCGTCCATCGCGAGCAGGTCGCACCCCGCGACCCGGGCCGCGCCGGCGGTCGGCACGTCCAGGCCCGCCAGGATGTTCATCAGCGTCGACTTGCCGGAACCCGACGCGCCGACCAGGGCCATCAGCTCGCCCTCCTTCACGAGGAGGTCGAGCCCCTGGAGCGCCTGCACCTCCACCCCGTCCGTGGTGAAGATGCGGACCAGCCGGTCGCAGGCGATGAGCGCGTCATGACCGTACGAGGGCCGGTCGCGCCGTGCCGTCGCCCGCCGCTCCAGCTCCTCCAGCGTGGCGTCCGGGGCGGTCCCCGCCGCTCCGTCCCGGGTCCCGGTCTCCGTCATCGTGCGTCTCCTGCCCTGAGTTCCTTGATCGAGCCCCTGCGCCCCGCCCACCACGCCTGCCCGGCCGCCGCAAGCCCCGTCAGGACGACGACGGCGAGGGCGGGCACGAGCAGCGACCACGTGTCCGCCCGCAGCGGGGCGCCGTCGAGCGGGGCGAGGCCCGGGGCGGTCGCGAGCGCCAGCTGGAACAGGTCGATGCCCGGCGCGAGCAGCGGCACCGTCGCCCAGCCCACCAGCGTGCCGCCGAGCGCCGCGAGGAACGCCTGCGGCAGCGCCTCCAGACCGAGCAGCCGCCGCCCCTGCCCGCGGGTCAGGCCCATCGTCCGCAACCGCGCGAGCAGGGTGTTCCGCTCCGGGGCGTTCTGCAGGAGGGAGAGCAGCACGGCCACCACGGCGTAGCCGGCGCCCACGCCGATCGCGCCCAGGTAGATCCGCTCGGCGCCCGACTGGAGCGGCGAGTCCACGTAGGTGTTCCGCTTCTCGCTCCGCGTCGCCACCGCGAGGGCGTCCGACGTCGCCTTCACCGTGTTCCGCAGCGCGGTCCCGTCCACCGGCCCCGTGACGAGCAGCGCGGTGGCCGCCCGGCGGGTGAGGTCGGCGCCGTTGACGAGGAGGAAGTCCTCGCCGGGCAGGGCCGGGGTGGACGGCCGGACGCCGACCACCTTCACCCGGAACGTGCCGGCCGCCGCCACGATCCCCAGCGGTTCGCGGCCGAGCCGTTCGGCGACCGACGGCGAGGCGATCGCGGGCAGCACCCGGTCGGTGTCGCCCGTGGCGCCCTCGCCGCCCTTCCCCGTCGAGGCGAGCAGCCCCGCCGGGAACGGGCCGAAACCGGTCCGCTCCGCGAGCCGGGTGTACGAGGCGGGATCGACGCCCACGAGGACCGTGCTCATCGGCGGGGCGGAGGTGCCCTCGTGGGACGGCAGGTCCACCCCGTACTCGATCTGCACGGGCGCCAGGTCCCGCACCCCCGCCGTGCCGCGCACGGCCTCGGTGAGGTCCGCCGGCAGCGGGGTCCACTCGACGGAGCCGCCGATCCGGGCGTCCGCGCCGGTCGCCAGGAGCGCCGCCCGGTCGCGGGCGTCGGCGACACCGGCGAGGACGGAACCGCCGAAGGCCGCCGTGGTCAGCGCGAGGACGAGGGCGAGCAGCGGGAGCGTCCCCGCCGAGGGCGAGCGTCCCGCGCGGGCCAGGGCCAGCGGGCCGACCGCCCCGCGCAGCCGCCGGGCCGGGCGGCCCAGCCACCGCAGCGGCAGCGGATAGACCCGTACGAGCACCGTGGCGGCGATCAGGCCGACCAGGACGGGAGCCGCGCTCACCAGGTGGTCGTCCGCGTCGCCCGTGCCGCGCAGCCGCAGCGAGACGACCGCGCCCACGGCCAGGACGAGCAGGGTGAGTTCGAGGACCGTGCGGCGCCGGGAGGGGCGCGCGGTCAGCAGGTCGTCACGGCCGCCGTGCGGGCGCGGGCGCCGGTGCAGCACGACCGCCCGCAGCGGCAGGACCAGCATCGCGACCAGGGCGACGACCGAGGCGGCGAGCAGCGAGGGCCCGAGGGGGACCCCGCCCGTCCCGCCGGTGGGCGGCCGGACGGTCACGACCGCGAGGACGAGGGCGAGGGCGGCGGCCGGCAGGACCACCGCCGAGGTCTCGCCGAGCAGCCGCAGGCCGATGCCGGTGAGGGAGGCGCCCCGGGAGCGGAGCAGCGACAGCTCGCCGTCGCGGCGGGCGGCGAAGAGGCCGCCGGTCATGGCGAGGACGACGGCGGCGACCGCGCCGATGCCGAAGACGGCGACGGCCACGACCGAGTCGATCGCGTCGCGCATCGAACGGTACGAGCCGAGGATCTCGTCGAGACCGGTGGCGAGGGCGCCGTTGCCCCCCATGACCTCGCGCATCCTGACCAGGTCGGGGCCGGCGGCGGCGGAGTCGAGCGCGGCGGCGAGCCGGTCGGTGTCCCGGCCGGTGAGGTGGTCGGCCGTCGGCATGAACCGGAAGAAGGTCTCCTGTTCGCCGGTGGTGGCGGACACCACGGGCGCGGAGACGGGGGAGAGGATCAGCGCCGCCTGCCAGTAGCGCTTCACCTCGCCGTTGACGAAGACGGTGGCCAGCGCCGGGGTCCGCAGCAGCGGCTCCACCGCCCAGTACGCGGTCTCGGGGCCGCGCGGTTCCACGATGCCGGTGACCGTGACGGC
Organism: Streptomyces sp. NPDC041191; assembly: GCF_055591945.1. NCBI lineage: Bacteria > Bacillati > Actinomycetota > Actinomycetes > Kitasatosporales > Streptomycetaceae > Streptomyces > Streptomyces sp. NPDC041191. Next base: position 208,326 of record NZ_JBVIZC010000005.1, on the reverse strand, counting down.
GATCTGTTCGCCGCCGGTCCGGCTCGGCACGTGGACGACCGAACCGGGCTTCAGGCGCAGGGACGCGGCGGTCCCCGGGGTGACCACCGCCTCCGGGCGGGAGGGGGTGCCCCCGGCGAGCCGGCCCTGCCGGAGCGTCGCGTGGCGGGTCAGGTCGGACGGGCCGGAGAGCACGAACTCCGGGGGGATGCCGTCGGGACTGGGCAGCCACGGATCGAGCGCCGTGAGCCGGTCGAGCGTACGGATGCCGTGGACGCTCTGACCGGGGTCGGTCCGGATCGGGGCGGGCAGCAGGGTCCGCAGCGCGTCGCGCTGTTTGCGCAGGACGGCCGGGGACAGGACCTCCTCGTACCGGGACGGGCCGATGAGGGGGACCGGCGAGGTCAGTTCGAGAACGCTGTTGCGGGGCGCGGCGGACGCGATGTCGTGCCGGAGGCCCTCCGTCTCGTACCGGTCGACGGCGCGCGGCAGCGCCGCCGCGAGGTAGGCGGTGACCAGGACGAGGAGCGCGAGCGACGCGGCGGCCCGGGGCGCGGTCCGCAGCCGGGTCCGCACCCAGGGCGCCACGGTGGGGGCGGTGCGGACGGGTCCGTCGGGCCGGGAGGGCCCGGAGGACCGGGGCCGGTGCCGGAGCATGTCGGGGGCCTTCCTGCGTGCGTCGGACTTGTCGGTGCCGTCCCCGTGCGGGGCGGTGCCGTCCCCGTGCGGGGCGGGGGCGCGCTTCCCGCGGGGGTCTTCCGGGGCCGGGGGAGGGGTTCCGTCCGCGTCCGGCCTCCCCTCCGCGTCCGGCTTCCCGCCCGCGTCCGGGGACCCCTTCCCGTTCCTGTCCGGCCCCGGCATCACTGGACCCCCTGGTGGCGCAGGGTCACGACCGGGTCCGTGCGGCGCAGGGCGATGGCGGCGACGATGGCCAGCGGGAGGACGGCGACCCCGGCGACCAGCAGGGCGACCCGGCCGAGGGGCAGCTCGACCAGGACCGGCGGGACGGGCCGGGCGGCCTGGCCGGTGAGGACGACGAGCGGGACGACGGCCCGGACCAGGACGGCCCCGAGTCCGATGCCGACGAGCAGGCCGATGACGACGAGCAGTCCCTGCTCGGCGGCGATCAGCCGGGCGAGCCGCCGCTGCGGCGTGCCGAGCGCCCGCAACACCCCGAACTCGGCCGACCGTTCCCGCATCGCGCCGGCCGAACCGACCGCGAAGCCGACGGCGGCGAGCGCGGCGGCGGCCGCGGCCACGGCCATCAGGGCCGCGTGGGGGCCCGCGCCGAGCGGGTCGCCCAGGAGTTCGGCGGCGATCTCGTCCCGTACGAGCACCTGGGACGGGTCCGCGTCGGGGCGGGCCCGCAGGGCCGCGGCGACCTCGTCCGTCCTTCCGGGAGCGGTGGTCAGCCACCACTCGGTGGCCGGCAGGGTCGAGACCCCGTCCCCGGTACCGGCCAGGTACTGGTTGACCGAGGCCAGGTCGAGGAGGATCGCTCCGCCGTCCTCGGGGGTGGCGACGGGCGTGGTGGCGGAGACCGTCCGGGCGCCCGGCCCGGTGGTCGGCAGTTCCCCGACCACCCGGCCGACGGTGACGCGGAGCCGCAGGCCGTCGACGGTGACCTCGACGAGTTCGCCGGGCTTGGACCCCGTCGCCGTCATGAACGCCTCGGTGACCACGGCGGGCAGCCGCTCGGGCGGCTTCGGGGCGGGTGCCTCCATGCGCAGGACGTACGTCTCCGGGGGCACGCGGAAGTCCCCGGCGCGCGCCCCGGTGACCGCGAACGAGACGGAGTACGGGGCGGGGCCGCCGCCGGGTCCGGCCGTGCCGGGGCTGCCGCCCGCGACGCTCTCCTTGCGTCCCTCGCCGTTCTCGGTCTGCTCGACGCCGAAGGACCAGGCGGCCAGGACCCCGGCGGGGGCGTGCGCGCGCGTGCCGCCGTCCGCCCCGGTGGTGGCGAGGCGTTCGACGTGGACGGTCCGGGTGTGGTGCGCGCCGTCGGCGATCCCGCCGTCGAACTCCAGGCCGGTGAGGGTGAGCAGGCCGCCGGAGCCGCGGCCGCCGGCGCCGGGCTCGGCGGTGAGGGCGCCGAGGTCGAGGGCCAGCCGGTGGACACGGTCGTCGGAGGGCAGCGTGCCCAGGGTCCGCCGGTAGGGGACGCCGCTCGGGTCCTCCAGGACGGCCGTCACCCGGGAGTCCCCGCTGCCGGTCGGCGCGGTGGCCCGCAGGTCCACGGTGAGCGCGCGGGTTCCGGCGGGCAGCGGGAGCCCGGGGCGGGTGCCGGCCCGCGGAGCCAGGGGCGCGAGCAGGGCCGGGGCGTCGGTGCCGGCGAGGTCGGGGCGGAGCAGCAGGCCGCCCGCGGCTTTCCGGGTGTCCACGGCGAGGACGGTGGCGTTCCTGCCGGCCACGTCCGTGGTGGCGCGGTGCACGGGGGCCACGGCCTCGACGCCCGGTACGGCGCCCAGCTGCTCGGTCCGCGTGGGTTCGCCGGGGCCGGCGCTCAGGACCCGGACGTCCGTGCCGGTCCGGAAGTCGGCCTGGTCGCGCTGCGAACGCTCCCACGAGCCGCTCTGTCCGATGGCGAGCATGCCCATCGCCACGGCGAGGACCAGGAGGAGGACGGGGCCCGCGCCGCGCAGTGGCCGGCGGCTGAACTGCCAGCCGGCGAGGGCGGCGGAGAGCCCGCGCCCGCCGGCCGCCCGCCGCTCGGCCAGCTTGGCGGCGGGCGGCAGCAGGCGCAGCGTCAGGACGGTGCCGGCGAGCAGGGCGAGGGCGGGGGCGGCGACGAGCACCGGATCGACGGAGCCCCCGCCGGTCTCGTCCGCGCCGAGGGTGCCGCCGGCGGCGCCGGGCCGCTGGAGCTGCCAGTACGCGACGGCGGCGACGGCGAGGAGGCCGAGGTCCGCGCCGGCCCGTACGGGACCGGGCAGCGAGGACGAACGGGCCTTGCGCAGGGAGACGGCGGCACCGTCGCCGGCGGCGAGCGCGGGCGCCACCACGGCCGCCGCGCAGCACAGCGCCACCAGGGCGGCGACCAGCCACACCTGGAGCGAGGGCGAGGTGTCGACGCGCACGCCGAGCGAGGAGAGCGCGGACCGTTCGGCGAAGAGCCGGGTCAGCGGTCCGGAGAGGAGCGGGGCGGCGAGCGCGGCGGGCAGGGCGAGCAGCAGCGCCTCGGTGGCGGCCAGCCCGGCGATCCGGCGCCGCGAACCGCCGCGGGCCCGCAGCAGGGCCGTCTCCCCGGAGCGCTCGGTGCTGAGCAGCCGGGCGACGAGCAGCAGCGCGTACGCGGCGAGCAGCACCAGCTGCACGGCGACGATCAGCAGGGTGGAGCGGGAGACGAGCAGGGCCCGCGCGGTCTGGTCGAGGACGCCGGGGAGCGCGGTGGACACCGAGACCGTCGTGCCGAACGCGGCCCGGTTCTCGGCCAGCGCCTTCGGGACGTCGGTCGCGGCGGCGCGCAGGGAGTCCATCCGGTCGGTGGTGAGACCGGTGAAGTCGGCGGAGCCGAGCCAGGTGGTCTCACCGGGGCTCAGCGCCCCGGAGGCGAGGACGGCCGGGTCGGTGAGCAGCGGGCCGTACGTCGTGAACGCCACGGTCCGCACGCCGCGCCCGCCCGCCGGGTCCAGCTGCCAGTACGGGTCGGTGGTGGCGAGGGGCCGGTAGACGCCGGTGACGCGGGCCCGCACCCGCCGGTCGGTGAGCCGGTCGGCGAGGTCGAGGACGGTGCCGGGGGCGACCCGCAGCCGCCGGACCGCCTCCTCGGGCAGCGCCGTCTCGATCGCGCCGCCGGTCCGGACGGCCGAGGGCCAGGCCCCCCGCACGAGCGCGAGCCGCGAGCGGTCGAGCGCGGCGAAGTGGGCCAGGTCCGGGTCGCCCTTGCGGGCGTCGGGCGGCTGGAGGTCCCGGGGCAGGGCGTACGGCCCCGAGCGTTCGAGCCGCTGTACGGTCACCGGCAGCCCGTCGAAGGTCTTCCGCGTCCCGTCGAGGACGGCGGCGTCGGCGTCCGCCCGCCGGTCGGGGGGCACCTGTCCGCCGACGAGCAGCGAGGCGGCCGCCGCCGACCGGCCCCGCAGGCCGGCCTGGAGCGAGGCGTCACCGATCGCGCCGGAGAAGGCGGCGAGGGCGGCGAGCACCGAGGTGGTCAGGAGCACGGAGAGCAGCGCCGCACCGAGCAGCAGCCGGTGTGCCCTGACGCGCAGAAAAACGAACCCCGTCACCCATCCCCCTGGCCATCACGGTCACGGTGCGCGTGTCGAACGCTTTCCGAACGCTCCCGAAAGACTTCCCGGATGCTTTCAGAGGGGACGGCTCGGTGGAAACCGCTTGCGGACCCACCTTGATGGGATTGTGACCGTTATCCGGCGCCCCGACTCCGGAATGCGCCCGTCCGGCCCTCGGCGTTGCCCCCGGTGGTGCCCTTTCGTACACGCGGCGCCGCCCCCGGCCGTGCCGTGCGGACCGCGCGGCCCGCGCGGCACGAGAGGAGCTCGCGGCCCGAGGGAGGCTCAGCCCGCCGTGTTCACCATCGAGGCGGCGGCGTACGTGAAGTAGCGCCAGAGCTCCGCCTCGTGCGCGGGCGCGAGGCCGAGTTCGTCCAGGGCGGTCCGCATGTGGCGGAGCCAGGCGTCGTGCGCGACCCGGTCCACGGCGAACGGGGCGTGGCGCATGCGGAGGCGGGGGTGGCCCCGGTGCTCGCTGTAGGTGCGGGGGCCGCCCCAGTACTGGATCAGGAAGAGGGCGAAGCGCTCCTCGGCCGGACCGAGGTCCTCCTCCGGATACATCGGGCGCAGCAACGGGTCCGCCGCGACGCCCTCGTAGAAGCGGTGGACGAGACGGCGGAAGGTCTCCTCGCCGCCGACCTGCTCGTAGAAGGTCTGCTCCTGTACGGCTTCCCCGGGAATCTCGTTCACCGTTCCATCGTCTCAGATGCCCGGCCGAGGACCGGAGGTCTAGGACCCCCGGCCCCCCCCGGGGCCCGGACGGCGGTCAGCCCAGGCGGATCGTGATCGTGGTCCAGGCGCCGACGTGCACCCGGTCGCCGTCCTGGAGCTGGACGGGGACGTAGGGCTGGATCGGCTCCTCGCCGCCGTTGATCGTGGTGCCGTTGGTGGAGTTCTGGTCCACCACCGCCCACGAACCGTCCGGCTGCTGCACCAGCACCGCGTGCTGGTGCGAGACGCCCGGGTCCTCCGGTGGCACCGACAGGTCGATGTCGGGGGACTCGCCGGTGGAGTGCCGGCGGCGGCCCACGGAGACCTGGTTGCCCTGGAGCGGCAGGTGCCTGTCCGGCGAGTACGCGGGCAGGTTCAGGCCCGTGGCCTCCGGGCCGCTGCGCTGCATCATCGCCATGAAGTACGCGCGGTCCGGACCGATGACCGCGGTCCAGTTCCGGGGCGGCCGGTGCTGCTGCGGCGGGTCCTGCTGATGGTGCTGCTGGTGCGGCGGCCCCTGGTGCTGCTGGGGGTCCTGGTGCCGGGGCGGCTGCGGCGGACCCTGCTGCTGGTGGTGCTGCTGGTGCTGCTGCGGCGCCTGGTACTGCGACGCCTGGTGCTGCGGGGCGGGCGGCTGCTGCGGAACCCCGGGCGGCGGCCCCTGATGCTGGGGACCCCGGTGCGGGGGCTCCTGGTGCGGCGGCGGGCCCTGGCGCTGGGGGTCCTGGTGCGCCGACGGGGGCGGCAGGACCCAGTCGTCGTCCGCGCGCGGCTGCGGCGGCGCGGGCGGGGCCGGGGCCTGGGCGGACGCCCGGTACGCGGGCGGCTGCTGCTGCGGAGTCCGGTGGTGGGTGGGCTCGGCGCCCAGCGGCTCGGCACCCAGCGGTTCGGCGGGCCGGTTGACCTGCGAGGGCCGCGAGCCCTGGTAGCCGAACGGGTCCGGCTGCTGCTGCGGCGGTCCCGGCGGCGGGGTCTGGAAGCCCGGCGGCAGGTTCGGGCCGGGCGGCGGTCCGGGCCGGCGCGGCGGGGAGTCGGGCGGCGCCACCGGCGTGTACGAGGTCGCCGTGTTCGTGAGGAAGTTCCAGCGGCACTCCTCGCAGAACGGCGCCATGTGCTCGCGCGGCGTACGGCACTGCGGGCAGAGCTGCGCCTGGGCCGTCGCGTTCGGGTCGCCCCCGGGGCCGAAGCCGCCGGGAGCGCCCGGCGGAGGGCCGGCCGGGGGCCGGGGGGAGCCGGGGTGTCCGTACGCGGGGGGCGGCGGGGGAGGCGGCGGTACGGCACCCGTCGGCGCGCCCGCCCCGGCCATGCGATGGCCACAGACCTCGCACCAGTCGTCGGAGACCGACTGGTGTCCGTTCGGGCAGGTCGGCATGTCGGTGCTTCCCCCTCTCGTCGTCCGGCCCGGTGGCCGGGCTACCTCTTGACGCGAACGGTCTTCGTGGAACGGGTCTCGAGTGTCATCTCGTCCGCGTCGGCGACCTTCGCCTTCAACCGCACAGTACCCGCCGCCGCGTCGACCACGTCGACCACCTTCGAAAGCAGTTTCGCCGTATCCGCGTTGCCGGAGGCCGCCGCGAGCTGCACGGCGCGTCCCAGTTTGGCCGTCGCGCCGTCGTGATCACCCGATTTGCGGGCGTCCAGGCCCTCCCTGATGGCGTCCGCCAGTTCGGCCTGGCCGGTGTAGTGCGCGACCTGCGGGTTGATCGACGTGGACATCGCCAGGTCGTCCGTCCACACCGCCCGCACCAGCCCCTGGGCCGACGGACGCGGTTCGCCGCCCACCGGGTCCGGAACGATCAGGGAGACCCGGGCGGCGAGCATCTCCTGGCCGACCGAGGCCCGCGGGACCCGCACGCTCACGTGGTAGTCGCGGGACTCGTCGCCCCACGAGCCCGTCGGGTAGTCCCCGGCGCGCGGCCCGGCCCCGGTGCGTCGGCCGGTGAGGTCCTCGACCGTCGGCGCCACCTGCTTCACGAACGCGATCTCCACCCCGACCGGCGTCCACAGCCGCAGCGCCACGTCCGCCACGCCCTTGCCCATCGCCTGTTCCATCATGGCCGTGAAGTCGGCGGCGAGACCGGCCGGGTCGGCGACGATGTCGGCGGTGCCGAGGAGGGCCGAGGCGATCCCGGTGACCTCCTTGACCTCCCAGTCGGTGCCGACGCCCCGCGCGTCGCAGGTGAACCGGCCGGCGCAGGCGTCGAGCGCGGCCCGCAGTGCCTCCGGCGACTCGTGCTCGTTGCGCCCGTCGGTGAGCAGGATGCCGTGCCGGATGGTGAGTTCGGTGGAGGAGAGCAACCGGTCCGCGAGCCGCAGCCAGGTGCCGATCGCGGTGCCGCCGCCCGCGGAGAGCCGGCGCAGCGCCTCCTTGGCCTCGTCCCGGGTGCGGGCGTCGGCGACGGCGAGCCGCCCGTTCCCCGGGTAGACCTCCTTCGCCACGTGCGTACCGGCGACGACGGCGAAGGAGGTGCCGTCGCGCAGGGTGTCGACGGCGGCGGCGGTCGCCTCCCGCGCCCCGCGCATCTTGGTGGAGGGGTACTCCATCGAGCCCGAGCAGTCGACCATGATCACGACGCCGGCGCCGCCGGAGTCCCCGGTCCCCGCCGGGCCGCCGGTGCCGCCGCCGGTCGAGGTGACGGTGACGATCGCGCTGACGTCCCTGCCGCCCTCCGGCAGGAACTCGTTCTGGTAGACGTCCACCGAGAACCGGGGCGCGGTCGGCTTGGAGAAGTTCGCCATCTGTTCGGCTCCTCGGGCAGGGACGGCGGGGCGGGAGAGGGGAGGGGCGGGACCGGGCCGTTCAGGCCGGGCCCGCTTCCCGGGCGGGGAAGGGGAACGGGACGAGCGCGACCGTGATGTTGTCGTGGCCCCCGCCGTCCAGGGCGTGGCCGACCAGGACCCGGGCGCCGTGCAGCGGGCGGTCCGCCGCGTCGGCCGGGACGATCCGGGCCATGTCGTCGGCGCCCTCCGCGTAGTTCCACAGGCCGTCCGTGCAGACCACCACCACGCCGGAACGGTCCGGCTTGAACGCGGAGGTGTGCGGGTCGAGTTCGTACGCGTCGGCGCCGAGCCAGCCGGTGATCGCGTGGGCGCGTTCGTCCGCGTACGCCTCGGCCTCGCTCATCAGGCCCGCCGCGACCATCTGCGCGGCCCACGAGTCGTCCTCGGTGAGCCGGACGGACGGGACGCTGCGGTCGTCCGGCACCCAGTAGGCGCGGCTGTCGCCGACCCAGCCCACGACGAGCAGGCCGTCCGCGACGACGGAGCCGACGATGGTGCACGCCGGGGCGTTGCGCCGGGTCTGCCCGTCGTCGCCCCCGGGCTCCTCCGCGAGGGTGTTGACGGCCTCGGCGGCGGCGACGATGGCCTCGTGCATCGCCCGGCGCGGGTCCGTGCCCCGGGGGAGCGCGGCGAGCAGCGAGGCCCCGGCCGCCTCGGCGGCGGCGGCGGAGGCGTCGTCGGGCCGGGTCGCCGAGGAGACGCCGTCGCAGACGATGGCCAGGGTGGCGGGAGAGCCGTCGGGCAGGGTGGTCGCGGAGACCGTGAACGCGTCCTCGTTGCGGTGGTGGCGCAGCCCCCGGTCGCTGACGGCGGCCACCCTTTCCAGCTCCCGTTCCACGTGGTCGCGTTCGCGGGGCTGCGCGTGCCCGCAGTTCTCGCAGTACCCGTCGGCGTCCACCCGCCCGGCCCGGCAGGCCACGCAGAACGCGGGGTGCGCGGCGGGAGCGGCCGGGGCCGGGTCCGCCCGCACGGCGGCGCGGGGGTCGGGGGCCGCCAGTTCGAAGTCCCCGCCGGAAGCGGAAGCGGGGACGGGGGCGGGCGCGCCGGGAGCCGGCCGGGCGCCGGGCCCGGCTCCGTCCGCGCGGCCCTCCGCCGCGGGCAGGTCGCGACCACCGGAGTCGGTGCCCGGCAGGTCCCCGGGGTGCTGGGTCGCGGTCGACAGCGAACCGGGGTCGCGCGACGGCGCGTCCGGCCAGGTCACGGGGGTCCCGATCGCCGCGGTCGGGCGGTCGGGCCCGGCTCCGGCGGCCGGTGCGGCCGACAGGTCGTGACCGCACGCCCCGCAGAAACGGTCACCCGCGTCCAGCGGTTCCGCGCAGCCCGGACAGACGGCGAGTCCGTGCGACGGCTTCGGCTTCTGGGACATCCTCACACCCACGTCCGGGGGCGGAAACGGTTGGCCCGCTCCACCAGTTCGATCCTCTCCTCGCCCCGCTGGGCGAGCCTGGCCAGCACCCGGTACGAGCGTTCGAGGGCGAAGCGCAGTCCGCGCTCGTCCAGCTCGCTCCCGAGCAGCAGCGTTCCGCCGCCCGGTGCCGCACCGGGACTCCCGGAGAGTACCCAGTCGAGGGCCGTCCCGAGGACCTCCGCCGTCAACCGCTCCCGGCGCACCGCGTCCAGACCGAAGCCCCGGAGCGCCGAGACCTGCGCCGCGGCCGCCGTCAGGTCGGGGCCGAGCGGCTCGGACGGCGGGCGCCGCCGCAGCCGCGCCCGCACGGCCGCGACCCGGGCCGCCGTGTAGTGGATCGACACCTCCGGGACGGACTCCAGGGTCCGTACGGCCCCGGCGCGGTCGCCCGCCGCGAGCCGCACCCGGGCGAGTCCGAAGGCCGCGCTGACGAAACCGGGGTCGGTCGACCACACCAGGCGGTAGTACTCGGCGGCGTCGTCCGGCCGGCCGAGCACCTCGGCGCAGATCCCCAGGGCCAGCTTCGGCGCGGGCTCGCCGGGGAAGGCGTCGTACACCGCGTCGAAGGCCAGGGCCGCGTGCTCGTGGTCCCCGGCCACCAGGGAGGTGACGCCCCGGTACCAGACGACCCGCCAGTCGTCCGGGTCCCGCTCCTCCAGGCCGGCCAGGGTCCGCGCGGCGGACGACAGGTCCCCCAGCTCCAGCTGGGCCCGCAGGGTACGGAGCCGCAGCTCGGCGGAGGGCGCGGGCGCGGCCCGGAGCGCGCCGAGCAGTTCGCCCGGCGCGGCGGCGGCCAGACCGGCGAGGAAGCCGGCGTTGGGGTCGTCCGGGTCGACGCGCGGCACGGGCAGCGCGAGCGCGGTGGCGGGCGCGTCGACCGGCGCGAGCAGTCCCCCGAGACCGGTCTCCGGCGGCGCGGCACCGGCGCCCGCCGCCCGCGCGGCCCCCCGCCTCCGCCGGGCGCCCAGCAGGGAGACGTCCTGCGTCTGTTCGGCGAACAGGGTGGTGTCCGTGACCCGCGTCTCCGTGCCGAACAGCGTCGAGAGCGCCGGGCGCGGGCGCCCCGTCCGGACCGCCACCACCTCGCGCAGGACGCCGGTCAGCTGCTCGGCCATCTCCTGCGCGGAGGAGAACCGGCGGGCCGGATCCGGATCGGTGGAGCGGACCAGGAAGCGGTGGAACGACTCGTACGTCCGGAAGACCGGAACGTCCTCCGGGTCGGGCAGCGAGTCCGCGAAGACGTTCGTGTAGCCCTGGAAGTCGAAGGTCATCACGGCGAGCGTGCGCGCCACCGTGTACAGGTCGCTCGCCACCGACGGGCCGGTCTCGGCCACTTCGGGCGCCTGGTAGCCGACCGTGCCGTAGATCGCCGACTCGTCGTCGTCCATCCGCCGGACCGCGCCCATGTCGATGAGCTTGAGCTGGTCCTCGGTCTGGATGGCGTTGTCCACCTTGAAGTCGCAGTACAGCAGGTTCCGGCTGTGCAGGTGCCCCAGCGCCTCCAGGGCCTCGATCCCGTACGCACACGCCTGCTCCACCGGCAGCGGGTCGCGCCGGCCGTCGGGGGCCCGCCGTTCGTTGGCGATCTCCTTGAGCGACTTGCCGCCGACGTACTCCATGACGATGTAGCCGTCCAGGGAGCCGGTCCGCTGGTCCAGGTGCTCGACGAAGTTGTAGATGCGGACGATGTTGGCGTGTTCGATCTCGGCGAGGAAGCGGCGTTCGGAGATCGCCGCCGCCATGGCGTCCTGGTCGCCGGTGTCGAGCAGGCCCTTGAGGACGACCCAGCGGTCCGAGACCGCCCGGTCCACGGCGAGGTAGACCCAGCCCAGGCCGCCGTGCGCCAGACAGCCCGCGACCTCGTACTGGCCGCGGACGACGTCCCCGGCCCTCAGCTTCGGCACGAAGGAGTACGGGTGCCCGCAGCCGGTGCAGAAGCCCTCCGTGCGGCCCGGCCGGTAGCCGCGCGCGCGGCCCACCGGGGCCCCGCAGTCGGAACGGGAGCAGAAACGCTTCCGCTCGGGGACCTCGGGGTTCTCCATCACGGCGGTCCGGGGGTCGGGGCGCGGCACCCCGGGCATCGTGACCAGGCCCGCGCCCAGCCGGTTCCGGGCGGACCGCCCGGCCGACGCGCCCGAACTGCGCACCGACACCGAGCGGCCCGCGGAGGCCCCGGACAGGGAGCGCGAGAGGCGGCCGGAGACCGGCCGGCGCGAGGTCGAGGAGCCGGACGAGGCCCGCGAACCGGTCCGGGACGAGGCGGAGTCCGGTCCGCCGGCCCCCGTGCCCGTGCGGGAGGACCGGCCGGGCGCGGCCACACCGGTCGGCATCGAGCCGATCTCACCGCCGGGCGCGACGACCGGCGCGAGCCCGCAGGTGTCGCAGTACAGCTCGCCGCCGCCCATGTCCTCGTACGCTCCGTCGCACGAGGGGCGCTGGCAGCTCCCCCCGCCCTTCTCCCCGTTCACCATCGCCGTCCTCCCGCGCCGTCCACGTCTTCCGTGCTCCCCGTGTCCTTCGCGTCACCGGGCCCGGACAGCACCTCGGCCACCGCCCGCTGGTAGCGCAGGACGGCCTGCTCCGCGACCCGCAGGTCGCAGGGCGCGCTCCACAGCATCCGCCGGGCCGCGTCGTACCGCTCGACGAGCAACGGGTCCTCCGCCGCGCCGAGCCGCGCCACCTTCGCCCGGTACGCGTCGAGCCGGCCGCGCAGCTCGGCCCGGACCGCGAGCGGCGCGGTGACCGCCGTCAACGACGCGCGGGCCCGCTCCAGTTCCTCCTCCGCCTCCCGTTCCAGGGAGTCCAGGAGCGGGGAGAGCCGGTGCCACCGGGCGTGTCTGCGGTGCTCGGCGGCGGCGGCGAGCCGCTCCTGGAGCGCGGTCGGCGGCCCGCTGACGGCCGGCACCTCGGAGGCGGCGATCTTCGCCAGGACCTCGCCGCGCGCGGCCCGCGCCTCGGCGAGCGTCCGGTCCGCCCGCGAGAGCACGTCGCGCAGCCGGAGGAGCCGTTCCTCGGAGTCCTGACGGACCGCGAGGACCGCCTCGATCTCGCGCCGGACGTCCTCCAGGGCCAGGGCGGCGCGGTCGTACCGCGTGGTGTCGGGCCGGCCCCCGCCCGGGGCCGAACTCCCCGCCGCCGGGCGCCAGAAGGCCAGCGGGTCGGTCACCACCCGGGAGCGCAGCCCGGTCAGCTCGGCCGTGATCTCCTCCAGCTCGTCCCCGGCCGGGTGCTCACCGGGCCGTACGCCCACCGAGTGCGCCAGGGAGCGGGTCCGGCCCAGTTCGGCGGCGAGCAGGTCTATCCGGGCGGGCAGCGCCGACCAGACGGCGTCGGCGGTGACGACCAGGTCGAGCGAGGAGGCGTACAGCTCGTTCATCCGCCGGACCAGCCCCTCGAGCGTGAACCGCTCGGTGAGCAGCGCCTGTTCCCCCGCCCCGCCCGGGACGAGGACGCTCTCGCCGCGCAGCCGTTCGGTCAGCTCCGCCAGCTCCTCCCGGCCGGGCCAGCGGCGCCGCGCGCGCACCTCGCGGGCGTCCCGCAGCGCGGCGGTGTACACGTCGAAGCAGGTCCAGAGCAGGGTGATGGTCCGCTCCGCCGCCGCCCAGCGCTCCCGGGTGACGCCGGTCAGTTCGGCCCCTTCGAGGAGTCTGCGGCCCGCGTGGTCCTGGAGTGCGAGGAGCGAGTCCTCGACCGCCTTGTGCTCGGCTCCGAGGCGCGCCAGCACACGGTCCACCTCGTCCCGGTCCATCACCGGCCCAGGGGGTCCCGTGACGCCCATCGGTCACCTCTTCCGCCCTGTGCACAGGGGCTGTTCGTCGGGGCTGTCCGCGGCCCGGTGCCCGGGGCCGCTCGTCCATCGGCGCTACTTGTACGGGATTTCGGGTGGTCCCGTTATGTCGGGCAGGTCCTCCTTCAGCCACTTCTCGTACGCCTGCTGCCAGGGGCCCCGCCGGTAGCCCTCCAGGACGTGGTTGACCCGGCGCACCAGGTCGTCGTTGCCCAGTCTGACCGCCACCCCGTAGTACCCCTCCTGGTCCTTGGGGAACGGCCCGCCCTTGAACGCGAGCGTCGGGTCCTGGGCGACCAGGCCGGCCGCGAGGGCGTCGTCGGTGACGATGGCGTCCACCTCGCCCATCTGGAGCCGGACCAGACAGTCCAACTGGTTGGGGACGGTCAGCAGGTCCTCGTCGTTCTTCGTGCCGTCGCCCTTGTCCTTGTAGAGCGCGCCGTAGGACTCCTTCTCCAGGGTCTCGTGGGCGATGGATTCCTCCGCGGTGCAGACCCGCCTGCCGCGCAGCGAGGAGTCGTAGCCGGTGATGCTCCGGTCGGACCGGGGTGCCAGGACCTGCTGCTTGACCCGGAAGTAGGGGGTGGAGAAGGCGACCTTCCGGAGGCGCTCGCAGGTGATCGTCATGGTGCGCACGACGAGGTCGACCGCTGCGCTCCTCAGGGCGGTGTCCCGCTGGTTGGTGGGAATCGCGCGGAGGACGAGGTGCCCCTTCTCGCCGAAGATGTCCTGGGCGACGGCCTCGGCCAGCGCGATGTCGAACCCCTCCAGGGCGCCCGTCTCCGGGTTCCGGTAGCCCCAGCGGTAGCTGGACTGGTCGACGCCGACGACCAGCTTCCCGCGGTTCTTGATCGCCCGGACCGCCGGGCCGACCTCGGTGGAGGGGGCGAGGGACTTCTCCGGGTCCCGGCAGGTGTCCGCCCTGACCCGTACGCCGGCACCGGCAGCCGTTCCGGACCCGTCCGTCCCGGGCGGGGCCGCGGCGCCGTTCCCGTCGTGCGCCGCCGGGAGCAGGGCGAGCGACCCGGCGGTGAGTGCGCAGGCCAGGGCCATGGCCGCCACCCCGCCCCAGCCACGCGGCCACCGCTCCGTCCGCCGCGCCGGCGGCTCCGTCTCCTCGGACACCTCTCCCCCTCTCACCGGTACTCCGACAGTCTGCGGTTGACGCCGAGCACGGCGCCCGCCGCTCCCAGGACCCCGAGGGCCGCCGCTCCCAGCGGCAGCGGCTCCAGCGCGTCCCGGGCGTCCTCGGCGGAGCGGGTGAACTCGGCCCGTTCGTGGTCGAGGGCCCGGTCCAGGGCCCCGTCGATCCGGCTGAAGGACCGACTGGTGGACTCCCCCGGTCCGACGGTCCGGTCGAGGGCGTCCTGGTAGGAGCCTTCGCGGTCCTTCGCGCGCGCGTCCTCGTGCCGCTCCTCCCACTCCGCCACGCGGCGGACGGAGTCGTCGACCGGGGCCCGCCCGGCCTCGTCGTCGGCGAGCCTCCCCGCCTGGGCGAGCGCCGCCTTCAGGGCGTTCATGCTCGCCGTGTGGTCCACCTCGTACTTGTCGTTCTTGCCGTCCTCGGTGAGGACGGCGCCCCGGGCGACCAGGGCCAGGTTCTCGTTGGCGCGGGCGGTGAGGGAGCTGATCCGGGCGGTGTTCAGGGCCTGGAGGGACTCCTGCCCGTGCGTCCGCGCGTCGTCCAGTCCGGCCCGGGCGACGGCGTGCGCGGCACCGAGCCAGAGCAGGACGCCCGCGGTGGCGGCGGTGGCGGCGAGCAGCCCGTGGTTGAAGACCCGGTGGGTGCGGAGGTACTCGCGGCGCTGGACCCCGCCGAGGGCGGCGAGGGCGAGGAGGCCGAGCGCGAGCGACAGGTACGGCCAGGCGCGGGCCGACCTGTCGTCCCGGTGGAGGCGCTCCGTCTCGGCCTCGTACAGCCGCTTGGCGGCGGGGAGCAGGACGGTGGTCATCCGGTGGTTGGCGTACCGCAGATAGGCGCCGCCCAGCGGCAGGCCCTGCCGGTTGGCCGCCCGGGCACGCTCGACGAGCCCCGTGTAGCGGGGGAGTTGCTCGTTGAGGATGGTGATCTCGCGGATCGACTCCTGCGAACCGCCCGTGTTCGAGGCGGCCTTGACGAGGAGCTGGGAGGCGGTGGCGATGTCCGCGTCGTACCGCTTCCGCGACGCGGTGGGCTCCAGGGAGCCGGCGAGGAAGCCACTGGCGGCGGTGGTGTCGGCTTCGGCCAGGGCGCGGTAGACGGAGGCGGCGTCGTTGCTCAGCAGCCGGCTGCGGCCGGCCACGTCGGTGGTGACGGAGAACCGGTCGTGGACCTCCAGGGCGGTGACGGTCCCGAACGCGACGACGAGCAGCGCCAGTACGGCACCGAGGATCTGGAGCCGGCCGGGTTCGGTCGTCGCGGCCGCCCGCAGCCGCTCCCGCCCCACGGCCCAGGCCCCGCGTCCGGCGGGCGGTGCCCCGGGAAGGACGGGTGAGAGCTGCGCGGGCACACCGACCGGGCGCGCGGGCGCCGGTGCCGTGCTCCGCGCCGCCGGTGCGGCGGACGCGTTCGGCTGGTGCGCCATGTGACCTCCCCCTCGGTCGTCGACATCGGCCGGTCCGCCCGGAGAACCGGCGGGAACCGGCTCCGGCGCAGAACCGCCCGGTCAGCAGTATGGCCGCGGGGAGCCTTCCGCACACCGGGATTGACGCGATCTTGTTCCTGCCCGCCCCCGCCGTGCCTCACGCCTCTTCCGCGTCTGCGGGAGAACCCCTCGTCATGAATACGCCTCCCGGCCGGGATCGGTTCCGCACCGGACATCGCTCGAACAGGTGAACCTGGGTGCCTCTCGGAGGGAATCCCGCACCCGGACCCCCGCCCCACGACGGCGGGGCGCCCCGCCCGACCGGCGGAAACGCCCCGCACCCCCCCGGGGAGGTCACCCCTCCCGTTCCCGCCCCCGGCGGCCCACCGTCCTCACGCCCCGTAGTGCTCCCGCAGCCGGGCCGCCGCCTCCGGCCCCTCCGCCCACTCGTCCAGGGCGAGGAGCCCCGCCCCCAGCACCGGCGGCGCCGTCACGAAACCGACCGCCGCCTTCGGCGCCCGCTCCGCGAAGAGCGCGCGGACGCGCTCCTCCAACTGCGGGTGGCGCGCGGCCAGCACGCTGCCGCCGAGGAGCACCGGGGCCGGCTCGCCGAGCAGCCCGAGCCGCCGGAGCGCCACCGTCGACATGACCACGACCTCCTCGGCCAGCCGGTGCACGAGCGCCAGCGCGACCGGGTCGCCCGCCGCGCTCACCCGGAACAGCACGGGCGTCAGCTCGTGCCGCCGCTCGGCCGGCACCCGGCCCAGGTGCAGCGCCTCGATCAGCGCGTACATCGTGTCCAGACCGAAGTGGGCGGGCAGCGCGCGCGACAGCTCGGTCGGTTCGCCGCGCCCGTCCTCGCCGCGCGCCGCGAACCACAGCGCCTCGTCGGCCATGCCGCCGCCGCCGCCCCAGTCCCCGGAGAGCTTCCCGATCGCGGGGAAGCGCGCGGTCCGCCCGTCCGGCGTCATCCCGACGCAGTTGATCCCGGCGCCGCACACCACGGCCACGCCCCGCGGCTCGTCGATCCCGGCCCGCAGTATGGCGAAGGTGTCGTTGTGCACGCGGACGGACCCGCTCCAGCCCCGGGACAGCACCTCGTCCCGGAGCGCGGTCTCCTCGACGGGCAGGTCGGCGTTGGCCAGGCAGGCCGTGACGTGCGCGAACTCCGGCGGGACACCGGCCTCGGCGCACGCCCGCGCGACGATCTCCGCGAGCGCGTCCACGGCCGTCCCCACCCCCACCACCGGGGGCTGGAAGCCGCCGCCGCGCGCCGCCCCGAGGACGGCACCGCGCCGGGAGACGACCGCCACGTCGGTCTTGCTGTTCCCCGCGTCGATCGCGAGGAGCACTCCGTTCACGCCCACGGGAGGTGCTCCCGGTTGTGGGCGATCAGCCGGTCCGTGAGGCCGTCGGCGTACGCGTACTGGCCCACCAGCGGGTGGGCGAGCAGCGCCTTGAACACCCGGTCCCGGCCGCCGCGCAGCGCCGCCTCCAGGGCCAGGTCCTCGTAGGCCGTGACGTTCGCGATCAGACCGGCGTACAGCGGGTCCACCGGCGCGACCGGCAGCGGCGCGGCACCGTGGGCCCCGACCGCCGCCTGCGTCTCGATGACGGCGTCGTCCGGCAGGAACGGCAGCGTGCCGTTGTTGTACGTGTTCACCACCTGGTACGGCGAACCGCCCCCGCCCAGCAGGGCGGCCGCCAGGTCCACGGCCGCCTCCGAGTAGAAGGCGCCGCCGCGCCCGGCGAGCAGGGCCGGCTTCTCGTCGAGCGCCGGGTCCCCGTACATCTCCAGGAGTTCCTTCTCCATCGCGGCGACCTCGGCGGCCCGCGACGGCTTGGTGCCCAGCTCCCGCACCACCTCGTCGTGCGCGTAGAAGTAGCGCAGGTAGTACGAGGGGACGACGCCGAGCCGGTCCAGGACCGGGCGCGGCAGCCGCAGGTCGTCCGCGATCGCGTCGCCGTGCTCGGCGAGCAGCCTGGGCAGCGCGTTCTCGCCCTCGGGGCCCCCGATCCGCACCGCCCGTTCCCAGGTCAGGTGGTTGAGCCCGACGTGGTCCAGGTGCACGTCCGACGGGGCCACGTCGAGGAGCGCGGCGAACTTCCGCTGGAAGCCGATGGCCACGTTGCACAGGCCGACGGCCTTGTGCCCGGCCTGGAGCAGCGCCCGCGTCACGATGCCGACGGGGTTGGTGAAGTCGATGATCCAGGCGTCCGGGTTGGCGCGCCGGACCCGCTCCGCGATGTCCAGGACCACCGGGACGGTGCGCAGCGCCTTGGCGAGGCCGCCGGCGCCGGTGGTCTCCTGGCCGACGCAGCCGCACTCCAGCGGCCAGGTCTCGTCCCGTTCGCGGGCGGCCTGACCGCCGACCCGCAGCTGGAGCAGGACGGCGTCGGCGCCCTCGACCCCGGCGTCGAGGTCGGAGGTGGTGACGATCCGTCCTTCGTGCCCCTGCTTGGCGAAGATCCGCCGGGCGAGTCCGCCGACCAGCTCCAGCCGGTCGGCGGCCGGGTCGACGAGGACGAGTTCGGTGACGGGCAGGGTGTCGCGCAACCGCGCGAACCCGTCGATCAGTTCGGGGGTGTAGGTGGAACCGCCCCCCACGACAGCGAGCTTCATGTGTGGTTCAGCCCTTCACTCCGGTCAGTGTGACTCCCTCGACGAACGCCTTCTGGGCGAAGAAGAAGACGAGGATCACGGGGGCCATGACCAGGACGGTCGCGGCCATGGTCAGATTCCAGTCGGTGTGGTGCGCGCCCTTGAAGGACTCCAGGCCGTAGCTCAGCGTCCAGGCGCCGGGGTTCTCGGAGGCGTAGATCTGCGGCCCGAAGTAGTCGTTCCAGCAGTAGAAGAACTGGAACAGGGCCACGGCGGCGATGCCGGGCCTGGCCATCGGGACCACGATCCGGAGCAGGGTGCGCAGTTCGCCGCACCCGTCGATCCGCGCGGCCTCCACGTACTCGTCGGGGATCGTGAGCAGGAACTGGCGCAGCAGGAAGACGGCGAAGGCGTCCCCGAACGCCATCGGGACGATCAGCGGCCACAGGGTGCCGGAGAGGTCCATCTGCTTCGCCCAGAACAGGTACATCGGGATGATCACGACCTGCGGCGGCAGCATCATCATCGAGATCACGAGGAGCAGCGACAGGTGCCGGCCGCGGAAGCGGAACTTGGCGAGCGCGTACGCCACGGGGACCGAGGACACCACGACGAGGACGGTGCCGAGGCCGGCGTACAGGAGGGAGTTCCTCCACCAGGTGAGGAAGCCCTCGGTCTCGAAGACCTTGACGTAGTTGTCCCAGTGCCAGGAGTTCGGCGTGAGGTCCCGGGTGAGCGCCTGGTCGTCGCTCATGAGGGAGGTCAGGAGGACGAAGACGAAGGGGAGCACGAAGAACAGGGCGGCGGCGACGCCGAGCGAGTGCACGGCGATCCAGTGCAGCAGGGCCTTGCGGCGGGCCCGCTTCCCGGCGGGGTCCGGGACCGTGGCGGTGGGGGTCATGTGCGGTCACCCGAGCCGATCAGGCCGCCGCGCCGGCGCATCAGGAGCGCGGTGAAGGCCATGGAGAGGACGAAGAGCACCAGTGCCACCACGCAGGACGCGCCGTAGTTGAACTGGCTGAAGCCGAGGCTGTAGACGAGCTGCGGCAGGGTGAGCGTGGAGTCGTCCGGGTGGCCGGGGACGAAGGTGACGCCGGAGCCGCCGATCACCCCCGAGGCGACCTTGGCGGCCACGATCGGCTGGGTGTAGTACTGCATCGCGCCGATGATCCCGGTGACGACGGCGAAGAGGATGATCGGCGAGATGTTCGGCAGCGTGACGTAGCGGAACCGCTGCCACGCCGAGGCGCCGTCCAGCTCGGCGGCCTCGTACTGCTCCTTCGGCACGTCGAGCAGCGCGGCCATGAAGATGACCATGAGGTCCCCGACGCCCCACACGGCGAGGAGCGTCAGGGCCGGCTTGGACCAGGACGCGTCGTTGAACCAGGAGGGGGCGGGCAGGCCGACCGCCTCCAGGAGCGAGTTGACCGGGCCGGTGCCGGGGTTGAGCAGGAAGACGAAGGCGAGCGTGGCCGCCACCGGCGGGGCCAGGTAGGGCAGGTAGAAGAGGGTCCGGAAGATTCCGGCGCCCCTCTTGATCTTCGTGATCAGCATGCCGACGCCGAGGCCGAAGACCACCCGGCAGCCGACCATGACGACGCAGAGCCAGAGGGTGTTCCGCAGGGCCGGCCAGAACTGCGGGAAGCCGGTGAAGACGTACGACCAGTTGTCCGTGCCCCGCCACTCCGGCGGGTTGAGGCCGTCGTACTTCATGAAGGAGAAGTACACGGTGGAGACGAGCGGATAGACGAAGAAGACGCCGAATCCGATCAGCCAGGGCGACATGAACGCCAGGGCGCGCAGCGCGTCGCGGCGGCGCCTGGCCCGTGCCGTGTTCCGTCCCCCGGGGGAGGGGGCGGCCGGGGCGGCCGCCTCCTTCGCGGGCAGGGTGTCCGTGCTCATGGGTGGTGTCCGGCCGTCACTTCGCCGCGGCGATGTCGCGGTCGATCTGGGCGGCCGTGTCGGCGAGCCCCTTCTTCAGGTCGGCGACCTGGCCCTTCTCGTACTGCTGGGCGAACTTCTGGAGGGTGTCCTCGTAGGAGGAGCCGTTGACCGCGCCGTCCGAGGTGCTGGAGGCGGGGTGCCGGGCGATGTCCAGGAAGGTCTTGAAGCGCGGGTCGAGCTTCAGCTTCGGGGACTTCAGCGCCTCCAGGGTGGAGGGGACGTTGCCGATGTCGTTGGCGAAGCCCACCACGGCGTCGGTGTCCGTGGTCATGTACTTGACCAGCTCCCAGGCCGCGTTCTGCTTCCTGCTCTGCGGCGCGATGCCCATGATCGTGCCGGAGAGGTAGCCCTTGCCGTACTCGGCCGCCTCGTCGTCGGCGACCGGCAGCGGCGCGACGCCGATGTCGAAGCCGACCTTGTGCTGCTGGGTGAACTTCAGCCGCCACTCGCCGTCCAGCTGCATGGCGACCTGGCCGGTGTGGAAGGGGTGCTTGGCGCCCCACTCGTCGCCGAAGGAGGTGCGGTACCTGTCGAGCTTCTGGAACCCGCCCAGGGCGTCCACCAGGGACTTCTGGTACGTCATCATCTTCGCGAACGCCGGGTCACGGGCGACGTTCGACTTGCCGTCCTTGTCGAAGTAGGAGTGCTTCCACTGCGACATGTAGTGCGAGAAGGAGGTCTCGTAGCCCAGGTAGTTCGGCATGAAGCCGAGCCGCTCGTAGGAGTCGCCCCTGGGCTTGGTGAGCCTCTTGGCGACCTCGGTGAACTCGCTCCAGGTCTTCGGCGGGGCCTCGGGGTCGAGACCGGCCGCCCGGAACGCGTCCTTGTTGTAGTAGAGCCCGTACGCGTCGGAGAGCAGCGGCAGGCTGCACCGCTTGCCCTCGAACTGGGTGTAGTCCCGCAGGACCTTCGGGAAGGTCTTCTCCAGGTCCAGCTTCGACTTCTCGATGAAGGGCTTGAGGTCCGCGAGCGCGCCCGAGGCGCAGAACTTGCCGACGTTGGACGTGGTGGACGAGGAGATGACGTCCGGCCCGTTCGACCCGCCCGCGCGCAGGGCCTGGCCGAGCTTGGCGTCGTCGATGCCGCCGACGGCCTTCACCTGGATGTTCGGGTGGGCCTTCTCGAAGCGGGCGACGTTGTCCTCGATCGCCTTGACCTCGGCGGGGTCCGACCAGCCGTGCCAGAAGGTGATCGTCGTCTTCGCGTTCGGGTCGTCGGCGGCCGCGTTGTCCGCGGAGCCGGTACAGGCTGAGGCGAGGAGCGCGATCGAGGCGGTGGCGGCGAGCGCGACGGCGGCTCTGCGCGGACGTACGGGCATGGTGGTCTCCCTGGGCGGAGGGGTGTGGGACGGGGGAGGTGCGGGGACGGGGGTGCGGCCCGCCGGGTCAGCGGGAGGTGTCGAAGACCTCGTCACGGGTGGCGGCGAGGGCGCTTTCGAGGGCGCCGCGCAGGACGGGACGGCGGGGTACGGAGGCGAGGACGAGGCGCGGCCGGGAGGCGGCGAGGTCGGCGAGTTCGGACTGCACGCGGGCGCGCAGCGGCTCGCCGCCGGCGACCAGGACGTCGCCGGACAGGACGATCAGTTCGGGGTCGAGGACGGCGACGACGGAGGAGAGCCCGATGGCGACGCGCTCGGCGTAGCGGTCCAGGAGGGCCGCGTACCGGGGGTCCCCGTCCGCCGCTCCGCCCGCGTGCGCGAGCAGTCCGGCCGCCACCGGCGCGTACGGCTGCTCGGGCGTCTCGATGCCGAGCGAGCGGGCGATCCGGGGCACGGCCTGCGCACCCGCCAGTTCCTGATAGCCGCCCGAGTTGGCCTTGGTGACCTGCCGTACGAGCGGGGTCCCGGGCACGGGCAGGAAACCGACCTCGCCGGCGCCGCCGGTGAAGCCCCGGTGGAGCCGCCCGCCCAGGACGAGGGCGGCGCCGATGCCCTCCTCGTTCCAGAGCAGGACGAAGTCGGAGTGGCCCCGGGCGGCGCCCAGGCGCTGTTCGGCGAGGGCGACCAGATTGACGTCGTTCTCGTACTCGAACGGCATGGGCAGGGCGGCGGCCAGTTCCTCCAGGAGGGTGGGGGAGTGCCAGCCGGGCAGGTGGGAGGCGTACCGCAGGCGGCCGGTGGCCGGGTCGAAGGCGCCGGGCGTGCCGATGACCAGGCGCCGCACCTCCTCGCGGGCGATCCCGGCCGCCCCCACGGCCCCGTCGAGCGCTTCGGTGACCTGGCGGACGACCCCGGCGGCGGAGCGTCCGGGGGTCGGCAGCTCGGCCTCGCCGACGATCTCGCCGGTGACGTCGGCGACGGCGGCGCGGACGCGGCGGGTGGTGACGTCGAGTCCGGCGGCGTACGCGGCGCGCGCGTTGACCGCGTAGAGCTGGGCGTTCGGGCCGGGGCGGCCCTCGGTGGTGCCGGTGGCGACGACGAGCCCGGCCGCTTCGAGGCGGGCGAGCAGCTGGGAGGCGGTCGGCTTGGAGAGACCGGTGAGCTTGCCGATCCGGGTGCGCGAGAGCGGGCCGTGCTCCAGGAGCAGGTCCAGGGCGGCCCGGTCGTTCATGGCCCGCAGCACGCGGGGCGTGCCCGGGGTTCCCGGAGTTCCCGGAACGCCCGGGACCCTCTGGGTCGTACCGGCCATGACGATCGCACCTGCCCTTGCACTGTTAGGAAAGTTTCCTATTGCGTGGGAGGAAAATAAGGCGCCCGTCGCGGAGCCGTCAATACCCGGGCACGTACAGGACCCCCGAAGGCAACCGAAGCGTTACCCGCAGGGGCCCGCGCACGGGAAGGCGGCCGGTCCCCCCGCGAGGGACCGGCCGCCCGGAAGGGGCCCCGGCCGGACGGGGACCGCCCGCCGGGAGGACCGGCTACTTGGAGAGGTCCGACCTCGGCAGCGGGGTCGCCGCCGCCGACTGGGGCGAGGACGTGTTGGCGAAGACCGAGGGCGCCGCCACGCCCGCCGACGGGTCGGCCGCCGCCTCCTCGGCCGGCACCGGGAGGCCGCCCACGATCCGGATGCCCGCCTCGTCCAGCCCCCGCTTGATCCGCCAGCGCAGCTCGCGCTCCACGCCCAGCGCCTTGCCCGGCATCGTCTTCGCCGCGACCCGGACCGTCATCGAGTCGATCAGCACCTCGTTGAGGCCGAGCACCTCCACCGGCCCCCACAGGCGCTCGTTCCACGGCTCCTCCTTCGCCATGGACTCCGCCGCCTCGGTGATCACGGACCGCACCCGGTCCAGGTCCTCCGTCGGCCGCACCGTCACGTCCACGGCGGCCGTGGCCCAGCCCTGGCTGAGGTTGCCTATCCGCTTGATCTCGCCGTTGCGCACGTACCAGATCTCGCCGTCCACCCCGCGCAGCTTGGTCACCCGCAGGCCCACCTCGACGACCTCGCCGGAGGCCACGCCCGCGTCGATCGAGTCACCGACGCCGTACTGGTCCTCCAGGATCATGAAGACGCCGGAGAGGAAGTCGGTCACCAGGTTCCGGGCGCCGAAACCGATCGCCACACCGGCCACACCGGCCGAGGCGAGCAGCGGTGCCAGGTCGATCTTGAAGGCGCCGAGGATCATCAGCCCGGCCGTGCCCAGGATCAGGAACGACGCGACCGAACGCAGCACCGAGCCGATGGCCTCCGAGCGCTGCCGCCGCCGCTCGGTGTTGACGAGGAGACCGCCCAGGGCCGTCCCCTCCACCGCCTGCGCCGAACGGTTCATCCGCTCGATCAGCTTCGTCAGGGCCCGGCGGACGGCCATCCGCAGGAGCAGCGCGACGACCAGGATGAGCAGGATGCGCAGCCCGGTGTTCAGCCAGGTGGACCAGTTCTCCTCCACCCAGGTGGCGGCGTTCGTGGCGCGCTCCGCGGCTTCGTCCAGGGTCACCGGCATGGGTTCGGGTTCGGTGGCAGCCGCCAGGGCGGACCAGGACACGGGACAACCTCCAGGCATCGCGTACGCAAGTCATCCACAGTAACGGGGCGGCGGGCGTGGTCCGGCAGCCGTGTTCGAGGGAGAGACGGACCTCACCCGGGCATGAAGGAGGTGATGCCGATGTGGCCGGGAACACCCCGGGGGCCCTCGCTCCGGTCCCGTCACGTGGTGGCGCTCCCGCCCGGCATGAGGAGAGACTGAGAGCAGTTCGTCCCGGCGCGAGCCACGCGCCGCCGGCGTCATAGGAGGCATGCGTGCCGCACGTCCTGGTCCTCAACGCGTCGTACGAGCCGCTCGGCGTCGTACCGCTCCGCCGCGCACTCGTCCTCGTCCTTGAGGACAAGGCCCTCTGCCTGGAGGAGTCCGGCGCCTTCCTGCACAGCGAGACCCAAGTCGTCCCCGCGCCCAGCGTGGTGCGGCTGAAGCGCTTCGTGCGGGTCCCCCACCGGGGGCCCGTTCCTCTGACCCGCAGGGCCCTCTTCGCCCGCGACGGCGGGCGCTGCGCGTACTGCGGGGGCGTCGCGACCAGCGTCGACCACGTCGTCCCGCGCAGCCGGGGCGGCACGCACGCCTGGGACAACGTGGTGGCGGCCTGCCGCCGCTGCAACCACGTCAAGGCCGACCGGCACCTGCGCGAACTCGGCTGGCGGCTGCGCCACCAGCCCGCCCCGCCGACCGGCCCGGCCTGGCGGATCATCGGGACCGGCCACCGGGACCCGCGCTGGCTGCCCTACCTGGAGGCGTACGGCGCGCGGGACGTGATGGCCCGGATCGACTCCGTCGCGGAGACTCCCGCGGGGGCGCTGGCGACGGGGTGAGCCGCCGTGCGCGCGTGCGGGGCGTGCGCGCGGAGCCTTCTCCGTGCGCACGCGGTCTTCCCCGTGCGCGGCGGTCCGCCGGCGGCGCGCCCCTCAGGGGGCGGGCCGCTCCTCCGGCGCGCCCGCTTCCGTGCCGGTGTCCACGCCCACGCCCGTGGCCGTGCCCGGAGGCGGGGGCGCGGCCGTGGCCGCCGGGGTCTTCGGGGCGGCCGTCGCCGGCTTCGCCGCGTCCGCCCGTGACGGCGCCCCCGGCGCCACCGCGTACGCCTCCACCGACCAGAGCGAGTAGCCGAAGCGGGTCGCCCGCTTCTCGCCCCGCACCCGCAGGAAGCGCGTGTCCGGCGCGTCCGTCCGGACCGACTCCCGGCCGCCCCGGCCGTCCGTGACCGCCGCCGCCGTGCGCCACGTCCGGCCGTCCGCCGAGACCTCCACGCGGTAGCGGGAGGCGTACGCGTCCTGCCAGCGCAGCACCACCTCTCCCAGCCGGACCGGCGCGGGCAGTTCGAGCCGCCACCAGGCCCCGTCCTCCGCCGGGGAGGACCAGCGGGTGGCCGGATCGCCGTCCACCGCCGCGGCGGCCGGGAAGTCCGGGGTCTCGTCGCCCGAGGAGGAGGCCGTCCCCGTCCGCGCCAGGTCCGGGCCGCCCGTCGGGGGGAAGGCCCGCACCGTGAGCACCCGCTCCTCGCCGGCGAAGGACACCGGCACCCGGTACGCGCCGACCGGCACGTCCGCCGCCACCGACACCTCCAGGGGGACGCGCGCCCGGGCGCCGCGCCCCACCGAGGCCCGCCCCGGCAGCCGGACCGTGATCCCCTTCGGGGCCCTCGCCGTCAGCGCGCCGCGCACCTCGTCCGTGCGGCGGTTCGTCAGCTCCACGTCCACCCGCCGCGCCGGACCGCCGATCACCGCGTCCGTCTCCGTACGGGCGAGGGCGACGCCGGCGCGCGGCACGTCCGCGAACCACGGCACCAGGGAACGCACCGCGGGCGCGGGCCCGTCGCCGTCCCACACCACCCGCAGCGCCTCGGCCCGCAGCCCCTTCGGCGCGGCCTGCGTCCACCCGGACGGCGACAGCGGGCCGAGCGGCCGCCAGCCCCCGCCGGGCACGTACGCCTCCACGCGCGCGCCCGCGCCCGCCCGTCCGTCCGCCGGGAACGGCTCGGTCATCACCGTCAGGGCCTCCAGGGGCCGCGCCCGGCCGAGACGCACGGTGTACGAGCCGGGGGCCCGCTCGGCCCGTACCGACCGGGCCCGGTCGGCGCCGGTCCAGGCCGCCGCCCCGGCCTCGGCGCGCGCGAGGAACGGGTCGAGCACCCCCGCCCCGACCGTCACCCGGCTCGCCCCCAGGGCCTTCCGCAGCGAGGAGAGCTCCCGCTGCGCCCGCCAGGCCGCCGCGCCGTCGCCGCGTTCCTGGGCGAGCAGCATGTCGACGGCCGTCTCGCCCGCCAGGCCGTACCGGGACAGCTGCTCCAGCCACGGCCCCGCCTCGTCGCCGAGGGCGCCGCCGGCGGTGGCCGCGAGGCGCTCGGGGGCGGTGCGCATCACGGTGAACGCGGCCCGCAGCCCGCGCGCCGTCCTCTCCCGCGCGCGCGTGTCCGGGACCGCCCCGGCGCGCGCGTCCCAGAAGGCGGCCAGGAGCGGCTTCAGATAGGCCGATTCGCCCGCCGGGGCGAGCAGCGAGGAGGCGCCGTTCCCGGCGAGCGCCCGCAGCGCCTCGCGGGCGGCCGGGTCCGGGCCCGCGAGGTCGTCCACGGCGGCCCGCCAGGACTCCTCCGGCCGGTACCCCCTCGGGTTCCACGCGTAGTCGGCGGCAGTGAAGAGCGGGACGCGGGAGGCGGCGGGCTGCTCCATGGCGAGGGCGAGGTAGGCGGCGGACCCGGCGGCCACGGCCGGTTCCCGGCCTGTCGCGGGCCCCAGGAAGAGCCGGTCCTGCGCGTAGTCGTTGACCGGGTAGTTGTCCATGGTGACCAGCGGGTGGCCCAGCGCCTCGCGCGCGCCGGCCAGTTCGCCGCCGGTGATGGCGGGCGGCACGACGCCGACGCCGGTCCACGCCACCCGCACGTCCGCGTCGAGCGCCTCGGCGAGCTTCGCGCGGTACGCGGTCGCCCCGTCCTGGTAGTACTCCGTCGGCATCACCGTCAGCGGGTCGCCGCCCGGGTGCCGTTCGGCCAGGTGCCGGGCCACGGCGTTCGCCACGCGCGCGTGGGCGCCGGCCGCCGCCTCGGGGCCGCGCCCGAAGGCGTCGGCGTCCCGGGAGCAGTGCCACTCGTCGTAGGAGGCGTCCTGGAACTGGAGCTGGAAGAAGCGCACGCCGAGCGCCCACATCGCGTCGAGCTTCCGCGTCAGCGCCGCCACGTCGGCGGCGGAGGCCAGGCACATGGACTGGGCGGGCGACACGGCCCAGCCGAGCCTCACGTGGTGGGCGCGGGCCCGTTCGGCGAGCTCCCGGAACTCCGCCCGCCGCCCGGCCGGGTAGGGCTCGCGCCACAGCGTCTGGCGGTACGGGTCGTCCCCCGGCGCGTACAGGTAGCGGTTCTGCTTGGTGCGGGCCAGGAAGCCGATCTGGGCGAGCCGCTGCTCCCGCGTCCAGGGGCTCCCGTAGAAGCCCTCGGCGACGCCGCGCTCGGCGGTGCCCGGCCAGTCGCGGACGACGACCCCGGGGACCTCCCGGCCGGTGCCGCCCGCGCCGCCGAGGAGCTGGCGCAGCGTCTGCACGGCGTGGAACAGGCCGTCCTCACCCGCCCCGTCCAGGACGACGGTGTCCCGTCCCCGGAAGCGCCCGGTCGCGAGCCGGTAACCGCCGTGCGGCAGGTCGAGGCGTTCGGGCACGCGCAGCGCGGTCAGCACCTCGGCGGCGCCCTCCCCGGAGGGACCGGCGGCCCGGACCACCGGGCCCCGGCCCGGGAGCCCGGTGTGGACGGTCCGCACCCCGGCCGCCCGCAGCAGCCCGCGCAGGGCGTCGAGGGCGTACGGGTCGGCGTCGGCGCTCGCCAGCAGCGTCACCTCGTCCCCGAGCCGTACGGAGGGCCCGGCGGCCGTCAGGGACTGCGGCCGGGGCCAGACGGCGGGCACGCGCGCGGGTGCCGTCCCGGGGCCGGCCGTGCCCGGTCCGGGCGGCGGGGCGGGCGCGGGCACGCGCGCGGGTGCCGCGGGCGCGGAGGCCACCGGCGGCTCCGGGGACGTCCGGGCGCCCGGGAGGGCGTGCGTCCCCGGGAACGCGCGCGCCTCCGGGGACGTCCGGCTCCCCGGGAGCGCGGACGCCCCGGGGAGCGCCTGGGCCGCGCCGGGGGCGCCGCCGCCGAGGAGGCCGCCGACGACGACGGCGACGAGGGCCGTCGCACCGCGCTTCCTGGGTCCGGGGCGCACGGGGTCTCCCTTCGACCGCTCCGCCGTTGGTCACGAGTCGGTCACGAGCCCACCATCCGTCGCACGCACGTGTCAACGCACAGGGCCGATGTGTCGGTTTTGCCCGGTGGGCCGTCGGCGGGGTGACGCCACTTCGTCCCCCTCCGCCGGTAAAACGAGGTGCGGTGGGTAGGTGTCAGAAGTTGCCCAGGCCCCACCCGACGAGACGAACCGGGAGCCCCCGTGACCACGACCGCCCGCCCCGCCGGAGGAATACGGCTTCCCCGGCGGTCGGCACCGGGCGGCACGCCGTCGTCCGCCGCGCCGCCCCCGCCCGCCGCGTCCCCCCTCGCCGGCGAGCCGCCGACCGCGGCGGCCCCCCCGACCAGTGAACCCACCGCCCTCGTCCGCGCGGGCGGCCCGGAGTGCCCCGGAGTGTGAAGTGACCCTGGCCCGTCTCGCCGCCCTGCACGGCGTCGCCACCGTCCACAGCCCCGCCGACGGCGGCGACGTGCCCGTGCCCGACGCCACCGTGGTGGCCGTCCTCGCGGCCCTGGGCGTCGACGCCTCCACGCCGGAGGCGGTCGCCGCCGCCCTCGACGCGGCGGAACGGGCCGCCCGCGAGCGCCTGTTGCCGCCCACCCTGGTCCACTGGCGGGCCCTGGACACGGACGACGGCCCCGGCCCGCGCGGAGCGGAGGGCCCGTACGACGCGCGCGCGGAGACCGATCCGTACGACGGGCCCGGGGCGACGGACCCGTACGACGGACGCGCCGGGGCGGCCCCGTACGAAGAGGTCGCCACCTGCGAGGGGTTCGCCCACCACGACGCCGCGGCCCCGTGGCGGGAGCCCGGCCTCCGCCCCCCGTCCGGCCTGCCGCCCGGCACCCGCCTCCAGGTCACCACCGAGGACGGCGCGGTCGTCATCGGGGAGGACTGGGCGCGGCTGCCGCTCGGCGTCCACACGGTCGAGGCCGAGGCCCCCGACGGGCGCACGGCCACCAGCACCCTGATCGTGAGCCCCGCGCGCGCCCCCGGGCCCGCCCGGCGCGCGTACGGGCTCCTCGTGCAGCTCTACTCGCTGCTCTCCACCCGGTCCTGGGGCATGGGCGACCTCGGCGACCTGCGCGAGCTCGTCACCTGGGCGGGCCGGGCACACGGCGCCGGGTTCGTCCAGGTCAACCCGCTCCACGCGGCCGTGCCCGGCGCGCCGACGGACCCCTCCCCGTACCGCCCCTCCTCGCGCCGCTTCCCCGACCCCGTCCACCTGCGGATCGAGGAGATCCCCGAGTACGCCCTGCTCGGTCCCGGGCACCGCGACGAGCTCGACCGGATCCTCGCGGACGCCGCCGAGCTGCGGGAACGGGTCCTCGGCAAGGGCGCCCTGATCGACCGGGACGCGGTCTGGGAGGTCAAGCGGCGGGCCCTGGAGCTGCTCGTCGCGGGCGTCGAGCCGGGTCCGGGCCGGCGCGCCGACTTCCACGACTTCCTCGCCGCGCGGGGCCGCGCCCTGGAGGACCACGCCACCTACCAGGCCCTCGCGGAGCGCCACGGCCCCCACTGGCGCGCCTGGCCCGAGGCGCTGCGCACCCCGCGCGGGGCGGAGGCGGCCGTGCGCGCCGACCCCGGCCTGGCCGCCCGGGTCGACTTCCACTGCCGGCTCGCCTGGCTGACGGACCGGCAGCTGGCCGACGCCGCCGGGGCCGCCCGCGAGGCCGGGATGGAGATCGGGATCGTCCACGACCTGGCGGTCGGCGTCCACCCGGAGGGGTCGGACACCTGGGCCTGCCAGGACGCCTTCGCGTCGGGCATGTCGGTCGGCGCCCCGCCCGACGCCTTCAACTCCCGGGGTCAGGACTGGGGCCTGCCGCCCTGGCGGCCCGACGCCCTCGCCGCCGCGGGCTACGCCCCGTACCGGGGCGTCCTGCGCGAACTCCTCCGCCACGCGGGCGCCCTGCGCATCGACCACGTCATGGGCCTCTTCCGGCTCTGGTGGGTGCCGGAGGGCCGCGAGCCCACCGAGGGCACGTACGTCCGGTACGACGCCGAGGCGATGCTCGCCGTCCTCGTCCTGGAGGCGCACCGCGCCGGCGCCCTGGTCATCGGCGAGGACCTCGGCACGGTCGAACCGGGGGTACGGGAGGAGCTGGCCCGGCGCGGGGTGTTCGGGACCTCCGTGCTCTGGTTCGAGCGGGACTGGGCGGGCACCGGCGCTCCGCTGCCCCCGGAGGAGTGGCGCGCGGAGTGCGTGGCCACCGCCACCACCCACGACCTGCCCTCCACCGCCGCCCGCCTCTCCGGCGACCACGTCACCCTGCGGCACCGGCTCGGGCTGCTCCCCGGCGGCCTGGAGCGCGAGCGGGCGGCGGACCGGACCGAGACCGCCGAGTGGCGCGGCCTCTTCGAGCGGCTGGGGCTGCTCCCGGAGGGGCCGGGGGAGGAGGCCGAGATCAGGGCCGTCCACCGCTATCTGCTCGCCACCCCGGCCCGGATGGTGGGCGTGTGGCTGCCGGACGCCCTGGGGGACCGCAGGCCGCAGAACCTGCCGGGCACCTGGGACGAGTACCCCAACTGGCGACTGCCGCTCGCCGGCCCCGACGGACAGCCGGTCACCCTGGAGCAACTGGCCGCCTCGCCCCGCGCGCACGCCCTGCTGAGCGAGCTGCACGCCCGTACGGCACCCCCGGGCGCGCGGCCCCTCCGGGCGTTCGCTACGTTTGCTCCGTGGACAAGAAGAACGCCCTGCGCGCCGGCTCCGTCGCGGCCGGTACGACGCTGATGATGCTGCTCATGTCGTCCCCCGCGCTCGCGCTCACCCGCGACGACGGTGACGACCCGGCCCCCAAGCTGGAGGTCGTCGAGACCCTCGGCCTGTTCGTGGCCGCCCCGCTGGTGCTGTTCCTGATCATCGCCGGCCTGGTGATGGTGCTCGACAAGTCCAAGAAGGTCTGACCCCTTCCTCCGTCTCCGTCGAGGGCGCCGCACGGCACGACATGCCGTGCGGCGCCTTCGCGCGTCTCCGGCCGTCCGTCACGCGGTGGCCGCGAGCAGCTTCCGCAGCAGTCCGGAGAGCTGTTCCGCCTCCTCCGGGCCGAGTGCCGCCTCCAGGGCCGCCCTCTGCCGCGCGAGGCCGTCCACGACCGCCAGGTCCACCAGCTCCCTGCCGCGCGCGCTGAGGGTGACCCGCAGTCCGCGCCGGTCGTTCGGGTCGGGGCTGCGGCTGAGCAGTCCTGCCTTCTCCAGCCGGTCGAGGCGGCCCGTCATGCCCCCGGTAGTGATCATCAGGGTCGCGGCCAGCTCGCGCGGCGAGAGCGTGTACGGCTCCCCGGACCTGCGCAGGGTCGCGAGCACGTCGAACTCCCCGAGGCCCATGCCGTAGGGCGCGTACGCCTTGTCCACCGTGCCGCGCATGGCCTGGGAGAGACGGTAGATCCGGCCGAAGACGGCCATCGGCAGGGTGTCCAGATCGGGCCGGACGGCCGCCCACTGGTCGGTGATGGCGTCGACGGCGTCGCGGGCCGGGCCGGGGCCCGGGGGGGTCGTGTTCATCCGTCCAGTCTCTCCTCGCGTGCCGTTCGTCGGCAAAAAAGTTGCTTGCGGATAAGTAGCTTAGTGCTAAGTTAATCAGCGCCAAGCCGCTTTGGCCTCCGGACCGGGCCCCTGCCCCCGGACCCGGCCACCGGCACCCGCACCGAGGGGAACCGCCATGTCCCGCAGAGCCGCCACCGTCGCGCTGACCGCGCTCGCCCCCGTCTCCTGGGGCTCCACCTACTTCGTCACCACCGAGTTCCTGCCGCCCGACCGGCCCCTCTTCACGGGCCTGATGCGCGCCCTGCCCGCCGGGCTCCTGCTCCTCGCGCTGACCCGCAGGCTCCCGCGCGGCGCCTGGTGGGGGAAGGCCGCCGCCCTCGGCGCGCTCAACATCGGCGCCTTCTTCCCGCTGCTCTTCCTCGCCGCCTACCGGCTCCCCGGCGGCGTCGCCGCCGTCGTCGGCTCCGTCGGCCCGCTCTTCGTCATCGGCCTCGCCGCCCTCTTCCTGGGCGACCGGCCGACCGTGCGGACCCTGCTCACCGCCGTCGCCGCCGCCTTCGGCGTCAGCCTGGTCGTCCTCAGGGCCGGGGCCGCGCTCGACCTCGTCGGCGTCGCCGCCGGGCTGCTCTCCGCCCTGTCGATGTCGGCGGGCACCGTCCTCACCAAGCGCTGGGGCCGTCCCGAGGGCGTCGGCGCCCTGACCCTCACCGGCTGGCAGCTCACCGCGGGCGGCCTGGTCGTCCTGCCCGTCGCCCTCCTGGCCGAGGGCGCCCCGCCCGCCCTGACCGGCACCCACCTCGCCGGCTACGCCTACCTCGCCCTCGGCAACACCGCGGTCTCGTACTATCTCTGGTTCCGGGGCATCGAGCGCCTCGGCGCCTCCTCCGCCACCTTCCTCGGCCCGCTCTCGCCCGTCACCGCCGCGATCATCGGCTGGGCCGCGCTCGGCCAGGCGCTCGGCCCGGTCCAGCTGCTCGGCATGGCGATCGCCTCCGGCGCCACCCTGGCGGGCCAGCGGGGGCCCCGCACCCCGGGGGTCCCCGTCCCCCGGACCCCCGGCACGGCCGGCCGCGCCGCGCCGGAACCCGCGGCGGTCACCGCCCGGGAGCGGTGACCGGGCCGGTAGGTCGCGCCCCGTGACCGAGTGGGGCGTCAAGAAGCTCCGCGCCCTCCGCGGCCGCGGCACCGTCACCGCGGCCGCGGAGGCCCGCCCCTGCCCCCCGGCCGTCTCGCAGCGGCTCACCCACCTCGCCGGACAGCTCGGCGTACGGCTCCTGGAGGCCCGGGGCCGCCGTGTGAGAACAAGGTCATGGACGGCCGGGAGACCCGCCGCCGGGTCCGGGACACCCACGACTGGGTCCGCTTCCGGCTCGCCACCCGGGGCGCCGTCCGCGCCGTCGAGGTCGACACCGCCTGCCTCAGGGCAACGCGGCGGACTGGATCGCGCTCCAGGGGCGCGACGGCGAGACGGGCGAGTGGTTCGAGGCCGTCCCCAGGACCCGCCTCCAGCCCGGCACCCTCCACCGCTTCACGCTGCCCGCCGGGGCCGTCGTCACCCACGTCCGCCTCGACGCCTTCCCCGACGGCGGCGTGGCCCGGATGCGGCTCCACGGCTCCCTGAGGGAACGGGGCGCGGCGGACCCGTGCGCCCGTTCCACCGCCCTCGGCGGCTGACCGGCCTCCGCCCGGCGGAGCGGTCGCCCGCCGCCGCCCGCCCGCCGGGCGGACCTCCACCCCGGAAGACACGACGAAGGGGCGCCCCCCGGGGGAGGTCGCCCCTTCTCCATGCCGCTGCCGGCCCGGCGGTCAGACCGCCGCGGCCGCGTCCGCCGCCTGCGCCTTCAGGGCGCGCTCGACGCCCGCGCGGCACTCCGTCACCAGACGCCGCAGCGCCGGGGCCGGCTCGTGCTCCTCCAGCCAGGCGTCCGTCGCGTCCAGGGTCTCCCGCGAGACCTGGAGCGCCGGGTAGAGGCCGACCACGATCTGCTGGATCATCTCGTGGCTGCGGGTCTCCGAGACGCCCTTGATCGCCGCGAAGTACTTCGCCGTGTACGGGGCGAGCAGCTCGCGCTGGTCGGACTGGACGAAGCCGCCGATCACCGCCTCCTGCACGGCGTTCGCCAGCTTGTCGTCCTCGACCACCGACGCCCACGCCTCCGCCTTGGCCGCCTCGGACGGACGGGCCGCCCGCGCGGTCGCCGCGTGCCGCTCGCCCGCCGCCGTGCGGTCGCGCTCCAGCTCGGCCGCGATCTCCGCCTCGTCGTAGACGCCGGCCGCCGCGAGCCGCTG
This sequence comes from Streptomyces sp. NPDC041191, assembly GCF_055591945.1. Classification (NCBI taxonomy): domain Bacteria; kingdom Bacillati; phylum Actinomycetota; class Actinomycetes; order Kitasatosporales; family Streptomycetaceae; genus Streptomyces; species Streptomyces sp. NPDC041191. Next base: position 174,423 of record NZ_JBVIZC010000005.1, on the reverse strand, counting down.
CACGAACGCCCAGCGCAGCTCGGTGTCCACCGCCAGGCCCTTGATCGTCTCGCGCCCCTCCAGGAGGGCGGCGAGCAGATCGAGCTGCTGCGGGGTGCGGGCGGTCGCCGCGAAGGCGCGCGCCCACGCGAGCTGGTGGTCGCTCGCCGGCTCGGCCGCGCGCAGGTGCGCCAGCGTCGCCTCCGTCCAGCGGGAGAGCCCGGTCTCGCGCCACGACGGCGCCGCGTACAGGTCGAGGGCCGCCTTGACCTGGCCCTGGAGCGACTGCACCACGCCGATGTCGGACTCCTTGGCGATGCCCGAGAGCACCAGCTCCAGGTAGTCGCGGGCGGCCAGTTCGCCGTCGCGGGTCATGTCCCAGGCCGAGGCCCAGCACAGCGCGCGCGGCAGGGACTCGGCGAAGTCGCCCAGGTGCTCGGTGACGTTCGCCAGGGACACGTCGTCGAGGCGGACCTTGGCGTACGACAGGTCGTCGTCGTTGAGGAGGACGACCGCCGGGCGGGCCTTGCCGACGAGCTGCGGCACCTCGGTCAGCCCGGCCGCCGCGATGTCCAGCTCCAGGCGCTCGGTGCGCACGAGGCGGCCGGTCCCGTCCAGGTCGTAGAAGCCGATCGCGATCCGGTGCGGGCGCAGGACGGCCTCGCCCTTGGCGCCGGCGGGCAGCGCCGGGGCCTCCTGGCGGACCGCGAAGGCCGTGATGGCGCCGTCCGCGTCGGTCTCGATCTCCGGGCGGAGGATGTTGATGCCGGCCGTCTCCAGCCACGCCTTCGACCAGGAGGCCAGGTCGCGCCCGGAGGTCTTCTCCAGGGCGCCCAGCAGGTCCGACAGGCGCGTGTTGCCGAAGGCGTGCGCCTTGAAGTACGCCTGTACGCCCTTGAAGAACTCGTCCTGGCCGACGTAGGCGACGAGCTGCTTGAGGACCGAGGCGCCCTTGGCGTACGTGATGCCGTCGAAGTTGACGAGCACGTCCTCCAGGTCGTTGATGTCGGCCATGATCGGGTGCGTCGACGGCAGCTGGTCCTGGCGGTAGGCCCAGGTCTTCTCCGCGTTGGCGAAGGTGGTCCAGGCGTTCGGCCAGCGGGTGCCGGGGACGGCGGCCTGGCAGGCGACCGACGTGTAGGTGGCGAACGACTCGTTCAGCCACAGGTCGTTCCACCATTCCATGGTCACGAGGTCGCCGAACCACATGTGGGCCAGCTCGTGCAGGATGGTCTCGGCGCGCCGCTCGTACGCCGCGTCCGTCACCTTCGAGCGGAAGACGTACTGGTCGCGGATGGTGACCGCGCCCGCGTTCTCCATCGCGCCCGCGTTGAACTCCGGCACGAACAGCTGGTCGTACTTGGCGAACGGGTAGTCGTACGCGAACTTCTCCTGGAACCAGTCGAAGCCCTGGCGCGTGACGTCGAAGATGTGGTCCGCGTCGAGGAACTCGGCGAGCGACGGACGGCAGTAGATGCCCAGCGGGACGGTCTGCCCGTCCTTGCCCTCGTACGTCGCGTGCACGGAGTGGTACGGGCCGGCGATCAGGGCCGTGATGTAGGTGGAGATCCGCGGCGTCGGCGCGAACTCCCACACGCCGTCCTCCGGCTCGGGCGTCGGGCTGTTGGAGACGACGGTCCAGCCGGCCGGGGCCTTCACGGTGAACCGGAAGGTCGCCTTGAGGTCGGGCTGCTCGAAGGAGGCGAACACGCGCCGCGCGTCCGGCACCTCGAACTGGGTGTACAGGTAGACCTGGTCGTCGACCGGGTCGACGAAGCGGTGCAGGCCCTCGCCGGTGTTGGTGTACGCGCAGTCGGCGACGACCCGCAGCTCGTTGCGGCCCTCCTTCAGGTGCGGCAGGGCGATCCGGGAGTCCCGGAAGACGGCGGCGACGTCGAGGGCGTGCCCGTTCAGAACGGCCTCGTGGACGGCGGGGGCGACGAGGTCGACGAAGGTCTCGGCGCCCTCCTCGGCGGAATCGAAGCGGACGGTGGTGACGGACCGGTAGGTGCCGCCCTCCTGCGCGCCGGAGAGGTCCAGTTCGACCTCGTACGCGTCCACGGTCAGCAGCGCCGCCCGCTGCCGAGCCTCTTCACGGGTCAGGTTCGTGCCAGGCACCCGGTCAACTCCTCTGTTTCATGACGATGGGGCCCATCCTTCCACGGGGCGGCTCAAGGACGCACGGCGCATTTCCACGGCCCGTCGCCGCCGATCCGCAGCAGCCCGGGGCCCGGGACCGGGACGGACACGCGGACCCCGCCGGTCCCGCCGGCCGCGTCGACCAGCAGGTCCCGCTCCTCGTCGTCGTGGAGCGGGTCCGGCGCCGGGGCGTGCCGGTGCACGGTGAAGCGGGACGCGCCGAGGTGCAGGAAGTCCAGGACCGCGGCCGGCCCGTCGTAGCGCACCAGGTCGTGCGCCAGGCCCTCGACGTGGCTGTCGAACCGGCGCGCCCGGGAGAGCGGCAGCACCCGCAGCGTCCAGGGCGCGTCGGCCTCCACCCGCAGGGAGAGCGGGCGGGCGCGCGGGACGAGGGCGACCGTACGGGCGCGGACGTCGTCCTCGTACGCCGCGAGCAGGTACCCGGTGGGCCGCCCGTACGCGTCGCACGCCTCGACCGTGGTGGAGAGCGAGTGGTACGACTCGATCTCCACGAGCACCCAGCGGCCCGCCGGCAGGTCCGGGCCGCAGCGCACGGTCTCCCGCCCGCGCCCCCGGTACGCGGCGGGCCGGAACTCCCCGCCGTACGGGTCGGACGTCCGCGCGGGCGGGGCGGCGCGCGGCGGGGGAGGAGCGGGCGGCGGGACGTACCCGGGGCCCGGGACGGGAGGCGGCGGGGGCTCCGCCACGATCCCGAAGTCCGTCGCGAGCCCGGCGAGCCCCGACGCGTACCCCCGGCCGGCCGCGCGGAAGCCCCAGCCGCCGCCGTCGCGGCGGAACTCCCCGACGACGAGGGCCGTCCCGGTCGTCGCGCCCCCGAGCGGGCGGTACACGAGGGGCGCCCCGGCCGCGTCGGTGACCCGTAGGTCGAGACCGGGCACCCGTCCGAGGGCTCCCCCGTCGGCGGAGGCGGCGATCACGAGCCGCTCTGTCTCCGGCTCCACGCGCGCGAGGTCCAGCCACAGCCAGTCGGCGGCCGGGCTGCCGGGCGCGCCGGGGGCGGACCGCCCCAGGTGCCGCACGGCCCCGGACGGGTGCCGGGCGTGGTTGTAGAAGACCAGGTCGGCGTCGCCCCGCACCCGCTCCCCGGCCCCCAGGAGCAGCGCCGACACGTCCACGTCGGGCACTCCGCGCCCCGTGCGCCAGCCGACCGCCAGGTGGAGGGCCCCCGGGGGCAGCGGGACGTCGCCCCGCTCGGGTATCCGGTTCATGGGGGAACTCTGGCACGGACGGACACGCCGGAGGGGCGGCTTCCCCGACGGGACGCCGCCCCTCCGGGCGTACGCGCGGGTGTCAGCCCCGCAGCTCGGCCGCGACCAGCTCCGCGATCTGCACGGCGTTCAGCGCGGCGCCCTTGCGCAGGTTGTCACTGGAGACGAAGAGCGCGAGACCGTTCTCGACGGTCTCGTCCACGCGGATGCGGCCGACGTACGAGGCGTCCCTGCCCGCCGCCTGGAGCGGGGTCGGGATCTCGGACAGCTCGACGCCCTCCGCGTCCTTCAGCAGCTCCTGGGCGCGCTCGACGCCGATCGGGCGTGCGAAGCGGGCGTTGACCTGGAGGGAGTGGCCGGAGAAGACCGGGACGCGCACGCAGGTTCCGGAGACCTTGAGGTCCGGGATCTCCAGGATCTTGCGGGACTCGTTGCGGAGCTTCTGCTCCTCGTCGGTCTCGAAGGTGCCGTCGTCCACGATCGAACCGGCCAGCGGCAGCACGTTGAAGGCGATCGGGCGCTTGTAGACGCCGGGCTCGGGGAAGTCCACGGCCCCGCCGTCGTGGGTGAGCGCGGCGGCGTTCCCGGCGACGGCCCTGATCTGGCCGTCCAGCTCGGCGACGCCGGCGACGCCCGAGCCGGAGACGGCCTGGTAGGTGGTGGCGACGAGTGCGGTCAGGCCGGCCTCCTGGTGGAGCGGCTTGAGGACCGGCATCGCGGCCATCGTGGTGCAGTTCGGGTTGGCGATGATGCCCTTGGGGCGGTCCTTGACCGCGTGCGGGTTGACCTCGGAGACGACGAGGGGGACCTCGGGGTCGCGGCGCCAGGCGGAGGAGTTGTCGATCACGACGGCGCCCTGCGAGGCGACCTTCTCGGCGAGGGCCCTGGAGGTGGCGCCGCCGGCCGAGAAGAGCACGATGTCCAGGCCGGTGTAGTCGGCGGTGGAGGCGTCCTCGACCGTGATGCCGTCCACGACGGTGCCGGCGGAACGGGCGGAGGCGAAGAGCCGCAGCTCGTCGAGGGGGAACGCGCGCTCGGCCAGGATGCCGCGCATGACTGTGCCGACCTGACCGGTGGCTCCGACGATTCCGACCTTCACGGGGACTCCTCCGTGCTTGTGGGGCGTATGGGCGGGGTGCTGCCGGACCATGATGCGTGTGCTCACGGCCGGTTTGTCCAATCCATTGTCCAAGGGCCGGACGGCCCCGCCGTCCGGCCCGGCCGCGCCGCGGGGCCGCCCGCCCCCGGGCGCCGGCCCTACCCTCTTCGCATGAAGAGGGACGTGAGGGTGGCGGCCTACGCCGTGTGTGTCCGGGACGGGCGGATCCTCCTCGCCCGCTGGGTGGCGGACGACGGCACCAGGCGGTGGACGCTGCCGGGCGGCGGCATGGACCACGGCGAGGAGCCCGTGCGGACCGTCGTCCGCGAGGTCGAGGAGGAGACCGGGTACACCGCCGAACCCACCGTCCTCCTCGGCATCGACTCCATCCGCCGCAACTGGTCGCGCCGCCTCCGCCAACCCGGTGACTTCCAGGGCCTCCGGATCGTCTACGAGGCCCGGATCACCGGCGGCGAACTGCGCGCGGAGACCGACGGCTCCACGGACCTCGCCGCCTGGCACCCGCTCTCCGCCGTCCCCGGCCTCCCCCGCGTCGAACTGGTCGACATCGGCCTCGACCTGTGGCGCGAACGCCCCCCGACCGGCCGCTCCCGGCTCGGTGACCCGCTCATGCGGGACGACTGAGGGCGGACGGCCGAGAGCGACGGGGAACGACCGGCCCGGGAAGCGCCGCGCGGGGCCGCTCGGGCTCGCGGAGGGCCGGGGAGGGCCGGGGAGGGCCGGGGAGGGCCAGAGAGCGGTCCTCACCGGGGCAGGACGACGACGTACGCGGCGGGGGGCCGGTCCGCCGCGGCCATCAGGGCCGTGCGGACCACGGTGGCCTGCTGGTCCGCCGCCTCGCGCAGCTTGCGCGGGGTGAGGTGGACGACCGTGATCCCGAGCCGCTCCAGGTGCTCGCGCCTGCGGGCGCGCTCGGACCATTCCCCCTCGTCGTCCCGCCGGGGCGCCCGGGTGTCCAGCTCGACCGCGACCGCCTGGTCCGGCCAGTAGGCGTCCACCCCGCCCAGGTGCGGGCCGCCCGGCAGCCGCAGGTCCACGTTCCACAGCGGGTCCGGCAGGCCGAAGTCCCGCACCATCTCGTACAGCCGCTCCTCGGAGAGCGGGCGCCCCTCGGTGAGCAGCACGTCCACCGCGTCCGCCACGTACGGCCGGGAGAGCAGCCGCGACCGGCTCAGCTCCCTCACCACCGCGCCCGGTTCGCAGTGTCCGCCGCGCACGGCCTCGGCCAGGAGCGCGCGGACCTCCCCCGTCTCCGAGAGGCCCGCCACCGCGTCGGCGACGGCGCGGGCGACCGGGGCGACGGGGACGCCGGTCAGCTCCACCGGTTCCGGCGCCTCCGGGGCGCGCACCACCCGCACCCAGCCGGTCGAGCGCGGCCGCCGGGTGCGCGGGACCAGGACGTCGATCCGCTCCAGGGTGGTGAGCGGGGGAGCGGAGGGGAAGCGGTGCAGGGCCAGGGCGGCGAACCCGGTGATCATCGCCTCGGGCTCCTGGCGCGGCAGGGCGCCGGGCCCGCGGGCGTAGAGGAGCGCGGCGCGCAGCCGGTCCTCGCCGGTGGGCGGCCCGGGGTGGAGCAGGAAGACGCCGGGGAGGAGCTGCTGCCAGCCGCCGGGCCGGCACTGCGCGGCGACCTCGGCGGCGGGAATGCCCTGGGCCCTCAACTGGGAGGCGGTGGCGAGGCGTTGCGTACGGCCGGTGCGGGAGGTGAGGGGGAGGGGGCGGGGGGTGAGGGGGGCGTTGTGGTTCATGCCGGGGGTCTTCCGCTTCCGAAGGCTGCCCTAACCTCTGTTACGCATCCGTCGACAATCGGGGACAAGACCGCCCTAAAGGACGCGCGTTCGAATGCCGAGGGGCGGTGCACTCTTCTCCCCGCACCGACGAGGGGAGCTTCCCCACCCCGCACACGCCGGCGGGGGAGCTTCCCCACCGCGCACACGCCGGCGGGGGAGTTTCCCCCGCCCCCGCGCACGCCGGCGGGGGCCGCGGGCCCGGAGCCCGCGACCCCCGCCGTCCCCACCGGGTCAGACCGCCGCGCGGTCGCACTCCTGCGCGCGCAGCGCCCGCGCCAGGTCGTCGCGCGCCTCCAGGACAAGGCGGCGCAGCGCCGGCGCGGCCGACTCGTGGGCCGACAGCCAGGCGTCCGTGGCGGCCAGCGTCGCCGCGTCGTCCTGGAGCGCCGGGAACAGGCCCCGCACCACGTCCATGCCGATCTGGATCGACCGCTCGGCCCACAGGCGCTCGATCGCCGCGAAGTACTTCTCCGCGTACGGGGCGATCAGCTCGCGCTGCGAGGGCTGGGCGAAGCCCGCGATCGTCGCCTCGACGAGCGCGTTCGACAGGGTGTCCGACTCGACCACCTGCGCCCATGCCTGCGCCTTGACCGCCGCCGACGGGCGCGAGGCGAGCAGCCGCACCTGGTGGCGCTTGCCCGTCGCCGTGTCGTCCCGGGCCAGCTCCTCGCCGATCCGGACCTCGTCCGCCCGCCCGTGCGCGGCGAGCGGCGAAAGGAGTGCCCAGCGCAGCTCCTGGTCGACGTCCAGGCCGTCGATCCGCGCCGTACCGTCGAGCAGCCCCTCCAGGAGCTGGAGGTCGGCGTCCGTGGAGGCCGTCGCCGCGAAGAACCGCGCCCAGGTGAGCTGGTGCTCGCTGCCCGGCTCCGCCGTCCGCAGCTCGCGCAGCCCGCCCCCGGCGAGCAACCGGCCGCCCTCCTCGCGCCACTCCGGCGCCGCGTACAGGGTGACGGCCGACCTCACCCAGGCGTGCACCATCTGCAGGACGCCGATCTCGGTCTCCCGGCCCGCGAAGGCGAGCGCGACGGCGACGAAGTCCCGGGCGGGCATCAGCCCGTCACGGGTCAGGTTCCACAGCGCCGACCAGCACAGGGCGCGGGCCAGGGGGTCGGTGACGTCGCCCAGGTGCTTCCGCAGGGTGGCGAGCGAACCCTCGTCGAAGCGCATCTTGCAGTACGTGAGGTCGTCGTCGTTGACGAGCACCAGGTCGGGTCGCTCCTCGCCCGCGAGCGCGGCCACGACCGTGCGGGCGCCGGTGACGTCCGCCTCGGCCCGCGCGTACCGCGTGAGCGCGCCGTCCGCCCCCACCCGGTACAGGCCCACGGCCGTCCGGTGCGGACGCGGTTCGTCGCCCTCCTGGAGGACGGCGAGTTCGGTGATCCGGCCCCCGGCGTCGTAGGTGACGTCCGGCGCCAGGACGTTCACGCCGGAGGTCTGGAGCCAGGACCGCGCCCACGCCCGCATGTCGCGCCCGGAGGTCTCCTCCAGGATCGCGAGCAGGTCGCCCAGGCGCGTGTTCCCGTACGCGTGGCGCTTGAAGTAGCGGCGCGCGCCCTCCAGGAACGCGTCCCGCCCGGCGTACGCCACGAGCTGCTTGAGCACCGAGGCGCCCTTGGCGTACGTGATGCCGTCGAAGTTCAGCTTGGCGTCCTCCAGGTCGCGGATGTCGGCCGTGACCGGGTGGGTGGACGGAAGCTGGTCGGCGCGGTACGCCCAGGACTTGCGGTTGTTGGCGAAGGTCACCCAGCTGTGGGTGAAGCGGGTCGCCTCGGCGTTCGCGAAGGCGCCCATGAAGTCCGCGAAGGACTCCTTCAGCCACAGGTCGTCCCACCACACCATGGTGACCAGGTCGCCGAACCACATGTGCGCCATCTCATGCAGGACGACGTTGGCCCGCGCCTCGTACGACGCCTGGGTGACCTTGCCCCGGAAGACGTACTCCTCGCGGAAGGTCACCAGGCCCGGGTTCTCCATCGCGCCGAGGTTGTACTCGGGGACGAACGCCTGGTCGTACTTCCCGAAGGGGTACGGGAAGTCGAAGTTGTCGTGGAAGAAGTCGAGGCCCTGCTTGGTGATCAGGAAGACGTCGTCCGCGTCGAAGTGCTTCGCGAGGCCCTTGCGGCACATCGCGCCGAGCGGGATCTCCAGGTCGCCGCGCCGGTAGGTGTCGGTGACGTAGTGGTACGGACCGGCCACCACGCAGGTGATGTACGTGGAGACCGGGACCGTCTCCGCGAACCGCCACACCCCCTCGGCGTCCCGCTCCCCGGCGCCGTTCGACCAGACGGTCCACCCCTCGGGGGCGGTCACCGAGAAGCGGTGCGGGGCCTTGAGGTCGGGCTGCTCGAAGGTGGCGTACACCCGGCGGGCGTCGGCCGGCTCGTACTGCGTGTAGAGGTAGACCTCGCCGTCCTCCGGGTCCACGAAGCGGTGCATGCCCTCGCCGGTCCGGCTGTAGGCGCACCGCGCGTCCACCACCAGCGTGTTCTCGTCCTCCAGGCCGTCGAGGGCGATCCGCGCGCCGTCGAAGACCTCCGCCGGGTCCAGGGAGCGCCCGTTCAGGGTGACCGCGTCCACCGAGGGGGCGATCAGGTCCGCGAAGGTGCTCGTGCCCGTCCCCGTGCGGCGGAAGCGGATCGTCGTCACCGAACGGAAGGTGCGCACCGCCTCGTCGGAGTCGCCGACCGCCGAGCGCAGGTCGAGGTCGACCTCGTAACCGTCGACGGACAGCAGCGCGGCCCGCTCGCGGGCCTCGTCGCGGGACAGGTTCTCACCGGGCACGGTCACTCCTTCGTGGCGCGTTCGAAACAGCACCGATCCTCCCATGTGCCACTGTCTCCGGTGCACGGGAATGCCGCCGGGCACCCGCCGTGTTCCTCCCTTTCGGCACACCACCTTCTTTTCACGCGGCCGTACCGAGGAGTGACATGTCCGAGAACAGGACCACCGCCGACTTCTACTTCGACCCGCTGTGCCCCTGGGCCTGGATGACCTCCCGCTGGATGCTGGAGGTGGAGAAGCAGCGCCCGGTCGACGTGCGGTGGAAGGTCATGAGCCTGGCGGTGCTCAACGAGGACCGGATCGACGAGCTCCCGGAGGAGTACCAGGAGATGCTGCGGACCAAGGCGTGGGGCCCGGTCCGCGTCGTGATCGCGGCCCGGGAGCTGCACGGCGACGAGGTCGTCGGCAAGCTCTACACCGCGCTCGGCACCCGCTTCCACAACAACGGCGAGGGCCCCACCCGCGAGGCCATCGCCGGCGCGCTGAAGGACGTCGGCCTGCCCGAGGACCTGGTGGAGTACGCCGACAAGGACACCTACGACACCGAGCTGCGCGCCTCCCACAAGGAGGGCATCGACAAGGTCGGCCAGGACGTCGGCACCCCGGTCATCGCGGTGCCCGGCCCGGACGGCGAGGAGGTTGCCTTCTTCGGCCCCGTCGTCACCCCGGCCCCGCGCGGCGAGGCGGCGGCCCGGCTGTGGGACGGCACGCTGCTCGTGGCGTCCACTCCGGGCTTCTACGAGATCAAGCGCACCCGGACGGCGGCGCCGAGCTTCGAGTAGTCACCGGCCCCGTACGTACGGAAGAACCCCCGCGATTCACGTCATCGCGGGGGTTCTTCCTCGTTCCGCCCGCACGTGAAGGCTGAGAAGACGATCACGAGTGGGGCGACGGGGGGCCGGCGGCGGCCCGGCTCAGAAGGAGATCAGCGGGACCGAGGCCCTGGCGGCGCGGTAGCGCCTGTTCACGTCCTGCCAGTTGACGACCTGCCACATGGCCTCGATGAAGTCGACCTTCTGGTTCTTGTACTGCAGGTAGAAGGCGTGCTCCCAGGCGTCGAAGACCAGGATCGGGACCGAGCCCTGGCCGACGTTGCCCTGGTGGTCGTAGACCTGCTCGACGATCAGGCGGCCGCTGACCGGCTCGTACGCCAAGACGCCCCAGCCGGAGCCCTGGGTGGTCGCGGACGCCTTGGTGAGCTGGGCCCTGAACTTCGCGAAGGAGCCGAAGGACTCGGTGATCGCGTCCGCGAGGTCGCCGACGCCGTCGGCGGCCAGCGGCTCGCCGCCGCCCCCGTCCTTCGGGCTGTTCATGTTGTTCCAGTAGATGGAGTGGAGGATGTGGCCGGAGAGGTGGAACGCGAGGTTCTTCTCCAGGCCGTTGACCGCACCCCACTGGTCCTTGTCGCGGGCTTCCGCCAACTGCTCCAGGGCGTCGTTCGCGCCCTTGACGTAGGCCGCGTGGTGCTTGTCGTGGTGCAGCTCGATGATCTGCGGATCGATCACCGGCTCCAGCGCCGCGTAGTCGTACGGAAGCTCGGGAAGTGTGTAGATCGCCATGCGTCCGGCCCTTCGACTGCTCCTGCTTATTGCAACCTATGTGCAGGTGCAGGCTAACAGTAAATGCGGTGGATGGGTGATCGCTCTTTCACTCCGTGTTCCCGTGTTCTCGTGGCCTCGTGTCCCCCTCGCCGCGTACGGGTCCGGACACGGCGAATCCCCCGGACCGGGCGGGGTCCGGGGGCTCCGGGCGGATCGGGGGCGCGGTCAGGAGGCCCGGCGCTCCGCCGCCCTCTGGCGTACGAGGCCGACGACGGCGAGCAGGACGGTCAGGCCGCCCGTCGAGTACAGCTGCACCCGGGTGCCCTCCTCGCGGGCCATCAGGAAGAAGACCGCCGCCATGCCCGCCAGCGCCGCGCAGGTCAGGTACGGGAAGGCCCACATCCGTACGACCAGCTTCCCGGGCGCCTCGCGCTCGGTGCGGCGGCGCAGCACCAGCTGGGAGGCGGCGATGAAGAACCAGACGACCAGGATGACCGCGCCGATGGTGTTGAGCAGCCAGACGAAGACGTCGTCCGGCCGCCAGTAGCTCAGCAGGACGCAGCCGAAGCCGAAGACGGAGGAGGCGAGCACGGCCGGGCGGGGGACCCCGCCGGAGACGCGGCCGAGCGCCTTCGGGCCCTGGCCGCGCGCGACCAGCGAACCGGCCATCCGGGAGGCGCCGTAGATGTTGGCGTTCATCGCGGAGAGCAGGGCGACGAGCACGACCACGTTCATGATCTGCCCGGCGGCCGGGATGCCCAGGTGGTCGAGGGTGGCGACGTACGGGCCCTTCTCGACGACCGCCGGGTCGTCCCACGGCACCAGGGTGACGATGACCGCCATGGAGCCGACGTAGAAGAGGGCGATCCGCCACATCGCCGTACGGACGGCCTTGGCGACGCCCCGGACCGGGTGCTCCGACTCGGCCGCCGCGATGGTGACCGTCTCCAGGCCCCCGTACGCGAAGACCGAGGCCAGCAGGCCCACGATCAGTCCCTCGGAGCCGTGCGGGAAGAAGCCGCCGTCCCCGGCGAGGTGGGCGGTGCCGGGGGCGTCCGCGCCGGGCAGCAGGCCGGTGATCGCGAGCGCGCCGACGCCGAGGAAGAGGACGATCGCGCCGACCTTGAGCGCGGCGAACCAGAACTCGAACTCGCCGAAGTTCTTCACGGCCGCCAGGTTGGTGACGGTGAAGACCGCCATGAAGAGCGCGACCCAGGCCCACTCGGGGCTGCCGGGGAACCAGCCCGTCATGATCTGCGCCGCGCCGATGCCCTCCAGGCCGACGGCGACGCAGAGCAGGAACCAGAAGGCCCAGCCGGAGGTGAAGCCCGCCCAGGAGCCGAAGGCGCGCTCGGCGTGGACGGAGAAGGAGCCCGAGGCGGGGTTGGCGGCCGACATCTCGCCCAGCATCCGCATCACCAGCATCACGAGGACGCCGGAGAGGGCGTAGGCGATGACGATCGAGGGCCCGGCGGCGGCGATGCCGGCGCCGGAGCCGACGAAGAGCCCGGCGCCGATGACGCCGCCGAGGGCGATCATCGAGAGGTGGCGCTGCTTGAGGCCGGGGGAGAGCCCCTGGCCGGGGGGCGCGGCGTCGCCCTCGCGGTCGACGGGCGCGGGCGCGGTGGTCCGGGTCATGGGCCGCCCTGTTCACTGGCTGAGACGGGGGAACGCGCCTCAGTCTGGGCGGGCGCACCGCCGGGAAGGAACAGGTGTCCGCTATGCGGGCATGGGCTTCACGCAAGGTGAAGATCCGGTTCCGTTTCGTGCGCGCACCCGTGCGCGGGCCGGTTCCGTCACCGGCCCCGCCGCCCGGCCCCGCCCGGCTCCGGCTCCGTCACCCGGCCCCGTCCGGCCCCGGTTCCGTCACCCGGCCCCGCCCGGCCCCGTCACCCGGTTCCGGGCCCCTCCGCCGTCCCGTCCCGGTCCGCGCCCTTCGCGCGCCGCTCCCGCGCCCACGCCACCACCAGCACCGCCCCGGTCGCCGCCCCCGACCACAGCACCTGCGGCCGCGCGCCCCCGTCGCACAGCATCAGGACGAGCACCGCCCCCATCGCCGCGAGCGCCGCCCAGGTCAGCCAGGGGAAGCCCCACATGGGCAGCGTCAGCGCCCCGGGCGCCTCCCGCTCGATCCGGCGCCGCAGCCGCAGCTCCGAGACCGCGATCAGGCCCCACACGAAGAGCAGCACCGCGCCGACCGAGTTCAGCAGGTAGAGGAAGACGGAATCCGGCCACTTCAGATTGAGCAGGACGGAGACGAAGCCGAAGGCCACCGAGGCGAGCACCGCCCGGCGCGGCACCCCTCCGGCCGACACCGTGAGCAGCCCCTTCGGCGCCTCCCCGCGCTCGGCCAGCGAGAACACCATCCGCGAGGAGCCGTACAGGTTGGCGTTGAGCGCCGAGAGCAGCGCCACGAACACCACCACGTTCATGATCCGGCCCGCCGCCGGCACCCCGATCGCGTCCAGGACCGCCACGTACGGCGACTCGCCCGGCCGCATCGACGTCCACGGCAGCAGCGTCACGATCACCAGCATCGACCCCACGTAGAAGAGGAGGATGCGCCACACGGCGCTGCGCACCGCCCGCGCCACGTTCCGCGCCGGGTCGTCCGACTCGGCCGCCGCGATCGTCACGACCTCCAGGCCGCCGAAGGCGAAGACGACGACGAGCACGCCCGACACCACCCCCGACCAGCCGTTCGGCAGGAAACCACCCTGCCCGGTCAGGTTCGCGAGCCCGACCGGGTCCGTGTCCGGGAGCCATCCGACGATCGCGAGGACGCCCAGGACCAGGAAGAGGACGATCGCGCCGACCTTGAGCGCGGCGAACCAGAACTCGAACTCGCCGAAGTTCTTCACCGCCGTCAGGTTGGCGAGGGTGAACACGACCATGAGGACGAGGACCCACCCCCACTGCGGCACCCCCGGCACCCAGCCGTGCGCGATCCGGGCCGCGCCCGTCGCCTCCACGGCCAGGACCACCACGAGCAGGAACCAGTACAGCCATCCCGCCGAGAAGCCCGCCCACCGGCCGAGCGCCCGCTCCGCGTGCACCGAGAAGGCGCCCGAGGCGGGCATCGCCGCCGACATCTCGCCCAGCATCCGCATCACCAGCATCGCGAGCGCGCCGGCGATCAGGTACGAGATCACGATGGCGGGCCCGGCGACGGCGATGCCGGCGCCCGACCCCACGAAGAGGCCCGCGCCGATCACCCCGCCGAGCCCCAGCATCGTCAGGTGACGCCGCTTCAGCCCGTGGGAGAGGGGCTCCGGTTCGGCGGTCGGAGGGGACGGCGGGGCGTCGCGCATGGTGGGAGGCTCGTGTTCTCGGGAGGGGGTGCTTTATGGGGACTCCACAGTCTCCCCGTCAACGCCTCCCGGACGCAAAAGGGACGTCTCCTGACGATCGACCAGTGACGAGGGTCACGTGGCGCCCGGCGTGTGGACCGTTCTTTGTCGGAACTCCATGAAGCGGCCGCCTCCCGCTTTGTCGGCCGCTGACGGTGATCGAACGTTCACTCCTGGCATAGCGTCAACCTGTCCCTTCCACCCTCACCCCCGCGGAGTACCGATGAGCACCGCCGCCGCCCCCGTCCGCTCCCTCCGGGCGGGCACCGTCCTCGCCGACCTGATCCCCGCGAGCCGCGCCCGCGACATCGCCCTGGTCGTCGGCGGCGCCGCCCTCACCGGTCTCGCCGCGCAGATCTCGGTCCCGGTCCCCGGCTCCCCGGTCCCGGTCTCCGGCCAGACGTTCGCCGCCCTGCTCGTCGGCACCGCCCTCGGCGCCCGCCGGGGCTTCCTCTCCCTCGCCGTGTACGCCCTGGTCGGCATGGCGGGCGTCCCGTGGTTCGCCGAGGCGAAGTCGGGCTACGCGATGCCGTCCTTCGGCTACGTCCTCGGCATGCTCCTCGCCGCGACCGTCGTCGGCGCCCTGGCCCGCCGCGGCGCCGACCGCTCGGTGCTCCGCACGGCCGGCGCGATGGTCCTGGGCTCCGCGATCGTCTACGCGGTCGGCGTGCCCTACCTGGCCCTCGCCACCGGCATGACCCCCGGCCGGGCCGTCGCGGCCGGCCTCACCCCGTTCCTGATCGGCGACGCCCTCAAGGCGGCCCTCGCGATGGGCGTCCTCCCGGCCGCCTGGAAGCTCGTGGGCCGCAAGGGCTGAGCCCCGTACGCACGCGAAGAGGGCCCCGGCGGAACGCGCCGGGGCCCTCTTCACGTCCGTACGGACGCGGTTCTCGCACGCGGTGGCGCGGTCACCGCTCCAGGGGGGTCTTCGGGGAGGTCTTCGCGATCCGCTCCCTGACCAGCGCCACCGCGACCACGAGCGCCGCCACGAGCAGCGAGAGGAGGACCTGCTCCCGGGCGCTGCCGCCGTCGTAGACCATGTAGCCGAGGACGAAGACGATCATGCCGATCGTCGCCCAGGTCAGGTACGGGAAGAGCCACATCCGCACGACCAGCTTCTCCGGCGACTCGCGCAGGATGATCCCGCGCATCCGCAGCTGGGTCACGCAGATGACCAGCCAGACGAAGAGCGCCACCGCGCCGGAGGAGTTCAGCAGGAAGGCGAAGACGGTGTCCGGCCACTCGTAGTTGAAGAAGACGGCGACGAAGCCGAAGACGACCGAGCCGAGGATCGCCGCCCGGGGCACGCCCCGCTTGCCGACACGGGCGAACGCCTTCGGCGCGTCGCCGCGCCGCCCGAGCGAGAAGGCCATGCGGGAGGCGGTGTAGAGGCCCGAGTTCAGACAGGACAGGACGGCCGTCAGGACGATCACGTTCATGACCTGGCCGGCGTGCGGGATGCCGATGGAGTCGAGGGCGGCGACGTACGAGCCCTTCTCGACGATCGCCTTGTCGTTCCACGGCAGCAGGGTCAGGACGACGAGGATCGAGCCCAGGTAGAAGACCGCGATCCGCCAGATCACGCTGTTGGTGGCCTGGGAGACCGCGCGCTGCGGGTCCTCCGACTCGCCGGCCGCCAGGGTGACGATCTCGCTGCCCATGAAGGAGAAGACCACCATCAGCACGCCGGTGAGGATCGCGCCCGCGCCCATCGGGAAGAAGCCCCCGGTGTCGGTGAGGTGTGCGAACCCGGTGCCCGGGTTGTCCGAGCCCGGCAGCACCCCGAAGGCCGCGAGCAGGCCGACGACGACGAAGGCGCCGATGGCGACGACCTTGATGCCGGCGAACCAGAACTCGAACTCGCCGTAGGAGGCGACCGAGGCGAGGTTGGTGGCGGTGAGCACCAGCATCACGATCAGCGCCCAGCCCCACTGCGGCACGGCCGGGACCCAGCCCTCCAGGATCTTGGCGCCCGCGGTCGCCTCGACGGCGAGCACGACCACCCAGAAGAACCAGTACAGCCAGCCGATGCTGAAACCGGCCCAGCGGCCGAGGGCCTGGTCCGCGTAGGCCGAGAAGGAGCCGGAGGAGGGCCGGGCGGCGGCCATCTCGCCCAGCATCCGCATCACGAAGACGACCATGACGCCCACGAGGGCGTAGGAGAGGAGGATCGCGGGCCCGGCGGCGGCGATGCCGGAACCGGAGCCGACGAAGAGGCCGGCGCCGATGACGCCGCCGATGGCGATCATCGAGAGGTGGCGGTTCTTGAGGCCCGCCTTGAGGCCGTCGGGGGAGTCGGGCGTTCCGGGGGTGCCGGCCGTCCCGCCGTCCTTCGTCAGGGTCGGTTGCGTGTTCATGGACGCTTCCTCGTGTCTGGGGGGTGCTCGGGTCGCGAGCCCCGGTATTCAACCCCGTGGAGGGGGATGATCGGAATACCTCATTCCGGATTGTTGCGCGGACGGTCTCCCGGAGGGCGAAGGTCCGTACCGGGCCGGACGGAGGACCCGACCCCGCTGCCGGATACCCGGGTCCGGACGTGCCACACTCGGCTCCATGCGCGTCTACATCGGTTCCGACCACGCCGGCTACGAACTCAAGAACCACCTCGTCGAGTGGCTGAAGGCCCACGGCCACGAGCCCGTCGACTGCGGTCCCCACGTCTACGACGCCCTCGACGACTACCCGCCGTTCTGCCTGCGCGCCGCCGAGCGGACGGCCGCCGACCCGGACTCCCTGGGCATCGTCATCGGAGGCTCCGGCAACGGCGAGCAGATCGCCGCGAACAAGGTGAAGGGGGTGCGCGCCGCCCTCGCCTGGAGCGAGCAGACCGCCGCCCTCGGCCGCGAGCACAACAACGCCAACGTGATCTCGGTCGGCGGCCGGATGCACACCCGGGAGGAGGCGACCACGTTCGTGGAGATCTTCCTGAACACGCCCTACTCGGGCGACGAGCGCCACACCCGCCGGATCGACATGCTCACCGCGTACGAGAACACCGGAGAGCTGCCCCCGATCCCGGCCCACCACCCGCAGGAGCCGACCGCCTGATGCCCGAGGGGCACACCATCCACCGGCTGGCCGCCGACCACCGCGAACGGTTCGGCGGCCGGCCCGTGCGCGTCTCCAGCCCCCAGGGCCGGTTCGCCGACTCGGCGGCCCTGCTGGACGGTGCCGTCCTGGAGACCGCCGAGGCCCACGGCAAGCACCTCTTCCTGGGCTTCGCGGGCCTCGGCCAGGTCCACATCCACCTCGGCCTCTTCGGCCGGGTGACCTTCGGGGACGCCCCGGCCCCGCCGCCCGCCGACACGGTCCGGCTGCGGCTGGCGAACCCCGAGGCGTACGTGGACCTGCGCGGCCCCACCACCTGCGCCCTGATCACGGACGACGAGAAGCGGGCGATCCACGACCGCCTCGGCCCCGACCCGCTCCGGGACGGCGACGACCCGGACAGGGCGTGGCGCCGGATAACGAGGTCCCGCACCACGATCGCCGCACTGCTCATGGACCAGAAGGTCGTCGCCGGCGTCGGCAACGTCTACCGCGCCGAGGTCCTCTTCCGGCACGGCATCGACCCGTACCGCGCCGGCAAGGACCTCACGGCGGGGGAGTGGGACGCGATCTGGACCGACCTCGCCGCACTGATGCGCGAGGGCGTCCGGCTCAACCGCATCGACACCGTACGGCCCGAGCACACCCCCGAGGCGATGGGCCGGCCGCCCCGCGTCGACGACCACGGCGGCGAGGTCTACGTCTACCGCCGCGCCCACCTGCCCTGTCTCGTCTGCGGCACCACGGTCCGCACGGCCGGCCTGGCGGCCCGCAACCTCTTCTGGTGCCCCGGCTGCCAGACCCGCTAGCGGACGGCGCCGGTCCGGAGCGGGGGCACGGCGCCCCCTCCGCGTCGCCCTTCCGCGTCCCGTCACCGGGGTACCCCTACGCGACACCGGCCGGGATGGATAGGGTCCAGCCCAATGGGACACCGCACGGGAGTGGACACGTACGCGGCCCGGACGCGCAGGCGCGCACGCCGGGTCCGCACCGTGCTGCGCAGATCCGCCGTCGACCACTTCCGGGGGGACGGCGCCGACTGGCTCGCCTTCGCCGGTCTCCTCCTCATGATCCCGGCCATCGCCTGCGGCACCCTCCTGAACCCCGTCTGGTGCGCGCCCACCGCCCTCGCCCTGCCCATCGTGGCCGGCGGCCTGCTGCTGCGCCCCGCCAGCCTGCTCGGCCTGTACGCGGCCGCCGCCGGCGCCCTCATCGTCGAGTCCGTCGTCCTCGGCCCGTACACCCGGGGCCCCGCCCGGGTCACCCCCGGCACCGTCCTGGTCGTCGCCGCCTGCGGCTTCTTCGGACTCCTCATCGCCCAGTTCCGGGCCCGCGTCGGCGTGCCCTGGCGGCGCGGCGGCACCATGCTCTTCGACCTGCGCGAACGCATCCGCGTCCAGAGCGCCCTGCCCCGGCTCCCCGCGGGCTGGCACCGCGAGATGGCGCTGCGCCCGGCCGGCGGCCAGTCCTTCTCCGGCGACTTCGTCGTCGCCGCCCGCACGCACGACGGACGCACCCTGGAGGTCGTCCTCACCGACGTCTCCGGGAAGGGCATGGACGCGGCCTCCCGTTCCCTGCTGCTCTCCGGCGCCTTCGGCGGCCTCCTCGGCTCGCTCCCGCCGCACGGCTTCCTGCCCGCCGCCAACGGCTACCTGCTGCGCCAGGACTGGGACGAGGGCTTCGCCACCTCCGTCCACCTCGTCCTCGACCTGGAGTCCGGCGACTACGAGCTCTACTCCGCCGGGCACCTGCCCGCCCTCCAGCTCCACGCGGGCAGCGGACGCTGGGAGGAGAAGGCCGCCGAGGGCCCGCTCCTCGGCGTCTACGACGGCGCCGAGTTCCACCCGGTCAAGGGTTCCCTGCGCCCCGGCGACGTCCTCATGCTCTTCACCGACGGGCTGGTCGAGGCCGCCGACCGGGACATCGCCGAGGGCATCGACCGGCTCACCGGCGAGGCCGACCGCTGCGTCGCCGAGGGCTTCGAGGGCGTGGCCCGGCACCTCATCGAGGCCGTCGCCAAGGACGTCAACGACGACCGGGCGCTGCTGCTGATCAGCCGCCGCTCCTGACGGCCTCCCCCGGGCACGATGTGATCTTCCGCTCGACGGTTCGTCACCGGGCAGCGGGGGCATGGGGGTTGGTGGCACGATGGGGACAGCGGGGGGTGTTCCGGGACACGGACTCCCTGGTGGGCAAGGCGGGACCGACCGAGGGTGTGATCTGTTGTGGCCATTTCGCTGTCTGTGGTGTTGCTGTTGGCGATCATCATGGTGGTGCTGATCCGCGGGGGGAGCCTCAAGGGCGGTCCCGCCGTGGTCGCGGTCCTCTTCGGCTTCTTCCTCGCCTCCACCGGGATGGCCGACGACATCCAGCGCTTCCTGGACTCGATAACGCAGACGGTCGCGTCCATCAAGTTCTGACGGGCCCCGGACCGGCCACGGGCCCCGGACCGGCCACGGGCCCCGCCGATTCCGGCGGGGCCCGTGGCGGTGGGGTGCCGCGTGCCGTCAGAAGAAGACGACGCCGTTCCGGTCCGGTACGGACAGTGCCGCCGGGGTGCCCAGCGAACCGTCCTCGGCGGCCGGGTGGAGCAGCAGGGGCCCCGAGCGGCCGCCGCTGACCAGATCGCTCCGCCCGTCACCGTCCAGGTCCCCGACGACAGCCACGAGGGGACGCTGCCGCGCGGTCCAGCCGGACGCGGCGACAGTGGTCGGCGTCCCCAGGACCCAGGGCTCGGCCGTGCCGTACTCGAGGGGGAAGTACTCCAGCGTCCCCCGCCTGGCGTCCCGGGCCCAGAAGAAGGGCATGCCCGACTCGGCGGGCCCGTCCGAGAAGTGGACCGACTTCGCCGCCCAGCCCTTCGCGGCGAGGACGGACGGCTCGCCGACGCTCGGCCGGCCATAGGTGTTCAGGTCGAAGAGGAGGAGCCGGTCGCCCTCCTTGGCCAGCAGCAGGGAGCTCTCGTCCCGGCGGAACGCGACGTCCGTGACGCGCGACCAGTCGTAACCGGTGATCTCCACGGGAGCGCCGAAGCCGCCCTCGCCGTCGCCCGGGTGGACGAAGAGCTTCCCGTCCCGGAGCGCGACGACGTCGTTGCGGACGTCGTTGTCCAGGGCGGGCCCGTCCCGGTGGGTGATCCACCCCGCCCGCACGAGCCGCGCACCCGACCAGTCCCGTTCGTCCGCGACCACGGGCGCGGCGAAGCCGCCGCCCTCCAGGCCGGCCCGCAGCGTCAGCTTCCCGTCCGCGCCGACGCCGAGGAGGTCGGCGCGGCCGTCACTGGTGTAGTCGCCGAAGGGCTCGGCGAACGGGTACGCCACCCGGTACAACTCCTGGAGCGTCTCGGAGACGTTGCCCGCCCGGTCGACCGTCCGGGCGTGGAGGACCGTCGGACCGGGGCGTTCGGGCGAGGCGAAGGAGGCGGTCGCGGTCCCGTCCGCCCCCACGGGCGCCCACTGGCTGTCGCAGTCGTCCTCGGACACCCCTATCATCCGCTCCGGGTTGAAGCAGACGCCCTTCGCCTCGGTCCCCGGCGGCAGGCTGAACCGCACGGTGCGGACGACCCCGGAGGGCGCCCCCTGCGGGTACCGCTCGGCGTCCGTGAACGTGACCGAGGGGGCGGCGGGCGCCGTGTGGTCGGTCCGGAAGCCGCAGGGCGCGGTCCATCCCGAGACGCCGTCGGCGCCCTCGATCCGCGCCTGCCACCAGTACGGTCCCTCCGCCGGCACCTGGTCCCGCAGGACGGAGAGGCGGGCCGTCGATCCGGGAGAGGTGGAGACGGGGACGTCGACGACCGGTGTCTCCCCGGCGCCCTCCCGCCACACCCGGAAACGGGCCTCCAGGTGCTGCCAGGCACCGTCGCCCGCCACTCCGACGGACAGGCTCAGATCCGTGTTCCCCACCCACGGCAGCTCGCCGGCGGTCGCGCACCCGCCCGGCCAGAGCGTGGGCCCGGTCGGCGTGTACGGAAGCTCCGCGGCCCGCGCGGGCCCGGCGCCCAGCATTCCGGCCGCGCAGGCCAGCGCCAGCGCGGTCACCACGACCGGCCGTCTCGCCCTTCCCGTCCCGTTCCCCATGGAATTCCCCTCCCTCGATCCGATGATCATCAGAAGGAACATAGCGACTGCCCGGCCGGCCGCGTGGCGAATAAGGGAGGCGGGAAACGTCACCGGAGCGGCCCGGAGGAACCCGGAAACGACCACGGCCCGGATCGCGCGAGGCGAACCGGGCCGTGGACCTGTGGAGCGGGTGACGGGAATCGAACCCGCGTAGCTAGTTTGGAAGACTAGTGCTCTACCATTGAGCTACACCCGCACAGCATCGCGCCGCAGGTCACCAGGACCGCGGCACGAAGAGCATGGTAGCGGGTCCGCACCCCTCTTCGCACACCCGGAGCACGCTCCGCGAAAGAGGGAGCGCCGGACAGTCCCCGTGCATGTACCCTACGTGTCGCACCGACGGGGTGTGGCGCAGCTTGGTAGCGCGTCCGCTTTGGGAGCGGAAGGCCGTGGGTTCAAATCCCGCCACCCCGACCACGACGACCGTATGCCCGCCCCGGGCGTTCTTGATCATGTTGTGGCCGTCCTCCCGCTTGCGGTTACTATGCAAGCTGCGTGCCCGTGTGTCTTTCTGACCGGGCCGATCGGCCGGAACCGCTTCGCGCGGGCCCGGCGGAATCCAGGAATCAGCCACAAGGAGACCGAACCGTGAAGAGCGCCGTGGAGACCCTGAACCCGACCCGGGTTCGGCTCACTGTCGAGGTGCCCTTCGAGGAGCTCAAGGACAGCCTCGACGCGGCGTACAAGAAGATCAACCAGCAGGTCACGGTCAAGGGCTTCCGCAAGGGCAAGATCCCGGCTCGCGTGATCGACCAGCGGTTCGGCCGCGGCGCCGTGCTGGAAGAGGCCGTCAACGACGCGCTCCCGAAGTTCTACACCGAGGCCGTCAACGAGGCCGAGGTCAACCCGCTCGGCCAGCCCGAGGTCGACATCACCGAGCTGAAGGACGGCGAGCTGCTGGCCTTCACCGCCGAGGTGGACATCCGCCCGGCGATCGAGATCCCGGACTACTCCGGCATCGAGGTCACCGTCGACCCGGTCGAGGTCACCGACGAGGACGTCGAGAAGTCCGTGGAGCAGCTCCGCGAGCGCTTCGCCTCGACCTCCCCGGTCGAGCGCGCCGCCCAGGACGGCGACGTCGTCACCATCGACCTGGAGGCCAAGGTCGACGGCGAGGTCCTGCCCGACGGCGTCGCCAGCGACGTCTCGTACACCATCGGCTCGGGCGAGCTGCTCGACGGCATCGACGAGGCCGTCAAGGGCCTGGAGGCCGGCGGCGAGGCCACCTTCACCTCGCAGCTGAAGGGCGGCTCCGCCGAGGGCAAGGACGCGGAGGTCACCGTCAAGGTCACCGCCGTCGCCGCCCGCGAGCTTCCCGGGCTGGACGACGAGTTCGCGCAGATGGCGTCGGAGTTCGACACCCTCGACGAGCTCAAGGCCGACAGCCGCAAGCGCCTCGAGAACATGAAGCAGTTCGACCAGGCCACCCAGGCCCAGGAGCGCGTCCTCGACGAGCTCCTCAAGCTGGTCGAGGTCCCGATGCCCGAGAAGCTCCTCGAGGACGAGATCAACACCCGCAAGCACAACCTGGAGCACCACCAGCTCGGCCAGATGGGCATCGACCTCGCGAAGTACCTGGAGCTCCAGGGCAAGACCGAGGAGGAGTTCCTGGCCGAGACCAAGGAGCAGGCCGAGAAGGGCATCAAGACCCAGTTCATCCTGGACGAGCTGGTCAACCGGGAGAAGCTCGACGTCTCCCGCGAGGAGCTCACCGAGCACCTGTTCCGCCGTGCCGCCTCCTCCGGCATGAGCCCCGACCAGTTCGCCCAGGCCGTGGCCCAGGGCGGCCAGGTGCCGATGCTCGTCGGCGAGGTCGCCCGCGGCAAGGCCCTCGCGGTCGTCGTCGAGGCCGCCAAGGTCGTCGACACCAACGGTGAGGTCGTGGACCTCTCCGACGACGAGGACGAGGCCGACACCGCCGTCGAGGCCGCCGACGCCGACTCCCCCGAGAACTCCGAGGGCTCCGAGGAGAAGTAGGCCGGGGAAGCGGCGAGGGGCCCCGCGCCCCCGCCCGGTCCCGTCCCGCGGGCCCGTACGCACCGACCGTGCGTACGGGCCCGCGGGCGTACCGGGGGGCCTTCCGGGGACCCGGCGCGGGGCCGGGCCGGGAGGGCCGCGCGCGCCCGCCGGAAGGGCCCTGCGGCGCCCCAACTACCTTGCGCTCCCAGCGAACAGTTCGGGAACCGGGATGGCGTTGTCCCACCTGCGCGTTAGGGTCCATGAATACGGGGCAGTGCCCTCTGAACGAGACGCTGAGACGGCCCCGGGCCGTCGGAGACGAGCAGGTGGATACGTGACGAATCTGAAGCCTTACGCCGCGGGTGAGCCGTCCATCGGTGGCGGCCTCGGCGACCATGTCTACAACCGGCTGCTCGGCGAGCGCATCGTCTTCCTCGGCCAGCAGGTCGACGACGACATCGCCAACAAGATCACCGCCCAGATGCTCCTCCTGGCCGCCGAACCGGACAAGGACATCTACCTCTACATCAACAGCCCCGGTGGCTCGGTGACGGCCGGCATGGCCGTCTACGACACCATGCAGTACATCCCGAACGACGTCGTCACCATCGGCATGGGCATGGCCGCCTCCATGGGCCAGTTCCTGCTGACCGGCGGCACCCCCGGCAAGCGCTTCGCGCTGCCGAACACCGACATCCTGATGCACCAGGGCTCCGCCGGCATCGGTGGCACCGCCTCGGACATCAAGATCCAGGCCGAGTACCTCCTGCGCACCAAGAGGCGCATGGCCGAGATCACCGCGCACCACTCCGGCCAGACCGTCGAGGCGATCATCCGCGACGGCGACCGCGACCGCTGGTTCACCGCGGAGGAGGCCAAGGACTACGGCCTCATCGACGAGATCATCTCTGCCGCTTCGGGCGTTCCCGGCGGCGGCGGCACGGGCGCCTGAGCCCCGCCGGCCAGCTCAAGAGCCCCAGCCCACCGAACGCCACCAGGACGGTGAACACCCAGATGTACAACAACCTCTCCATGAGCGGCCTCCACACCGGCGCGCCGATGGACAACCGTTACGTCGTGCCCCGCTTCGTGGAGCGCACCTCGCAGGGCGTGCGCGAGTACGACCCGTACGCGAAGCTGTTCGAGGAGCGCGTGATCTTCCTCGGCGTGCAGATCGACGACGCCTCCGCCAACGACGTCATGGCGCAGCTCCTGTGCCTGGAGTCGATGGACCCGGACCGCGACATCTCGATCTACATCAACAGCCCCGGCGGCTCCTTCACCGCGCTGACGGCGATCTACGACACGATGCAGTTCGTGAAGCCCGACATCCAGACGGTCTGCATGGGCCAGGCGGCCTCCGCCGCGGCCGTGCTCCTCGCCGCCGGCACCCCCGGCAAGCGGATGGCCCTGCCGAACGCCCGCGTGCTGATCCACCAGCCCTCCGGCGGCACCGGCCGCGAGCAGCTCTCCGACCTGGAGATCGCGGCCAACGAGATCCTGCGCATGCGCAGCCAGCTGGAGGAGATGCTGGCCAAGCACTCCTCGACGCCGATCGAGAAGATCCGCGACGACATCGAGCGCGACAAGATCCTGACCGCCGAGGACGCCCTCGCGTACGGTCTGGTGGACCAGATCGTCTCGACCCGCAAGAGCACGGCCGCCACGGTCTGACGCTCGACCTTCCCCTGGCACGGTGCACACGCCCCGGACGGCCTCGTGGCCGAATCGCGACCATGTGAACCGTGCCAAGGGGGGCCCGAACGGGGGGCCCGGCAAGGTACCGTCGAATATGAGGCACCAGGAGTCGCTGAACCAAGCACTCCCAGGCGAAGGGGAAGCACCTCGTGGCACGCATCGGTGATGGCGGCGACCTGCTCAAGTGCTCGTTCTGCGGAAAGAGCCAGAAGCAGGTGAAGAAGCTCATCGCGGGACCCGGTGTGTACATCTGCGACGAGTGCATCGACCTCTGCAACGAGATCATCGAGGAAGAACTCGCGGAGACGAGCGAGGTGCGCTGGGAGGAACTTCCCAAGCCCCGTGAGATCTACGAGTTCCTCGAGGGGTACGTCGTCGGGCAGGAGCCCGCGAAGAAGGCCCTCTCGGTCGCGGTGTACAACCACTACAAGCGCGTCCAGGCCGGTGAGAACGGCGGCGCGCAGGGCCGGGACGACGCCATCGAGCTGGCGAAGTCCAACATCCTGCTCCTCGGCCCCACGGGCTCGGGCAAGACGCTGCTCGCGCAGACCCTGGCCCGGATGCTGAACGTCCCGTTCGCCATCGCCGACGCGACGGCGCTGACGGAGGCCGGCTACGTCGGCGAGGACGTCGAGAACATCCTGCTCAAGCTGATCCAGGCGGCCGACTACGACGTCAAGAAGGCCGAGACCGGGATCATCTACATCGACGAGATCGACAAGGTCGCCCGCAAGAGCGAGAACCCGTCGATCACGCGCGACGTCTCCGGTGAGGGCGTGCAGCAGGCCCTCCTGAAGATCCTGGAGGGGACCACCGCCTCCGTGCCGCCGCAGGGCGGACGCAAGCACCCGCACCAGGAGTTCATCCAGATCGACACGACGAACGTGCTCTTCATCGTGGGCGGCGCCTTCGCCGGCCTGGAGAAGATCATCGAGTCGCGGGCGGGCGCCAAGGGCATCGGTTTCGGGGCGACCATCCGCTCCAAGCGCGAGATCGAGGCGAGCGACCAGTTCCAGGAGGTCATGCCGGAGGACCTGGTGAAGTTCGGGATGATCCCCGAGTTCATCGGCCGTCTCCCCGTCCTCACCTCCGTCCACAACCTGGACCGCGAGGCGCTCCTCCAGATCCTGGTCGAGCCGCGCAACGCGCTGGTGAAGCAGTACCAGCGCCTCTTCGAACTCGACGGCGTGGAGCTGGACTTCGACCGCCCGGCCCTGGAGGCCATCGCCGACCAGGCGATCCTGCGCGGCACCGGCGCGCGCGGCCTGCGCGCCATCATGGAGGAGGTCCTCCAGTCGGTGATGTACGAGGTCCCGTCCCGCAAGGACGTGGCCCGGGTCGTCATCACCGCGGACGTGGTCCGCGACAACGTCAACCCGACGCTGGTGCCACGGATCGTGAAGAACGACGGCAGGCACGAGAAGTCGGCCTGACGGCACCACGTACGCGTGAGGGGCGCCCCGCCGGACCGGCGGGGCGCCCCTCACGCGTACGGCGCGTCAGAGCTTGACGCGCACCTCCTTGCGGAGACCGGCGGCGATCGCGGCGGTCCCGTCCACGGTGCCCGCCTTTCCGGCCATCAGCTCGGCGAGGTTGAAGTGCATCACGTAGCCGATGGTGCTGTGGTCGCCCCAGACGCACACGGGCATGACCACTTCCTTCGGACCGGCGCCCCCGGCTTCGGAGTCCGGCTTGTACTGCATCTCCTGGCACTTCATCACGGCGCCGTCGAGGCCCGCGGGCGTGACCGCCCTGGGGGTGCCGAGGACCTGGCCCTTGCCCTGGTCCTTCTCGGCCTTGGCCTTGAAGGCGGCGAAGACGTTGTCCACGACCTTCTCGGGATCGTCGATCTGGCCGTACGTGCCGCCGAACGCCAGCATCTTGCCGGCGAGCGGGTTGACCTTGTTCTCGGCCCGCCACGAGCCGCCGACGTCCTGGGGGTTCTTGACCCCGAGCGCCGCCGAGTCCGCGAGGGGATCGTTGTCCGACTTCTTGTCCTTGTCGGGTGCCTTCTTGTACTCGGTGAGCACCGTCTCCGGGGTGACCAGCTTGTGCGGGCCGTCGTCCGCGACGGACGAGCCGCCACTGCCGAGCACGAAGTACGCGCCCACGGCGATCGCCGCGACCACGGCCACCGCGCCGACGACCAGACCCGCCCTGGACTTCTTCGGGGCGGGCGGGGGCGGCGGGTAACCGCCGGGGCCCTGGGGGCCGCCGTACTGCGGCTGCTGGCCGTACGGGCCGGGCTGGGGCGGGTAACCGTACGGGGGCTGCTGCGGCGGAACGCCCTGCGGAGCCTGCTGGGGGTACCCGTAGCCCGGCTGGGCGCCGTACGGCCCCGGCTGCGGCTGCTGGCCGTACGGGCCCGGCTGACCGTAGGGCCCGGGCTGCTGGGGCGGCTGGCCGCCGTACGGTCCCGGCTGGTGGTAGCTCATCGACAGGTTCCCCTCACAGGATGTTTATGCCTGTCCGACATCCTGGCGGAACGATCGGGCACCCGGTGCGGCGGGGGCCACACCGTTACCGAACAATCGAGTTTCGGGGCACCGCCGCGTCCCCCCTAAACTGACCCCGTGACCGAGAACACTCAGCAGCAGACAGCGCCCACCACCGAACTGCCGACCCAGTACGCGCCGGCCGAGGTAGAGGGGCCGCTGTACGAGCGCTGGGTGGAGCGCGGGTACTTCGAGGCGGACGCGAAGAGCGAGAAGCCGGCGTACACCATCGTCATCCCGCCGCCGAACGTCACCGGCTCGCTCCACCTGGGCCACGCCTTCGAGCACACGCTGATCGACGCCCTCACCCGCCGCAAGCGGATGCAGGGCTTCGAGACGCTGTGGCAGCCCGGCATGGACCACGCCGGCATCGCCACCCAGAACGTCGTCGAGCGCGAACTCGCCAAGGAGGGCAAGTCCCGCCACGACCTGGGCCGCGAGGCGTTCGTCGAGCGGGTCTGGGAGTGGAAGGCCGAGTCCGGCGGCCAGATCGCCGGCCAGATGCGGCGCCTCGGCGAGGGCCTGGCCTGGAGCCGGGACCGCTTCACCATGGACGAGGGTCTGTCCCGGGCCGTCCAGACCGTCTTCAAGAAGATGTTCGACGACGGCCTGATCTACCGCGCCGAGCGCATCATCAACTGGTGCCCGCGCTGTCTGACGGCCATCTCGGACATCGAGGTCGACTACCAGGACGACGACGGCGAACTCGTCTCCATGGAGTACGGCGAGGGCGAGGACACCATCGTCGTCGCCACGACCCGCGCGGAGACGATGCTCGGCGACACCGCCGTCGCCGTCCACCCCGACGACGAGCGCTACCGGCACCTGGTCGGCAGGCGGATCAAGCTGCCGCTGACCGACCGTACGATCCCGGTCGTCGCCGACACCCACGTCGACCCGGAGTTCGGCACCGGCGCCGTCAAGGTGACCCCGGCGCACGACCCGAACGACTTCGCCATCGGCCAGCGCCACGGCCTCGAATCCATCGAGGTCCTCGACGAGCGCGGCGTGATCACCGCCCACGGCCCCTTCCAGGGCCTGGACCGCTTCGAGGCCCGCTCCGCGATCGTCGCCGCCCTGCGCGCCGAGGGCCGGATCGTCGCCGAGAAGCGCCCGTACGTCCACTCGGTGGGTCACTGCTCGCGGTGCAAGACGACGCTGGAGCCGCGCCTGTCCCTGCAGTGGTGGGTCAAGGTCGAGACGCTGGCCAAGGCCGCCGGCGACGCGGTCCGCGACGGGCGGGTCGACATCCACCCGGCCGAGATGTCGCAGCGCTACTTCGACTGGGTCGACAACCTCAACGACTGGTGCATCTCCCGCCAGCTGTGGTGGGGCCACCGCATCCCCGTCTGGCACGGCCCGGACGGCGAGCTGGTCTGCGTCGGCCCGGACGAGGAGCCGCCCACCGGCGAGGGCTGGACGCAGGACACCGACGTCCTCGACACGTGGTTCTCGTCCGGCCTGTGGCCGTTCTCCACGCTCGGCTGGCCGGAGCGGACGCCGGACCTGGAGAAGTTCTATCCGAACTCCGTCCTGGTCACCGGCTACGACCTGATGTTCTTCTGGGTCGCCCGGATGATGATGTTCGGCCTGTACGCGATGGACGGTCAGCCGCCGTTCCGCACGATCGCCTTCCACGGCATGGTCCGCGACGAGTTCGGCAAGAAGATGTCGAAGTCGTTCGGGAACACGGTCAACCCGCTGGACTGGATGGACAAGTACGGTTCCGACGCCCTGCGCTTCACCCTGGCCAAGGGCGCCAACCCGGGCGTCGACGTCCCGATCGGCGAGGACTGGGTCCAGGCGTCCCGGAACTTCGCCAACAAGATCTGGAACGCCACCCGCTTCGCGATGATGAACGGCGCGACCGTCGAGGGCGAGCTGCCCGCTCCCGAGAAGCTGTCGGCGGCGGACCGCTGGATCCTCTCGCGGCTGAACAAGGTCGTCGCCGAGGCGGACGCGTACTACGACGACTACCAGTTCGCGAAGCTCGCGGACGCCCTCTACCACTTCGCGTGGGACGAGGTCTTCGACTGGTACGTCGAGCTGTCGAAGACGACGTTCTTCGCCGGCGGCGAGCAGGCCCGGGTCTCGGCCCGCGTCCTGGGCGAGGTCCTGGACGTCGTGCTGCGGCTGCTGCACCCGATCGTCCCCTTCGTCACCGACACCCTGTGGACCACCCTCACCGGCGGCGAGTCCCTCGTCGTCGCGGAGTGGCCGGCCGACTCCGGGTTCCGCGACGAGGCCGCCGAGCAGGAGATCGGGCTGGTCCAGCGGGTCGTCACCGAGGTCCGCAGGTTCCGCTCCGACCAGGGCCTCCAGCCCGGCCAGAAGGTTCCGGCCCGGGTCGACGCGACCGGCACCGCGCTCGCCCCGCACGAGGCCGCCATCCGCCAGATCCTGCGCCTCCAGCCGGAGGGCGAGGGCTTCTCCGCCACCGCCTCCCTGCCGGTCGCCGGGGCCACGGTCGCGCTCGACCTGTCGGGCACGATCGACGTGGAGGCGGAGCGCAAGCGCCTCGCGAAGGACCTCGCGGCGGCCGAGAAGGAGAAGGCGCAGGCCAACGGCAAGCTCGGCAACGAGGCGTTCCTGGCGAAGGCGCCCGACAACGTGGTCGAGAAGATCCGCACCCGCCTCGCCAAGGCGGACGAGGACATCGCCCGCATCCAGGCCCAGCTGGCGAACCTGCCGCAGGCGTGAGGACGGCGGTGGGGGCCCGGAAGACCTTCCGGGCCCCCACCGCCGTGTCCTGCCGCGTCCCGGGGCTTCCGCCGTGCCCCGCCGCGCCCGTCGTGCTCCCGGGCCTCCGGCGGCCCCGGGACCCCCGCCCGGCCGTTCCGGCGCCCCCCGGCCTCTGCCCGGCCCGTTCGGCCCGGCCCGTTCCGCGCGTTCCGCCGTCCCGGAACCACCGAAAGGGGTGGGTCCGCCGTCCCGCCGGAGCGGCTCCGTAGACTGGGCCCGTGAGTGAGCCCCGCGATCCGTCCGACACGCCCGACGAACCGTCCGGCACCCCCGGTGCCCCCGGCACCCCCGACGCCTTCGACGAGATAGTCGACAACGAGACCCACCGCGACCCGGACCTGGCGGTCATCGAGGCCGGCAGCCGCACCCTGCGCACCCAGGCCGGACCGCCCCAGGGCGACCCCGTGCCGGGCCGCCCCGCGGACCCGGAGCTGGACGCGGCGCTGCGCGAGGTCGAGACCGAGCTGTCCACCCGCTGGGGCGAGACCAAGCTGGAGCCCTCGGTCACCCGGATCGCGGCCCTGATGGACGTCCTGGGCGAGCCGCAGCGCGCGTACCCCTCGATCCACATCACCGGCACCAACGGCAAGACGTCGACGGCCCGCATGATCGAGGCCCTGCTCGGCGCCTTCGAGCTGCGCACCGGGCGCTACACCTCGCCGCACGTGCAGACCATCACCGAGCGCATCAGCCTCGACGGCGCCCCGATCTCCGCCGAGCGGTTCATCGAGACGTACCGGGACGTCCGGCCGTACGTGGAGATGGTCGACGCCCGCGAGGAGTACCGGCTCTCCTTCTTCGAGGTCCTCACCGGCATGGCCTACGCGGCCTTCGCCGACGCCCCGGTCGACGTGGCCGTGGTCGAGGTCGGCATGGGGGGCACCTGGGACGCGACCAACGTCATCGACGCTTCCGTCGCCGTCGTCACCCCCATCGACCTCGACCACACCGACCGGCTCGGCGGGACCACCGCCGAGATCGCCGGCGAGAAGTCCGGGATCATCAAGCCGGGCGCGACCGTGATCCTGGCCCAGCAGCCGGCCGACGCGGCGCGGGTCCTGCTGAAGAAGGCCGTCGAGGCGGACGCCACCGTGGCCCGCGAGGGCATGGAGTTCGGCGTCGTCTCCCGCGAGGTCGCGGTCGGCGGCCAGCTCCTCACCCTGCGCGGCCTCGGCGGCGAGTACGACGACGTCTTCCTGCCGCTGCACGGCGCCTACCAGGCGCGCAACGCGGCGGTGGCGCTCGCGGCGGTCGAGGCGTTCTTCGGCATCGGCGCGCAGCAGGCCCGCACCCTGGACGCGGACACGGTCCGGCAGGCGTTCGCACGGGTGACCTCGCCCGGCCGCCTGGAGATCGTCCGCTCCTCCCCGACGGTGCTCCTGGACGCCGCCCACAACCCGCACGGCGCGCGGGCGACGGCCGAGGGCATCGGGGAGGCGTTCGGCTTCTCCCGGCTCGTCGGCGTGGTCTCCACGAGCGCCGACAAGGACGCCAGGGGCGTCCTGGAGGCGTTCGAGCCGATCTTCGCGGAGGTCGTGATCACCGCGAACTCCCACCCGCGCGCCACCGACGTGGACGCGCTCGCCGCGATCGCGGTCGAGGTCTTCGGGGAGGACCGGGTGGTCGTGGAACCGCGGCTGCCCGACGCCATCGAGACGGCGATCACCCTCGCGGAGGAAGAGGCCGAGTACGGCGGCGCGGGCGTGCTCGTGACCGGTTCGATCTTCACGGTCGGCGACGCCCGGCTGCTGCTCCGAAGGGGCTGAATCCCATGCGTACGCTCTGTTCCTCCACGCTCGTCGGCGAGTTCTTCGTCATCGGCTTCGCCGGGCTCGTCGCCATGAAGGACGACAGCCTGTCGATGTCCGCCGTCTGGTGGGTCTGCGGGGCCGCGATGGTCTTCTCCGTACTGCTGTGCGGGATGGTCACCCGGCCCGGCGGCGTGCAGCTCGGCTGGGCGCTCCAGATCGGCCTGATCGCCAGCGGCTTCGTCGTCCCGGTCATGTTCTTCCTGGGGGCGCTCTTCGCCGTCCTGTGGTGGGCCTCCGTGCACTACGGCCGGAAGGTGGACGGGATCAAGGCCCGCTGGGCCGCGGCGCAGGCCGCCCAGGCCCCGGCGGAGCCTGACGCTGCGTAATCGGGGCACGTGCGGGCCCTGTAGCCTCGGAGACCCGCACACCGCTTTCCCGAAGGAGTTCCCCCGTGAGCCAGCGCACGCTCGTCCTGCTCAAGCCCGACGCCGTCCGACGCGGCCTGGTCGGCGAGATCATCGGCCGCATCGAGCGCAAGGCCGGCTGGACGCTCGCGGCCCTGGAACTGCGCGAGCTGGACCAGGAGACGCTGGAGCAGCACTACGGCGAGCACAAGGGCAAGCCCTTCTACGAGCCCCTGATGGGCTTCATGTCCTCGGGCCCCGTCGTCGCGCTCGTCGTGGAGGGCGAGCGGGTCGTCGAGGGCGTCCGGCAGCTCGCCGGCCCGACCGACCCGATCGCCGCCGCGCCGGGGTCCATCCGGGGCGACTTCGGCACCATCGTGCGCGAGAACCTCATCCACGCCTCGGACTCCGAGGAGTCGGCGCTCCGCGAGCTGAAGATCTTCTTCCCCGGCCTCGTCTGACCGGACCCGCCCGGCCGGCCTCGTCCGACCGGGCCCGTCCGACCCGGCGTCAGCCCCGCGAGGACGGCCGAACGAACCACCCTGTGGGGCGACCGAAGGAATTTCGGTCGCCCTCAGGCATATGAACGCGGAACCCGGGAACGGATCGCCGCGTCCTGCCGTCACCTGTACACAGAGGTGGACCACCGCGCGGTATCCGGGCGGGCGGCACTACGATGGAAAACTCCACGCCGCACCACCCTCAGCCATGGGAAATCAAGGGGAACTCAATGTCGTTCATCGGCCGTGACATGGCTGTCGACCTCGGGACCGCCAACACGCTGGTGTACGTCAGGGGTCGGGGCATCGTCCTCAACGAGCCGTCCGTCGTCGCGATCAACACCAACACCGGTGGCATCCTCGCGGTCGGCGCCGAGGCGAAGAAGATGATCGGCCGGACCCCCGGCAACATCGTCGCCGTGCGCCCGCTCAAGGACGGTGTGATCGCCGACTTCGAGATCACCGAGCGGATGCTCCGCTACTTCATCCTCAAGATCCACAAGCGTCGTTACCTGGCCCGTCCCCGGGTCGTCGTCTGCGTGCCCTCCGGCATCACCGGGGTCGAGCGCCGCGCCGTCATCGAGGCGTCGACCCAGGCCGGTGCCCGCCAGGTGCACATCATCGAGGAGCCCATGGCGGCGGCCATCGGCTCGGGCCTCCCCGTCCACGAGGCCACCGGCAACATGGTGGTGGACATCGGCGGCGGCACCACCGAGGTCGCCGTCATCTCCCTCGGCGGAATCGTCACGGCGCAGTCCATCAGGGTCGCCGGCGACGAGCTGGACAACGCGATCATCCAGCACGTCAAGAAGGAGTACTCCCTCCTCCTCGGCGAGCGCACCGCCGAGCAGATCAAGATCACCATCGGTTCGGCCTTCGACCTGGACCAGGACGAGCACACCGAGATCCGCGGCCGCGACCTGGTGTCCGGGCTCCCCAAGACCGTGGTCATCTCCGCCGCCGAGGTCCGCAAGGCCATCGAGGAGCCGGTCAACGCGATCGTGGACGCGGTGAAGACCACCCTCGACAAGTGCCCGCCGGAGCTGTCCGGCGACGTCATGGACCGCGGCATCGTCCTCACCGGCGGCGGCGCCCTGCTGCGCGGCCTGGACGAGCGCCTGCGCCACGAGACCGGCATGCCGATCCACATCGCCGAGGACCCGCTGGACTCGGTGGCGCTCGGCTCCGGCAAGTGCGTGGAGGAGTTCGAGGCCCTCCAGCAGGTCCTCGACGCGCAGCCGCGCCGCTGACGCCGGAACACCACGGCACCGTGCCGGTGCGGTAGAACTGCCGCACCGGCACGGTCGCGGGAACACCCGCACCGGCCCCGCCCACGGACCGGCCCGCCGCACGGGGACGACCGCGCGGCGGAACGGACCACCCCGCGGAACAACCGCACCACGGAACGACCGAACCACGAGGAAAGGCACGGCCGCCGCACGTGAGGGACACACGAGAGAGCCGGCTGCTCCTGGTACTGCTGATCGCCATCGCGTTCGCGCTGATCACGGTGGACATCCGCGGCGGCCGGGAATCACCCGTCGACGGCGCCCGCAGGGCCGCGGCGGCGGTCTTCGGACCGGTCGAGAACGGTGTGGCCGCCGCCGTCGACCCCGTGGGCAACGCCATAGGGGCGGTACGCGACTCCGGCGAGCGGCACACCCGGATCGCGGCCCTGGAGAAGGAGAACGCCGAACTCAAGGCGAGGCTCGGCAGCGACGACCGCAACCGCAGCCGGCTGAACGAGCTCGACACCCTGCTCAAGACCGCCGGCGCCGGCCAGTACGGCATCAAGGGAGCCCAGGTCGTCGCCATAGGAGCGGCCCAGGGCTTCTCCTGGACCGTCACCATCGACGTCGGCGCCCGCGACGGCATCGAGCGGGACATGACCGTGCTCAACGGCGCCGGTCTCGTCGGACGCGTCACCACCGTCGGCCCCTCCACCTCCACGGTCCTCCTCGCCAACGACCCCGACTTCACCGTCGGCACCCGCATGGAGAAGAGCGACGAACTCGGCTTCGCCACCGGCCAGGGCAACAGCCCGCTCGTCGTCCAGCTCCTCAACGGCAAGGCCAAGGTCAAGCCCGGCGACCGGCTCGTCACCTTCGGATCGAGCGGCGACAAGCCCTTCGTGCCCGGCGTCCCGGTCGGCGAGATCGTCCGCGTCGACCCGGCGGGCGGCGGCCTGACCCGCAACGTCTACGTCCGCCCGTACGCCGGCTTCACCAAGCTCGACATCGTCGGCGTCGTCGTCCAGGCCCCGCGCTCCGACCCGCGCGACGCGGTCCTGCCGCGGAAGCCCGCGCCCGCGCCGACCGTCACCGTCACCGCCTCGCCGCCCCCACCGGACGGACAGCGGGCGGGACAGAAGCCGGACGGGGAACAGAACCAGGCCCAGAACCAGGGGGACGCGACACCGTGAAGATCAACCGCATCCTCCTCTCCGCCGCCCTGATCGTGGTGGCCCTGGTCGTCCAGGTCTCCGTCCTGGCCCGCCTCCAGCTCCCCGGCGCCGTCCCCGACCTCGTCCTGCTCACCGTCGTCGCCCTCGCCCTCGTGTACGGGCACGTCACCGGCGCCCTCGCCGGCTTCTCCGCCGGCCTCCTCGCCGACCTCGCCCCGCCCGCCGACCACGCCGTCGGCCGCTACGCCCTCGTGCTCTGCCTCGTCGGCTACCTCGTCGGCCTGGCCCGCCCCGAGAACGGCCGGACGACCTCCGCGGCCGGCCCCATGGCCGTCGTCGCCGCCGCGGCCGTCGGCTCCACGCTCCTCTACGCGGGCGTCGGCGCCCTCGTCGGCGACACCGCCGCCCGCCACGTCGGCCTGGGCTTCCTGCTGTTCACCGCGGTCCTGTACGACCTGCTCCTCGCGCCCTTCGTGGTGCCGCTCCTCATGGCCCTGGCCCGCCGCGCCGACAACGACCCGCTCGCCGACACCGGCGGCGGCACCGACGTCGCCTCCGGCTGGCTCTCCTCCGGAACCGGCCTGCGCATCGGCACCCAGCGCGGCGGCCTGCGGGTGAAGGCCGCGAAGAACCGCGCCTCACGGGCCGGACGCATCAAGGGAGTCAAGCGACTGTGACCGAGGGGGCAACGGCAGCATGAGCAACATCCCCGAGACCGGCCGGACCCCCCGGGTCCGGATCCGGCTCGTCGTCATCCAGATCCTCGTCTTCTCCCTGCTCCTCACCCTGGGGGGCCGGCTCTGGTACCTCCAGATCCGCAACGGCAAGGAGTACACGGACGAGGCCAAGAACAACCACGTCCAGCAGGTCGTCCAGCCCGCCGTCCGGGGCTCCATCCTGGACGCCCGCGGCGTCCCGCTCGCCGACAACGAGACCCGGCTCGTGGTCTCCGCGTCCCGCACCGAGCTGATGAAGATGAAGGACGACGGCAAGGCCGTCCTCACCCGGCTCGCCGGCGTCCTCGGGATGAACCCCCAGGACGTCATCAACAGCATCCGGCTCTGCGACTCCAAGACCCCCAAGCCCTGCTGGAACGGCTCCCCCTACCAGCCGATCCCCGTCACGGACGAGGCCACCACCCAGCAGGCGCTGACGATCCGTGAGAGCGCGGAGGACTTCCCCGGCATCACCGCCGAGCCCACCGCCGTCCGCCGCTACCCGGCGCCCGGCAAGGCCCGCACCGCGCAGGTCCTCGGCTACCTCTCGCCCGTCACCGACGACGAGATCAAGAAGGCCAAGGACACCGACTCGCCGTTCCTCCGCTCCGACCAGATCGGCCGCTCCGGGATCGAGCGCACGTACGACAAGGAGCTGCGCGGCAAGGCCGGCGTCACCCGCTACGAGGTCGACAACCTCGGCCGCGTCATGGGCCGGACCGAGTCCGACCCGGGCGTGGCCGGCTCCACCCTCGTCACCAGCATCGACGCGCGCGTCCAGGCCGTCGCCGAGTACGAGCTCCACGAGGCGATGAAGACCGTCCGCAAGGAGACCGACAAGGTCACCGGCCGCAAGTACGAGGCCGACTCGGGCGCCGTCGTCGTCATGGAGACCAAGACCGGCCGGGTCGTCGCGATGGCCTCCCAGCCCGACTACGACCCCAACGCCTGGGTCGGCGGCATCTCCGCCAAGGACTACGCCACGCTGACCGGCAAGAGCTCCAACTACCCGCTGCTCAACCGGGCCATCCAGGGCCAGGCCCCCGCCGGCTCCATCTTCAAGGTGGTGTCGGCCAGCGCCGCCGTACGGGCCGGGTACGACTTCAACGACAAGTACAACTGCAGCAGCTCCTACAGCATCGGCGGCCGCAGCTTCGCCAACTTCGAGTCCAAGGGGCACGGCCCCATCACCCTCGGCGACGCCCTCAAGTACTCCTGCAACACCGTCTTCTACGCCCTCGGCCACCAGGAGTGGCAGCGCGACGGCGGGCTCAAGCCCAAGAAGGACGCGAAGGACTGGTTCTACCGCACCGCCCGCGACTTCGGGCTCGGCGCCGAGACCGGCGTCGACCTGCCGAACGAGGTGACCGGCCGCATCCCCGACCGCCGGTGGAAGCAGAACTTCTGGGCGGCCAACAAGGACGTCTGGTGCAAGCAGGGCAAGAAGGGCGGCACCTACGTCCAGCAGATCGCCTACGAGAGCTGCCTCGAAGGCAACCAGCTGAAGGCGTACGACAGCGTCAACTTCGCCATCGGCCAGGGCGACGTCCTCGTCACCCCCATCCAGATGGCCACCATCTACGCCGCCCTCTCCAACGGCGGCACCCTCTACAACCCCACCGTGGGCAAGGCCGTCATCAGCCCCGACGGCAAGAAGGTCCGCGAGATCGAGCCC
Source organism: Streptomyces sp. NPDC041191 (assembly GCF_055591945.1). Lineage (NCBI taxonomy): Bacteria > Bacillati > Actinomycetota > Actinomycetes > Kitasatosporales > Streptomycetaceae > Streptomyces > Streptomyces sp. NPDC041191. The sequence continues at coordinate 136,984 of NZ_JBVIZC010000005.1, read as the reverse complement.
ACGCCCCACGGCAGGCTCCCGATCAGCGCCCAGACCGTCCGGGACCTCGACAAGGGGCTGCGCTCCGTCGTCGAACCCGGCGGAACCGCCGCCTGGCGGTTCGGCGGCTGGCCCCAGGACAAGATCCCGATGCGGGCCAAGACCGGCACCGCCCAGGTGTACGACAAGCAGACCACCTCCTGGCTGGCCACCTACACCGACGACTTCACCATCGTCATGACGATCTCCCAGGGCGGCACCGGCTCCGGCGCCGCCGGCCCCGCCGTGCGCAACATCTACGACGCCCTCTACGGCCTCGACGACGAGGGCAACCAGGACCTCCGGCGGGCCCTGCTGCCCCACCCGCAGAAGACCCTGCCGAAGATCAACCGCTACGGCACCATCGACGCCCCCGCGGTCAAGCCGTACGACCCGGCGTCGCAGAAGGTCGACCCCGCGAAGAAGGCCGACCCCGCGAAGAAGGGTGACGGACAGCCGCCGCTCGCGGGCCCGCCCCCCGTCTGGAGGGACTGACCCGATGACGACCCGCACCGACTTCTCCGTCTCCCGTTACGCCCCCCGGCGCGGGCCGCTGGTGAAGCTCACCGCCCGCGACTCGGTGCTGCGCCGCCTCGACTGGCCGATGCTGCTCTCGGCGCTCGCGCTCTCCCTCATCGGCTCCCTGCTCGTCTGGTCCGCCACCCGGGGCCGCACCCAGCTCAACCAGGGCGACCCGTACTACTTCCTCTTCCGGCACCTCCTCAACACCGGCATCGGCCTCGCCCTGATGGTCGGCACGGTCTGGCTCGGCCACCGCACCCTGCGCGGCGCCGTGCCGGTCCTCTACGGCATCTCGATCCTGCTGATCCTCGCCGTCCTCACCCCGCTCGGCGCCACCATCAACGGCGCCCACGCGTGGATCGTGATCGGCGGCGGCTTCTCCCTCCAGCCCAGCGAGTTCGTCAAGATCACGATCATCCTGATCATGGCGATGCTGCTCGCGGCCAAGGTCGACGCGGGGGACCAGCTCCATCCCGACCACGGAACGGTCGCCAAGGCCCTCCTCCTCGCCGCCCTCCCCATGGGCATCGTCATGCTGATGCCCGACCTCGGCTCGGTCATGGTGATGGCCGTCATCGTCCTCGGCGTGCTCCTGGCCTCCGGGGCGTCCAACCGCTGGGTCCTCGGCCTGATCGGCGCGGGAGTCCTCGGCGCCGTCCTCGTCACCGCCCTCGGCATGCTGGACGAGTACCAGATCAACCGCTTCGCCGCCTTCGCCAACCCCGACCTCGACCCCGCCGGCGTCGGCTACAACACCAACCAGGCCCGCATCGCGATCGGCTCCGGCGGCCTGTACGGCACCGGTCTCTTCAAGGGACACCAGACCAGCGGCCAGTTCGTGCCCGAGCAGCAGACCGACTTCATCTTCACCGTCGCGGGGGAGGAGCTGGGCTTCCTCGGCGCCGTCCTCATCCTCCTCCTCCTGGGGACCGTGCTCTGGCGGGCCTGCCGGATCGCCCGCGAGACCACCGAGCTGTACGGCACGATCGTCGCGGCCGGGATCGCCGCCTGGTTCGCCTTCCAGTCCTTCGAGAACATCGGCATGACCCTCGGCATCATGCCGGTCGCGGGCCTGCCGCTGCCGTTCGTCTCGTACGGCGGCTCCTCGATGTTCGCGGTGTGGGTGGCGATCGGACTCCTCCAGTCGATCCGCGTCCAGCGCCCGATGACGGCCTGACGAACGCCCGGCGGGTCCGGCGGGGGCCTGATTTCTCCCGGAAACCGAGTAAGCGCCCCCGCCGGCGGTTAGACGCCGGACATGGCCGAGACGAAGCGCGAGACCGAGCGGAAGTACGAAGCCACGCCGGAGACCGACGTCCCGGACCTCACCGGGGTCCCGGGCGTCGCGACCGTCGTCGACGACGGCGTCACGGAGCTCGACGCCGTCTACCACGACACCTCCGACCTGCGGCTGGCCGCCGACTCGATCACCCTGCGCCGCCGCACCGGCGGCGCGGACGAGGGCTGGCACCTGAAGTTCCCCGTCGCCGCCGGCGTCCGCGACGAGATCAGGGCCCCCCTCCCGCCCACCGGAACCGACACCCTCCCGCCCGACCTGGCGGTCCTCCTGCGCTCCCGCGTCCGCCGCGGCGAGGTCGTCCCCGTCGTCCGCCTCCGCTCCGCCCGCGACGTCCGCCGGCTCCTCGACGCCGACGGCGCCCCCCTCGCCGAGCTCTCCGTGGACACCGTCCACGCCGAACGCCTGCCCGACGGCCCCCGGACCTCCTGGACCGAGATCGAGGTCGAGGCGGCCGAGGGTGCCGACCCCCGCGTCCTCGACGCCGTCGGCAAACGCCTCGGAAAGGCGGGCATCCGCCCCGCGCAGCACTCCTCCAAACTGGCCAGGGCCCTCGCGGAGACCGCCCCGGAGGACCGCGGCGGTCGCGGCGGCCACGGCGGGGGCCCCGCCCCCGGCACCGCCGGAGCCGCCGTCCTCGCCTACGTACGGGAACAGGCCGGGGCGATCGTCGCCCTCGACCCCGCCGTCCGCCGCGACCTCCCCGACGCCGTCCACCGGTTCCGCATCGCCTGCCGCCGCCTGCGCGGCGCCCTCAAGACGTACCGCTCCGTCCTCGACCGGAAGGCCACCGACCCCCTCGGCGACGAGCTGAAGTGGCTGGCCGGCGAGCTGGGCGCCGCCCGGGACCAGGAAGTCCTCACCGAGCGGCTGCGCGCCCTCCTCGCCGACGTCCCCCGCCCCCTGCGCCGCGGCCCGGTCAAGGCCCGGCTCCGGGTCTGGGCCGCCGCCCGCGCCGACGACGCCCGCCGCCGGGCCGTCACCGCCCTCGACTCCGACCGGTACCTCGCCCTGCTCGACGCGCTGGACGCCCTGCTCACCGACCCGCCCCTGCGCAGGGCCGCCTCCCGCGACGCCGCCGGGGTCCTCGCCCGCGCCGTCCGCAAGGAGCACGACCGCCTCGCCGCCCGCGTCGACCGCGCCCTCTCCCTCGCCCCCGGCCGCGAACGCGACCTCGCCCTCCACGAGGCCCGCAAGGCCGCCAAGCGCGCCCGCTACGCCGCCGACGCCGCCCGCCCCACCCTCGGAAAACCCGCCAAGAAGTTCTCCGGACGCGTGAAGGCGGTGCAGTCCCTCCTCGGGGAACACCAGGACGGCGTGGTCGCCCGGAAGGCCCTGCTGGAGATCGCCGCCCAGGCCCACGCGGCCGGTGAGACCGCCTTCACCTGGGGACTCCTGCACGGCCGCGAGGAGGCGGCGGCCGGGGCGACCGAGCGCGACCTCCCCCGCGTCCGGTCCCGCGCCACCGTCCCCCGGTCGCTGCGGCGCTGAGCCCACCGGGCACCGGGGTACGCTTGAGAGTCGCCCCCCTGCCAGCTCACGAAGGTTCGAGATGTCTGCTGCCGAGTCTGTCTTCCCGCAGCTCGAAGCTCTGCTCCCGCACGTGCAGAAACCGATCCAGTACGTCGGCGGAGAACTCAACTCCACGGTCAAGGACTGGGACGAGTGCGACGTCCGCTGGGCACTGATGTACCCGGACGCGTACGAGGTCGGCCTGCCCAACCAGGGCGTCATGATCCTCTACGAGGTACTGAACGAGCGCGAGGGCGTCCTCGCCGAGCGCACCTACAGCGTGTGGCCGGACCTCGAAGAGCTGATGCGCGAGCACGGGGTCCCGCAGTTCACGGTCGACTCGCACCGCCCCGTCGGCGCCTTCGACGTGTTCGGCCTCTCCTTCTCCACGGAGCTCGGCTACACGAACATGCTCACCGCCCTCGACCTCGCGGGCATCCCGCTGGAGTCGAAGGACCGGACCGTCGACCACCCCATCGTGCTCGCGGGCGGCCACGCGGCCTTCAACCCCGAGCCGATCGCCGACTTCATCGACGCGGCGGTCATCGGCGACGGCGAGCAGGCCGTCCTCGACATGACCGGCATCATCCGCGCCTGGAAGGCGGAGGGCCGGCCGGGCGGCCGCGAGGAGGTCCTCTTCCGCCTCGCGAGGACCGGCAACGTCTACGTCCCGCGCTTCTACGACGTCGAGTACCTGCCGGACGGCCGCATCGGACGCGTCGTGCCCAACCGGTCCGGCGTGCCGTGGCGCGTCTCCAAGCACACCGTCATGGACCTCGACGAGTGGCCCTACCCCAAGCAGCCCCTCGTCCCGCTCGCGGAGACCGTCCACGAGCGCATGTCCGTCGAGATCTTCCGCGGCTGCACCCGCGGCTGCCGCTTCTGCCAGGCCGGCATGATCACGCGCCCCGTGCGGGAGCGAAGCATCACCGGCATCGGCGAGATGGTCGAGAAGGGTCTGAAGGCGACGGGCTTCGAGGAGGTCGGCCTCCTCTCGCTCTCCTCGGCGGACCACTCCGAGATCGGCGAGATCGCCAAGGGCCTCGCGGACCGCTACACCGAGGACAAGGTGGGCCTGTCCCTCCCCTCCACCCGCGTGGACGCCTTCAACGTCGACCTGGCCAACGAGCTGACCAGGAACGGACGCCGCTCCGGCCTCACCTTCGCCCCCGAGGGCGGCTCCGAGCGCATGCGCAAGGTCATCAACAAGATGGTCTCGGAGGAGGACCTCATCCGGACCGTCTCCACCGCGTACGGCAACGGCTGGCGCCAGGTGAAGCTGTACTTCATGTGCGGCCTGCCGACGGAGACCGACGAGGACGTCCTCCAGATCGCCGACATGGCGATGAACGTGATCGCCGAGGGCCGCAAGGTCTCCGGCCAGAACGACATCCGCTGTACCGTCTCCATCGGCGGCTTCGTGCCCAAGCCGCACACCCCCTTCCAGTGGGCCCCGCAGCTCTCGGCCGAGGAGACGGACGAGCGCCTGCGCAAGCTCCGCGACAAGATCCGCGGCGACAAGAAGTACGGCCGCTCGATCGGCTTCCGCTACCACGACGGCAAGCCCGGCATCGTCGAGGGCCTGCTCTCGCGCGGCGACCGCCGCGTCGGCGCCGTCATCCGCGCCGTCTACGAGGACGGCGGCCGCTTCGACGGCTGGCGCGAGCACTTCTCGTACGACCGCTGGATGGCCTGCGCCGAGAAGACGCTGCCCGCGTACGGCGTGGACGTCGCCTGGTACACCACCCGCGAGCGCTCCTACGAGGAGGTCCTGCCCTGGGACCACCTGGACTCCGGTCTCGACAAGGACTGGCTCTGGGAGGACTGGCAGGACGCCCTCGACGAGACCGAGGTCGAGGACTGCCGCTGGACCCCGTGCTTCGACTGCGGCGTGTGCCCGCAGATGGACACGCACATCCAGATCGGCCCCACCGGCAAGAGGCTGCTCCCGCTGACGGTCGTGAAGTAGGCCGGTCGCGCGGCCCCGGGCGACGGCCCGGCGGAGGGTCCACCCTCCGCCGGGCCGTCGCGCCGTTTCCGCCGCCGCCGCCGCCGGCGCGGCCCGGGCCGCGCCCGGTCCCGGTCCCGGCCCGGGCGACCGCCCGGGACGCCCGGCGCGTCCCGCGCGGACCGGCCCGGTCGGCCGAGCCCCGGGAACCCGCGGCGGCCCGTGCGCGTACTCTGGGTAGTACAACGAACGTCCCCGGCGCGGCGCCCGCCCCCGAGATCTCCCCGCCGAGGCGGGGGTGAACCGGGCGGGCCCCCCGGGGCCAGCCGTACGTCTCGTGGGCGGCGCGCACCCGCGCCGCCCCGCACCGAGGAGAAGAACCACTGGGCAAGCGACAGCCCGAAGGCCCGCCGCCCGCACCGGCGGTGCAGCGCATCCGACTGCGCTACACCAAGCGCGGCCGCCTCCGGTTCACCAGCCACCGCGACTTCCAGCGCGCCTTCGAGCGCGCACTGCGCCGCGCCGAGGTACCCATGGCGTACTCGGCCGGCTTCACCCCGCACCCCAAGGTGTCGTACGCCAACGCCGCCCCGACGGGGACGGGGTCCGAGGCCGAGTTCCTGGAGATCGCCCTCACCGAGGCGCGTGACCCGGAGACCCTGCGGGCCCTGCTCGACGAGTCCCTGCCGGCCGGCCTCGACATCACCGACGCCGTCGAGGCCCGCACCCCGGGCCTGGCCGACCGGCTCACCGCCTCCGTGTGGGAGCTGCGGCTCGAAGGCGTCACCACCGAGGACGCGGAGAAGGCCGTCGAGGCGTTCCTCGCGGCCGAGACCGTGGAGGTGCAGCGCAAGACCAAGAACGGCGTCCGCACCTTCGACACCCGCTCCGCCGTCACCGGGCTGACGGCCGTCCGTCCCCAGGGCGATCCCCGGGACGATGGGCCGCTGGACAGCGCCTGTGCGATACTGCGGCTGGTCGTTCGGCACATGACACCCGCCGTACGACCCGACGACGTCCTGTCCGGTCTCCGAGCCGTGGCCGACCTGGCGCCGCCGGTCCCCGCAGCGGTGACCAGGCTGGCGCAGGGGCCCTTCGACGAGGAGTCCGGCACGGTGACCGACCCGCTCGCGCCCGACCGCGAGGCAGTCACGGCCGCTTCACCCACGGCCGCCGCGACCGCCCCGGCGACGGCGCCGGGTACGGACACCGCGTAGGGAGCGGTCGTCGCAGCGCAGCCCTGGCACTCGGGAGCCACCTGGGCCGGGCCGCGCACTGACCAGGAGACTTTCGCCAGGCCGTCCGCACAGGGCGTACGGAACCGGCGAGCCAGACACAGAGCTCCCGTGCGGCGCCCGCGCCCCGGACGGCGGCACCGCGCCCCAGGCGCGGCCGTGCCGCCGGACCGGAACCAGACGCGGCGCCCGGGAGCGTGACGGGAGAACCCCGCATGCTCGAGTCCAACGAAGACACCAATGCCCCCGGTGACAAGCTGCCGCCGCGCCGCAGGCGCCGCGCCGCTTCCCGCCCCGCCGGTCCGCCGGTGACGGGCGGAGCCGCCGACACCACCGACACCACCGAGAACGCGCCGGCCGACACGCCGGTCGCGGAGGCCGCGCCCGAGGCCGCCGCGCCCGCCGGGACGGCTCCCGAGACGGCCTCCGAGGCCGCTCCCGCGCCGCGTACCCGCCGCCGGGCCACCCGCAAGGCCGCCGCCCCGGTCGCGGAGGCCCCGGCCGAGGAGACGGCAGAGGCACCGGAACCGGCCGCCGAGACCGCGCCCGAAGCCGTCGCGGAGGCCCCCGAGGCAGCCCCGGCGCGCCCGGCCCGTCGCCGCGCCACGCGCAAGGCCACGTCGCCGGTGACCTCCCCGGCCGCCGCCGGGGAGGCGTCCGTCGCCGACACGCCGGTCGCGGAGGCCGCGCCCGAGGCCGCCGCGCCCGCCGGGACGGCTCCCGAGACGGCCTCCGAGGCCGCTCCCGCGCCGCGCACCCGCCGCCGGGCCACCCGCAAGGCCACCGCCCCGGCCGGCGCGCCCGCCGCCGCGGAGGCGCCCGCCCCCGCCGCCGAGCCGGTCGCCGCCGAGCCGGTCGCCGAGACCGCGCCCGAGGCCGTCGCGGAGGCCCCCGAGGCCGCTCCCGCGCCGCGCACCCGCCGTCGGGCCACCCGCAAGACCGCCTCGCCCGAGCCGGACGCCGAGACGCCCGCCGGCGAGTCGCCGCCCGAGGCCGCCGTCGCGCAGATCGCCGCCGACGAGCCCGAGGTCGCCGCCGCCGAGACCGCCGCCACGCGCGGCCGGGGCCGCCGCCGCGCCGCCTCCCCGCAGTTCACCTCCGAGCCGGCCCCGGCCCGCGAGCCGCGCCGCGCCGCGCGCCCCGCCGTCGCCGTCTTCCAGGCCCCGGTCTTCACCGAGCCGATGTTCCAGACCCCGGAGACCGCCGCGGCCGCCGCCGCCGCTGCCCCGGTGGAGCCGGAGGACGAGGAGACGGCGGACGAGACGGTCGAGACCGTCGAGGCCGTGGAGACCGCCGAACCCGCCGAGCGGGCCGAGTCCGGGTCCCGCCGTCGCCGCCGCCGTCGTGGCGAGCCCGTCGCCGTCGAGCCCGTCCCGGCCACCGTCGCCGACGAGCCCGAGGTCGAGGCCGCCGCCGACGAGGTGGAGGAGGCCGAGGAGAACGACGAGACCGGCGAGTACGAGGACCGTCCGTCCCGCCGTCGCCGTCGCGGCGGCCGTCGCCGCCGCCGCGGTGAACTCGCCGAGGCCGAGGAGACCGAGGAGGACGAGGAGCCGCACGCCGAGGACGAGTCCGACGACGCGGACTCCCACGACGCCGACGACTCCGACCACGACGAGGAGGAACAGGACGAGGCCGGGGCCCACGCCGGCGGTTCCAGCAGCTCCCGCCGCCGCCGTCGCCGTCGCCGTCGCAGCGGGGACGCCGCCGAGGCCGAGGCGGGCGACGAGGACGGCGTCCGTACGGTCGTCAAGGTCCGCGAGCCCCGCCCGGCCCGTGAGAAGGCCGAGCCGGGCACCGGGGCCGACGAGGTCCAGTCCATCAAGGGCTCGACCCGCCTGGAGGCCAAGAAGCAGCGCCGCCGCGAGGGCCGCGAGCAGGGCCGCCGCCGCGTCCCGATCATCACCGAGGCCGAGTTCCTGGCCCGCCGCGAGGCCGTCGAGCGCGTCATGGTCGTCCGCCAGAACGGCGAGCGCACCCAGATCGGCGTCCTGGAAGACAACGTGCTGGTCGAGCACTACGTCAACAAGGAGCAGGCCACCTCGTACGTCGGCAACGTCTACCTGGGCAAGGTCCAGAACGTCCTGCCGTCGATGGAGGCCGCCTTCGTCGACATCGGCAAGGGCCGCAACGCCGTCCTGTACGCCGGCGAGGTCAACTTCGAGGCGCTCGGCATGGCCCACGGGCCGCGCCGCATCGAGACCGCCCTCAAGTCCGGCCAGCCGGTCCTCGTCCAGGTGACGAAGGACCCGATCGGCCACAAGGGCGCCCGTCTGACCAGCCAGGTCTCCCTGCCCGGCCGCTACCTCGTGTACGTGCCCGAGGGCTCGATGACCGGCATCAGCCGCAAGCTCCCGGACACCGAGCGCGCCCGCCTCAAGACCATCCTCAAGAAGATCGTCCCCGAGGACGCGGGCGTCATCGTGCGCACCGCCGCCGAGGGCGCGAGCGAGGACGAGCTGCGCCGCGACGTCGAGCGCCTGCAGGCGCAGTGGGAGGAGATCCAGAAGAAGGCGAAGAGCGGCAACGCCCCGACGCTGCTCTACGGCGAGCCGGACATGACCGTCCGGGTCGTCCGCGACATCTTCAACGAGGACTTCTCCAAGGTCATCGTCAGCGGCGACGACGCGTGGGAGACCATCCACGGGTACGTCAGCCACGTCGCCCCGGACCTGATCGACCGCCTGTCCAGGTGGACGAGCGAGGTGGACGTCTTCGCGACGTACCGGATCGACGAGCAGCTGATGAAGGCGCTCGACCGCAAGGTGTGGCTGCCGTCCGGCGGCTCGCTGGTGATCGACAAGACCGAGGCGATGATCGTCGTCGACGTCAACACCGGCAAGTTCACCGGCCAGGGCGGCAACCTGGAGGAGACCGTCACCAGGAACAACCTGGAGGCGGCCGAGGAGATCGTGCGCCAGCTCCGTCTGCGCGACCTCGGCGGCATCGTCGTCATCGACTTCATCGACATGGTCCTGGAGTCCAACCGCGACCTGGTGCTGCGCCGCCTCCTGGAGTGCCTGGGCCGGGACCGGACCAAGCACCAGGTGGCCGAGGTCACCTCGCTCGGCCTGGTGCAGATGACCCGCAAGCGGGTCGGCCAGGGCCTCCTGGAGTCCTTCTCCGAGACCTGCGTCCACTGCAACGGCCGCGGCGTCATCGTCCACATGGAGCAGCCGACCACCTCCGGTGGCGGTGGCGGCGGCAAGCGCGCGAAGAAGCGCGGCCGTGGCGGGGACGGGCACGAGCCCACCCACGAGCACGAGCACGAGCAGGACGAGGCCGTGGAGTCCGGTTCGGACGCCGCGACCCAGGAGGTCGAGACCGAGGCCGAGGTGGCGGCGGAGCTGGCCGCCCCGGTGGCCCTGCCGGAGCCGATCGCCCCGGACGAGGAGCTGTACGGCTCCATCGCCGAGGCGGAGGCCGCCGCGTCGCGCGGTGGCCGTGGCCGCCGCCGCGCCACCCGCCGGGCGACCGCCCAGGCCGCCCCGGCGGCTCCGGCGCCCGAGGCTCCGGCGGCCCCGGCGGCCCCGGCGGCCGAGGCTCCGGTCGTGGAGGCCGGGACCGTCGTGGCCGAGCCGACCGCGCAGCCCGCACCCGCTCCCGTGGTGGAGGCGGAGACCGTGGCCGAGGAGGCCCCGGCCCCGCGCCGCCGCCGTGCCACCCGCCGGGCGACCTCCCCGGTCGTCTCCACCTCGGAACCGGCCGAGCCGGTCACCGTCGTGGAGCCCGCCCCGGAGCGGGCACCGGAGCCGGCCGCTCCCGAGCGGACCGCCCCGGAGCCCGCCGTGACCGAGGAGCCCGCCGCCGCGCCCGCCGCCGAGGAGGTCCCCGCGGCCGCCCCGCCGCGCGCCCGCCGCCGGGTGGTCCGCAAGGCCACCGCCCCCGCCGGTTCGCCCGCGGGCGCCGAGGAGGCCGCCGTCGTCGTGGTCACCACGGCCCCGGCCGTGTCCGGGACCCCGGAGAGCGGTGCCGAGGCCGGTACCGAGGCCGAGCCCGCCCCCGCCAAGAAGACGGCGGCGCGCAAGACCGCGGCGAAGAAGGCCACGGCCAAGAAGGCCACCGCCAAGAAGACGGCGGCGACCAAGAAGACCGCGGCGAAGAAGACGACGACCGCCAAGAAGACCGCGGCCAAGAAGACGGCGGAGAAGCCCGCCGCTCCGGCCCAGGACTGACCGGCGGGTGCGGGCCGCTCCCCCTCCCCGGAGGGGGAGCGGCCCGCACCGCTCGGGCGGATTTGACCCCTCGTGGCAGCCGCCCGTACCCTTGACCGTCGGCGTGTCTCTTGACACGCCGCGCCTCTGAGCACCTCCCTCCCGCCCGCCGGGAGAGGCCGCTCGTCCGATTCCGGAACGCCACGGACCCCCGGGTCCGTGTGGGCGGCTGGCGTCAGAGGTTTCATCCCGAGTGAGAGAGAGATCCGCGTGTACGCCATCGTGCGCAGCGGTGGTCGCCAGCACAAGGTTGCTGTCGGCGACATCGTTGAGGTTGACAAGATTTCCACTGCCAAGGTCGGCGACACGGTCGAGCTCTCGACCCTGCTCGTTGTCGACGGCGATGCCGTGACCAGCGACCCGTGGGTCCTCGACGGCATCAAGGTCACGGCCGAGGTCGTGGACCACCACAAGGGCGCCAAGATCGACATCCTGCGCTACAAGAACAAGACCGGCTACCGTCGTCGCCAGGGTCACCGTCAGCAGTACACGGCGATCAAGGTCACCGCGATCCCGTCGGCCGCGAAGTAAAGAGGGACTGAGCAATGGCACACAAGAAGGGCGCATCGTCCACCCGGAACGGTCGTGACTCCAACGCCCAGCGCCTCGGCGTGAAGCGTTTCGGCGGTCAGGTCGTCAACGCGGGTGAGATCCTGATCCGCCAGCGCGGCACTCACTTCCACCCGGGCGCGGGCGTCGGCCGTGGCGGCGACGACACGCTGTTCGCCCTGCAGGCCGGTTCGGTGCAGTTCGGCACCCACCGTGGCCGCAAGGTCGTGAACATCGTTCCGGTCGCCTGATCGGAATACTTTGCGGAGGCGGACCTCACTTCCCGGAAGGGAAGCGGGTCCGCCTTTCGCGTGTTACTAGATAGACATCCCGCACGTATTTCTCTGGAGGCACCCCCATGACCACCTTCGTGGACCGCGTCGAGCTGCACGTCGCCGCGGGTAACGGAGGCCACGGCTGCGCCTCCGTTCACCGGGAGAAGTTCAAGCCGCTCGGCGGCCCCGACGGCGGCAACGGCGGCCGTGGCGGTGACGTGATCCTGGTCGTCGACCAGGCGGTCACCACCCTGCTCGACTACCACCACTCGCCGCACCGCAAGGCCACCAACGGCCAGCCGGGCGCGGGCGACAACCGTTCCGGCAAGGACGGTCAGGACCTGGTCCTGACCGTGCCCGACGGCACCGTCGTCCTCGACAAGCAGGGCAACGTGCTCGCCGACCTGGTCGGCCAGGGCACCACCTTCGTCGCGGGCCAGGGCGGACGCGGCGGCCTCGGCAACGCGGCGCTGTCCTCGGCGCGCCGCAAGGCCCCCGGCTTCGCGCTCCTCGGCGAGCCCGGCGAGGCCCGGGACATCGTCCTGGAGCTCAAGACCGTCGCCGACGTGGCCCTCGTCGGCTACCCGAGCGCCGGCAAGTCCTCCCTCATCTCGGTCCTGTCGGCCGCCAAGCCGAAGATCGCGGACTACCCCTTCACGACGCTCGTCCCGAACCTGGGCGTCGTCACCGCCGGCGCGACCGTCTACACCATCGCGGACGTGCCGGGCCTGATCCCGGGCGCGAGCCAGGGCCGCGGCCTGGGCCTGGAGTTCCTCCGCCACGTGGAGCGCTGCTCGGTCCTCGTCCACGTCCTGGACACGGCGACGCTGGAGTCCGACCGCGACCCGCTCTCCGACCTCGACGTCATCGAGGAGGAGCTGCGGCAGTACGGCGGTCTGGAGGACCGGCCCCGGGTCGTCGTCCTCAACAAGATCGACATCCCGGACGGCCAGGATCTCGCGGACATGATCCGCCCGGACCTGGAGGCCCGCGGCTACCAGGTGTACGAGGTCTCCGCCGTGGCCCGCACCGGTCTGAAGGAGCTCTCCTTCGCCCTCGCCGGCATCGTGGCCGAGGCGCGCGCGGCCAAGCCGGTGGAGGAGGCGACCCGCATCGTCATCCGCCCGAAGGCCGTCGACGAGACGGGCTTCACGGTCACGTACGACGAGGCCGAGGACGTCTACCGGGTGCGCGGCGAGAAGCCGGAGCGCTGGGTCCGCCAGACCGACTTCAACAACGACGAGGCCGTGGGCTACCTGGCCGACCGCCTCAACCGCCTCGGCGTCGAGGACGCGCTGATGAAGGCGGGCGCCCGCGGGGGCGACGGCGTCGCGATCGGCCCCGAGGAGAACGCGGTCGTCTTCGACTGGGAGCCCACCATGATGGCCGGAGCCGAGATGCTCGGCCGCCGCGGCGAGGACCACCGTCTGGAGGCCCCGCGCCCCGCGGCGCAGCGCCGCCGGGACCGCGAGGCGGAGCGCGACGACCCGCAGCGCGAGTTCGACGAGTTCAACCCGTTCTAGGGCGTCCGTCGAAAGCCCCGCCTGCGCGGTACGTCCCCCGGGCCGGGGCACTCCGGCCCGGCCCCGCGGCGACGCCGTGGGACCGGGCCGACCCCGTACCGCCGTCGGGGCCCGGCCGGCGGCGCCCACGGCCCGGGTCCGGGGAGGTTTCCCGGACGGTTTCCGCGCGGTCCCGCGGCCGTCCCGGCGGGGGAGGCGCTCCCGTAGGATTCACGGGTGAGTGAGACCCCCCGGCCGCAGGACCCGGCCCGTGTCAGTGTCGTCGTCATCGCCTACAACGACGCGGTCCACGTCGGCGACGCGATCCGCTCCGCCCTCGCGCAGGGCGACGCGGTCGGCGAGGTCGTCGTCGTCGACGACGCCTCCGGGGACGACACGGCCGCGGTGCTCGCCGGGTTCGCCGACGAGCCGCGGGTGCGGTCGCTGGTCCGCAAGGAGAACAGCGGCGGTTGCGGCACTCCCCGCAACGACGGAGCCGAGGCCGCCGTCCACCCGTACGTCCTCTTCCTGGACAGCGACGACCTGCTGGTGCCGGGCGCCGTCGACGGGCTGCTCGCGGTCGCCGTCGAGCGGCGCGCGGACGTCGTCGCCGGCGTCTGTGTGCGGCGCGAACTCCCGGAGGGCCGCGAGACCGTCTGGGCGCCCTCGCTGTACGACGTCTCCCGGGGCGCCACGCTCCCGGGCACCGTCCTCGACGGCATCGAGGAGCATCCCGAGTTCCTCCTCGACACCCTCTCCGTCAACAAGCTCTACCGGCGCGACTTCCTCGACCGGCACGCGATCCGCTTTCCCGACGGGGCCTTCCACTACGAGGACTTCGTCTTCAGTGCCCGCGTCCAGGCCGCCGGGCCCCGGCTCGCCGTCACCGACGTGCCCGTGTACGTGTGGCACGTGCGGCGGCGGGCCGCGACCCTGTCGATCTCGCTGCGCCGCGCCTCGCTCGCGAACTGGGAGCACCGGATCGCCGCGCACGCCGCCGTCGTCGAGGTCTTCCGCGAAGCCGGCCGGCCCGCGCTCGCCCGTGCCGCGCAGACGAAGTTCCTCGATTACGACCTTCCCATGTACCTGCGCGAACTGCCCCAGCGGACCGCCGCCTACCGGGCCGGCTGGTGGTCTGCGAGCCGCGACCACCTGGCCGGGTTCGACACCGCCGCGATCGACGCCGCCGAAGCGCCGTCACGCTGGCTGTGCGCCGCTCTCGGGGCGCTCGCCGCCGTGCCCGGGGGACGGGAGCTGACGCGGCTCGTCGAACTGGCGTCCCCCCGGCCCCGGCTCGTCCCCCCGTACGCGCACGCCGGGGACGGTTCCCCCGTCCTCGCCGCGGCCCCCGCCGACGTCCCTCTGGACGGCTTCGCGGAGCTGGCGCCCGCCGGACTTCCCGTCGCCGTCGACGGCTCGGTGGCGGTCGGCGCGACCACTCGCCTGACCCTGACCGTCCACGAGCTGTACGGGCGCGTGGGCGCGCTGCGTCCCGTCGCCGTCCGGGCCGTGTTCACCGAGCGCGTCTCGGGCGCCGAACTGCCGGCCGAAGCCCCGTTGCTGACGGTGGAAGGAGGCTGGACCGCGACCGTACGGGTGCCGACCGCGAAGCTGCTCCGCGCCGGCCGGCTCGCCGCGTGGTCGCTCGTGGCCGAGATACGCTACGCCGACGGCTCGACGGGTTCGGCCGAGGTGAGGGTCCCCGAGGGGTTCGCGGGCCGGCGCGGCGTGGTCCTCGGACGTCTGGGCCGGGTGCTGCTCGTCCAGGTGGTGGCCTCCGCGCGGCGCGGTCTCGTCCTCCGGTTCGCGGGGGGTGCGCTGGGGGCCCGTCAGGTGGTCTCGGGACGTCTCAAGAGGCTTTTCGCGATGCGGTGAACATCACCGAAGGTGCGAGAGACCAGGTATGGAACAATTCCTCCTGCCGGGTAGTCTTTCCGGTCGCCGGGTGGCGCCCTTCGAACGCTCGTAGCGGCACCCACCACCATCGAAGGCAGTAGTGCGCCACTGATCCTGGCGCAGGCAGCGCAGCCATCGGCCCAGACGCGTGCCGGATGTTGCCGCCCGCATTTGTGAGAGGACTTGGATGCCGACTAGCGACGTCCCCGATGTGAGCGTCGTCGTCATCGTCTACAACGATGAGGAACGGCTCCCCCGAGCGGTCCGGTCCCTGCTCGACCAGACCCTGAACAACCTCGAAGTGATCATCGCCGACGACTGTTCGACCGATGGCACCGAGGGCGTCGCGCGGGCTCTGGAGGCATCCGACCCGCGTGTGCGCTACGTGCGCCTCGAACAGAACAGCGGCGGTTGCAGTGCCCCCCGCAACCGCGGCATCTCGGTCGCGCGCGCGCCGTACATCATGTTCCTGGACAGCGACGACCAGCTGCCGCGCCACGCCTGCAAGAGCATGCTCCTCGTCGCCGAGGAGACGGGCGTCGACTTCGTCACCGGCGAGGTCACCCGCCTCTTCGAGGAGACGAACACCACCGGTCTCTGGTACCCGCACCTCTTCACCGAGAAGCGGGTCGTGAACGGCATCGCCGAGCACCCCGAGTACTTCTTCGACCACCTGTCGACGAACAAGCTCTACCGGACCGCCTTCATCCGGGACAACGGCCTCACCTTCCCCGAGGGCATCCACTACGAGGACCAGCTCTTCTCCGCGCAGGCGTTCTCGCTCGCGGAGACCTTCGCGGTCGTCCCGTGGTCGGTCTACACCTGGCGCCTCGCCCCGGCGAGCGTCTCCATCTCCTCCAGCCGTCACAAGATCCAGAACGTGGCGGACCGCATCGGCGTGGCCCGGCTCATCGACACCTGGTTCGAGGAGAACGGACGCGCGGAGCTGCGCGCGGAGAAGGACTACAAGTTCCTCCGCCACGACTTCCGGCTGTACCTGGGCGACCTGCCGTTCCGCGACCTCGAATGGATCGCCGAGTTCGCGGAGGTCGTCAACCCGTACCTGGACGAAATCTCCGCCGAGACCTACGCGCGCCTCTCCCGCGAGGAGCGGATCTGCATCCACCTGCTGCGCACCGGCCGCCTGGAGGAGCTCCGGGTCGCCGCGCGGCAGCTGGGCCGTCCGGCGCTCGCCCCCCGCTTCGTCACCGAGCAGGACGGCGTGACCTACTGGGGCGCCGTCGCTCCCGCCGACGAGGCGACCCGCGGCGAGCTGGACATCACCGAATGGCACGTGCGCGACCAGGCGCTCGCCACCGGCCGGCTCCGGCACGAACTCACCTCGGTGTCGATGCGCGGACCGGTCATGCACCTGGAGATCCGCACGTACGACCCTGCCGGCCTGATCACCGGGGGCACCAGGGCGTCGGTCAAGCTGGCCGCGCACAGGACGCCGCTCACCGTGCCGCTCACCCTCCGCCCGGACGGCGAGGGGCAGTACGTCTCCGCGGCCGCGCTCGACCTCCGCAAGGTGCCCGTGGGCAGGGTCGGTGTGGCGACCCGACGCCACCCGGTGGTCGCCCTGGAGCGTGACGGCGAACGCCGCACGGACATCCTGCTGGCCGAGCACGACCAGCCCGACTTCCGCGCCACCGTCGTCTACCACAAGTTCGGCATCCACCACCTTCGCGTCGGGGCGGAGCAGAAGGGCGCCGGCCGCCTCGAGGTGACCTGGCGGCGGTCCGGTGTCCTGAAGTCCCTGGAACCGCTCGGCCCCTACGCCCGCAAGGCCAAGGGCAAGGTCGGCAAGGTCCGGAAGATCCTCGTCGGCAACGAGGGCAAGGCCACCGCGTACGACGCCGTCTCCAAGCTGCCGCGCAAGCGCAGCCTGGCCGTCTTCGAGGCGATGGAGGGCCGCGGCTACGCGGACAGCCCGCGCTACATCTACGAGGAGCTGAAGCGCCGCAACCTCCCGATCGACGTGGTCTGGTCGTACTCCGGCGACCGTTCCTCCTTCCCCGACGACATCACGCTCGTGAGGCGCGGCAGTTTCGCCTACGGCCGCGCGCTGGCCCGGGCCACCTACTGGGTCGACTCGCACAACCTGCCGTACCTCTACCCGAAGCCGAAGGGCACCCGGTACCTGCAGACCTGGCACGGCCAGACCTTCAAGGCGATGGGCTTCGACGTCCCCTCGATGCGCGCCGCCTCGGACATCGAGAAGGAGCGTTTCCGCGCGGCCGTGGGCCGCTGGGACGCGCTCGTCTGCCCGAGCGCCGAGTTCGAGCGGACCTTCGTCCCCGCCTTCGAGGTCTCGGCCGACCTGATCCGCTCCGGCTACCCGCGCAACGACGTGCTGGTGCGCTGGGCGGAGCCCGAGCAGAAGGCGAGGGCCGCCGCCGTGCGTGAGGCCCTGCGCATCCCGGCCGACAAGAAGATCCTGCTCTACGCCCCGACCTTCCGCGACGCGGCCCGCCGCACCGGCCAGTCGGTCCGGGTGGACCTCGAAGCGATGGCCCCGCAGCTTTCCGGCGACTGGGTCGTCATCGTACGCACCCATCCGTACGACCGGTTCAAGATCACCCCCGAGCTGGGGCACTTCCTGCGCGACGGTTCGGCCTACGCCGACATCAACGACGTGATGCTGGTCTCGGACGCCGTCCTCACGGACTACTCGTCGCTGATGTTCGACTACGCCAACACCGGCCGCCCGATCCTGCTCTACACGGACGACTACGAGACGTACCGGGGCGGTGACCGCGGCACCTATTACGACCTCCAGGACATCGCGCCCGGTCCGATGCTGACGACCACCGAGGAGCTCGTCGCCGCCGTGCGGGACCTGGAGGGCGTCCAGGAGCGGCACGCGCAGCAGTACGCGCGCTTCCAGGAAATGTTCTGCTCGTACGAGACCGGCCATGCCAGCAAGATGGTGGTCGATGCTTTTTTCGAAGGCGGCACCCATGACTGAGGCGACCCCCGCCCGCAAGAACGTGTTCTTCGTCGGTATCGACGTGGACTCGATGGGCGGCTCCCAGCGGGTGCTGCACACCCTCGCGCAGGGAATGGGCGAGCGCGGCCACCGGGTCGAGCTGATCGGCATCCGGCCCAGCTCGGAGCCCTTCCCCTACAACGCCACGCGCGCGTACCGGCACACGACGCTCTACCCGGCTCCCTCCGCGCCCAAGCCGCCCGTGCGCACGGTCGGCGACCGGCTCAGCCTGGCGCGGCGCGCCGACGCCCGGCGGGCCCGGACCGACCGCGACAACGCGCGGGCGGAGATGCAGCGGAAGCTGGCGGCGGTCGAGGACGGCTACATCGTCTTCGGCTCGCCGTGGGCCGTGGACTGGGTGATGCCGCTGAAGTGGCGTCACCTCAAGGGCATCGGGCAGTACCACGAGTCCTTCGCGCAGGCGAAGCGCAGTGCCAACCTGGGGCTGATCCGGCGTCACTACCCCGAACTGGAACAGACCCTGGTCCTCTCCGAGGGGGACGCGGTCGAGTTCGTCAACCAGCGCGTGCCCAATGTGCGGGTCATGCCCAACCCGCTGCCGTTCTACCCCGACGAGCCGGCCCCGCTGGACACCCGCAGGATCGGCGCGGTCGGGCGGCTCGACCCGATCAAGCGGTACGACCGGATGATCGAGGCGTTCGCCCAGGCTCACGAGGGACGCGACGGCTGGGAGCTGCACCTCTTCGGCGAGGGCCCGTTGGAGGCCGAGCTGCGGATGAAGGCCGAAGACCTCGGAGTCGCCGAGCAGGTCGTCTTCCGGGGAACCGCCGAGGACATGGCCTCCGCCTACCGCGAGCTGTCGGTCGTGGCGATCAGCAGCGAGCGCGAGGGCCGGCCGATGGCGCTGGCCGAGGCCGCCGCCTGCGGTGTGCCGTGCGTCAGCTTCGACGTCTCCGGCGGTGTCCGGGAACTCGTCGCGGACGGCGTCACCGGCACCCTGGTGCCGCCGGCCGACGTACCGGGCCTCGCCACCGCGCTCGGCGCGCTGATGGACGACGCCGAACTGCGGCAGCGGTACGGCAGGGCCGGGCGGGAGCACGTCGCGCATCTGGCGCTGCCGCACATTCTGGACCGCTGGGAAGCCGCGTTCGAGGAGATCGAGCGCTAGGACGCGTCCCGGGAGCCCCGTCCGGACCGGTGTCCGGGCGGGGTTTCGCGCGTTCCGGTCCCGTTCGCGGACCCCGGGGAGCCCCGAAGGAGGTCGCTACACTGTCGGAATGACCTGGCTCATCACCGGCGGTGCCGGTTACATCGGTTCCCACGTCGTCAAGGCAATGACCGAGGGCGGCGAACGCGTCGTCGTGGTCGACGACCTCAGCACGGGAAACCCGGCGCGGGTCCCCGGGGGCGTCGTCATCGAGAAGGGCACGGTTCTCGACAGGGAGTTCCTCGACCGGGTGCTCCGGGAGCACGAGGTCGAGGGCATCGTGCACCTGGCCGCCAAGAAGCAGGTCGGCGAGTCGGTCGAGAAGCCGCTCTTCTACTACCGCGAGAACGTGACGGGGCTGCAGACCGTCCTCGACGCGGCCGTCGCCGCCGGCGTGAAGAGCTTCCTCTTCTCCTCCTCCGCCTCCGTGTACGGCATGCCCGACGTGGACCTCGTCACCGAGGAAACCGAGTGCCTGCCCCTCAGCCCGTACGGCGAGACCAAGCTCGTCGGCGAGTGGATGGCGCGCGCGGTCGGCCAGGCGCACGGCCTGTCCACCGCCTGCCTGCGTTACTTCAACGTGGCGGGCGCGGCGGCCCCCGAGCTGGCCGACACCGGCGTCTTCAACCTGGTGCCGATGGTCTTCGAACGGCTCGACAACGGCGAGGCCCCGCGCATCTTCGGCGACGACTATCCGACGCCGGACGGCACCTGCGTCCGTGATTACATCCACGTCGCCGACATCGCGGACGCCCACCTGGCCGCCGCCCGGGCGCTCGCCGCGGCCGGTGAGGCGGGTGAGACGGCCACGCTGACCCTGAACATCGGGCGGGGCGAGGGCGTGTCGGTGCGCGAGATGGTGAATCTCATCAACGAGATCACCGGTCACGACGCCGAGCCCGTCGTGACCCCGCGCCGGCCGGGCGACCCGGCCCGCGTGGTCGCGTCCGCGGAGCGCATCGCGTCGGAGCTGGGCTGGAAGGCGCAGTACGACGTCCGCTCCATGATCGCCTCCGCCTGGGAGGGCTGGGTCGCCCACCGCGCCGCCCGCTGACGGCCCGACAGCGCAAGGGGTGCCCCGGGACTTCCCGGGGCACCCCTTCCGCTTGGCTCCGTGGGGCTTCACGCCCCCCGGGTCAGGGCTTCGACGGCTTCCCCGGCCGGTGGATGCGTTCCACCTGGTAGTACTTGGCCGCGCACTGCGCCGCCCAGTCCCGCTTGTACGAGGAGACGAACAGCGGCTCGCTGAGGCCGCCGATCAGAACGGGCTGGTACGCCACGTCCTGGGCGCCCTTCGCGACCTCGGCCTTGATGCGCGCGTTCTGGCGGTCCCAGAAGGCGCTCCGCGTCACCGTGATCGTGGTCATCGAGTACACCGGCTGCACCAGGGCGACCACGCTGCTCAGGGCGAGCGCGCCCACCACGGTCAGCGTGGCGGCGCGGGCGGCCGGGCGGCCGGGGGCCAGGAGCAGGCGGCCGAGGCGGTACCCGCCCCACGCGCCGTACGCGCAGAGGACGAGCAGCATCGGGACGACGAAGTTCGTCCAGGTGCGGCCGTACGTCCAGCCGGTGGCCCCGTAACCGCTGCGCAGCCCGTACGTGACGCCCAGGCTCGCGAGGGCGATCAGCGGCACGGGCAGGAGCGCCACGGTCCACGTCCGCGGACGAGGACGGCCGGCTCCGGCGGAGGCGCCGGCGTCGCGTGCCCCGGACGGTTCGACGAAGGCGAGGCCCAGGCCCAGGAGGGCACCGACGCCGAGGGCTCCCAGGTAGGCCCACTGGTCGCCGATGGTCTGCCAGACGAGCCACCAGTCGTGGAACGTCTCACCCACCTCGTCGAGGGTCACGGGCTTCTTCGGGTTCTGGGAACGGCGCCACTGCGCACCCGGGGAGGTGTAGAGGGTGGCGAGCCCGACGGCGAGCCCGACGCAGGCCGCGGCGCACCACGTGGTGACGTACCAGTCCTTCGCCCGGCCGAGGCGCGGCAGGAAGACGATTCCGGCGGTGGCCGCGAAGAGGCCGGCCACCATGGTGAACGGCTCGCTGAGCATGCCGATCGCCAGACCGGTCAGGGCCACCGAGACCACGGCGGCCTTCCGGGCCCACGGGCGCCGGGAGCGGGCCGCGACCACCGCGACGAACACGGCCCAGAGACCGATCACGCTCGGCAGGGTGTGGGAGATGGTGGCCGGGGCCCAGAGCAGCACCTGGTACGCGCGCGTACCGGCGAAGAACAGCAGCGCCTCGAGGAGCGCCACGGCGGCCACGAGCAGCACCGTGGGGGGCTGGGGGCGGCCCAGGGCGCGCAGCGCGGCGCGGGCGAGCAGGAAGAGGACGACGCCGAGCGCGATCACCAGGAACGTGGGCAGCAGTTTCGGGCCCAGCATGTCGTCGAAATAGATCAGACCGGTGAGGAAGGCGTTGGTGACGCGACCGTTCTGGGTGTTGTAGAAGTCCGCGGTGATGCCCAGGGCGCCCATGTCGCGGGTCTTCCAGAGAGCGCACCAGTCGTCGGACGTGGGGCGCACGTAAAGGCCGAGGAAGGCCCCGACCGCGAGCAACACCCCCGATCCGACGGCGACGGCGAACGAGATCCCGCTCAGCGCCCGGCGGAACCCGCTCCCGCCGGGGGCGCCGGTTCCGGCCTCTCCTTCCGCCGTCCGTGCCTCATCGTGTTCTGGGATGGTGGTCCTGCTCACCGGCGGTAGCTCCTGCTGGCCCGAGGCCGTTTCTCCGGGTGGCAAAAGGGTGGAATGCCACGTATTTTCAAGGTCTTTCGCGCATGCTTTATTGTATGGACGACTGCCGACCGGGGCGGCCACGCGGGGCACGCCGGGCGGCCATCACCACCTTGTACCGCATGGTGCCGCTCGAAGAAGAGTCCGGTGGTGGCCCCTCAGAGCGAACTCTCGCCCATCTCTCTGGAGTGACCGTTCCATGACCAAACTTTCCGTCGTCGTTCCCTGTTTCAACGAGGAAGACGTCGTCGAACTCTTCGACGCACGGATGCGTGAGGTGCTCGACACCCTCCCGGTCGACTACGAGATCTGTTACGTGGACGACGGCAGCTCCGACGGGACGCTGGGCAAGCTGCGTGGAATCGCCGCCCGGCACCCGAATGGCACACAGTATGCCTCCTTCAGCCGCAACTTCGGCAAGGAGGCGGCCATGCTCGCGGGCCTGCGCAAGGCCGCCGGCGACGCCGTGGTGATCATGGACGCGGACCTCCAGCACCCGCCCGAGCTGCTCGGACGCATGCTGGACCTCTACCACCAGGGCCACGACCAGGTGATAGCGCGGCGCACCCGCGAGGGCGACAAGAAGATCCGCAGCGCCCTCAGCCGCACCTACTACCGGGCGGTCAACCGCTGGGTGGACGTGGAGATCATGGACGGTGTCGGGGACTTCCGCCTCCTCTCCCGTCCCGCCGTCGACGCCCTGCTCTCGCTCCCCGAGTACAACCGCTTCTCCAAGGGCCTCTTCTCCTGGATCGGCTTCGACGCCGTCACCTTCGACTACAAGAACGCCGCGCGCGAGGGCGGTGAGACGAAGTGGAAGTTCAGCTCCCTGGTCAACTACGGCATGGACGGGCTGATCTCCTTCAACAACCGTCCGCTGCGCATCGCCCTCTGGCTCGGCATGATGCTGACCGGCCTCGCCGCCCTGTACGCGGTCTGGGTGGTCGTCAACGCCCTCACCCAGGGCGTCACCTCGCCCGGATACGTCACCCTGGTCGCGATCATCGTCGGCCTCGGGGGCGTGCAGATGATGATGCTGGGCCTGATCGGGGAGTACATCGGCCGCATCTACTACGAAACGAAGCGCCGTCCGCACTTCCTCGTCAAGGAGACCCACCGCTCGCCCGCCCGTTCCGCCGTCGAGCGCACCCGTCTCGCCGCCACCGAGCGGGAGCACTGATGGGCACGGACCGCCGCGGGGAGGACGGTGCCGCGGAGCCGCACGGCACGGGCGGTGCCCCCGGGGTGTCCGGGACGGGCGGGACGTCCGGGACCGTCGGCGCGACCGGCGCGACCGGCGCGACCGGCGCGACCGGCGCGACCGGCGCGACCGGCGCGACCGGCGCGACCGGCGCGACCGGCGCGGCCGGGGCGACCGGTTCCGGCGGGCAGGCCGCCGCGCGGCGGGCGCGGCTCGCGGAGATCTTCCGCTTCGGCCTGGTCGGCGGGGTCAACACCGGCACGTTCTTCGGGTGCTACCTGCTCCTCCACCCGTGGATGCCGTACTTCGCCGCGTACTCCCTCGCCTTCGTCCTCAGCATGATCGGTTCCTTCTTCCTCAACACCTACTTCACCTACCGCACCCGCCCCACCTGGAAGAAGTTCGCCCTCTTCCCCCTCACCAACGTCACCAACTACCTCGTCCAGAGCGTCGGTCTCTACGCGCTCGTCACCTGGGCCGGCATGGACGACCGGATCGCGCCGCTCGCGGCGGCCGTCGTCGCGATCCCCTTCACCTACCTGATCTCCCAGCGCATCCTGGTGCCGCGCGGCACCGGCCAGGACCCCGCCGGGACCGGTCCGGAGAGCGAAACGGACGAGCGGCAGCCCTCCCGGCTCGCGTAGATTGCCCGGCAGCCGCGGCGCGGAGCGCGTGGCGGGACGGGCGAGCGAGGACGGCACGGGTGACGACGCAGGTGACGGGTCAGACGGACAGGTCGAGGCAGTACGTGACGGAGGCCCGCAGGATCGTCGTCAAGGTCGGGTCCTCCTCGCTCACCACGGCCTCCGGAGGTCTCGACGCCGACCGGGTCGACGCCCTCGTCGACGTGCTCGCCAGGGTGCGCGACGGCGGCGAGAAGGAGATCGTCCTCGTCTCCTCCGGCGCCATCGCCGCCGGCCTCGCCCCGCTCGGCCTCACCCGCCGCCCCAAGGACCTCGCCCGCCAGCAGGCCGCCGCCAGCGTCGGCCAGGGCCTCCTCGTCGCCCGCTACACCGCCTCCTTCGCCCGCTACGGCGTCCGCGTCGGCCAGGTCCTCCTCACCACCGACGACACCAGCCGGCGCGCCCACTACCGCAACGCGTACCGGACCCTCGACCAGCTCCTCACCATGGGCGCGCTGCCGGTCGTCAACGAGAACGACACCGTGGCCACGGACGAGATCCGCTTCGGCGACAACGACCGGCTCGCCGCCCTCGTCGCCCACCTCGTCCGCGCCGACCTGCTCGTGCTGCTCTCGGACGTCGACGGACTCTACGACGGCGACCCCTCCAAGCCCGGTACGTCGAGGATCGCGCAGGTCACCGGCCCCTCGGACATCGCCCACGTCGAGATCGGCTCCGCGGGCAGGGCGGGCGTCGGCACCGGCGGCATGGTCACCAAGGTCGAGGCGGCCCGGATCGCCGCCGCCGCCGGCATCCCCGTCGTCCTCACCTCCGCCAGCCGTGCCGCCGACGCCCTCGCCGGCCGGGACACCGGCACGTACTTCCACCGCACCGGCCGCCGCTCCGCCGACCGGCTCCTCTGGCTCGCCCACGCCTCCACCCCGCAGGGTTCCCTCACCCTGGACGACGGGGCCGTCCGTGCCGTGGTCGAGGGGAAGAAGTCCCTGCTCGCGGCCGGCGTCGTGGCCGCCGAGGGGGACTTCGTGGCCGGCGACCCCGTCGAACTGCGCGACACCGCCGGCCGGGCCGTCGCCCGCGGCCTCGTCAACTTCGACGCCAAGGAGATCCCCCGGATGCTCGGCCGCTCCACCCACGAGCTCGCCGGGGAGCTGGGGCCCGAGTACGAACGCGAGGTCGTGCACCGCGACGGCCTCGTCGTCATCCGCTGAGCCCCCGTGCCGAAACGGCCGAAACCACGGCCGTCCGGAAGGGACGTTCCCCAAAACCGCCCCACGCGCCGCCTCGGACTGGTCAACTTTGTCCCGGGGGTACGAGCAAGGCGGGTACAGCACCGCACGCATCACACAGGAGGCCGCCGGTGAGACGAGCGCGCCCTGGGGCACCGCCCCGCGGGACTGCCGAACGCGCCCTGACCAGTGTCGAGGCCGGAGCCGACTTCGACGAGGCACGGGACGGGTCCACGGACAGGAGGACCGGGTCCACCACCGACCCGCACGAGGCACGCGAGACGCACGAGGCACGCGCCGGGGAACGGCAGCGGCCCGTGTCCAGGCTCTGGCACATCACGCTCAGCGTGTCGGGCGTGGAGTCGCCGCTGAAGGAGGTGCGACGCGGGCTCGAACAGCTGGCCCACGACCACCCCTTCCTGCTGACCAGCCGTTACGCCGGTGATCACGCCGAGATCCGGTACTGGGAGGAGGCCCGCGACCTGCACGACGCGGCGGCCGTCGCCCTGCGCCTGTGGGGCGAGCACCGGCAGACGGCCAAGCTGCCGCCGTGGGAGATCGTGGGCCTGGAGGTCATCGACCGCGAGACCTACCACCAGCGGATCGCGGAGGGCTACGGCCCGCCGCCCGCCGCCCCGGTCGGCGTCCACCCGTACTGAGGGACCGGCCCGCCGCCCGGAGCGGGTCTCGGGGGCGGTGCGCGCCGCCCGGCCGGAGCACGTCTCGGAGTGCGGGATACGGGAGGGATGTCCGCAGGGGTGCCAGTACCCTGCGGACATGACCTCGCTCATGCCCCTCGACAACCTCTCCCCGGTCGTCCGGGCCGCCTACCGGGCCCGTGGCGCCGCCGCCGAAATCGCGCCACTCCCGCGCGCGGCCAAGGACGACGCCCTGCTGGCGATCGCGGACGCCCTCGACGTGCGCACCGCCGAGATCGTCGAGGCCAACGCCGTGGACATCGCCAGGGCGCGGGAGGCCGGGACCAGCGAGGCCGTCATCGACCGGCTCACCCTCACCCCGGAGCGCGTCCGGGCCATCGCCGCCGACGTCCGTGACGTGGCCGCGCTGCCCGACCCCGTCGGCGAGGTCGTCCGCGGCTCCACCCTCCCCAACGGGATCGACCTGCGCCAGGTCCGCGTCCCCCTCGGCGTCGTCGGCATCATCTACGAGGCCCGCCCCAACGTCACCGTCGACGCCGCCGCCCTCTGCCTCAAGTCCGGCAACGCCGTCCTCCTCCGCGGCTCCTCCTCCGCGTACGCCTCCAACAGCGCCCTGGTGACCGTCCTGCGCGACGCCGTCGGGGGCGCCGGGCTGCCCGCCGACGCGATCCAGCTCGTCCCCGGCGAGTCCCGCGAGTCGGTCCGCGAACTGATGCGCGCCCGCGGCCTGGTCGACGTCCTCGTCCCGCGCGGCGGTGCCTCCCTCATCCGGACCGTGGTCGAGGAGTCCACCGTCCCGGTCATCGAGACCGGCACCGGCAACTGCCACGTCTACGTCGACGCCGAGACCGACCTCGACATGGCCGTCGACATCCTGATCAACTCCAAGGCCCAGCGGGTCAGCGTCTGCAACGCCGCCGAGACCCTCCTCGTCCACCAGGACGTCGCCGGGGCGTTCCTCCCCAGGGCCCTCGACGCCCTCGCCGAGGCCGGCGTCACCGTCCACGCCGACGAGCGGGTCCTCGCCCTCGCCGAGGGCTCCCGGGCCACCGTCGTCCCGGCCACGCCCGAGGACTGGGAGACCGAGTACCTCTCGTACGACATCGCCGCCGCCGTCGTCGACTCCCTCGACAAGGCCGTGGAGCACATCCGGATGTGGTCCTCCGGCCACACCGAGGCGATCGTCACCACCTCGCAGGCCGCGGCCCGCCGCTTCACCCAACTGGTCGACTCCACCACGGTGACCGTGAACGCCTCCACCCGGTTCACCGACGGCGGTCAGTTCGGCTTCGGCGCCGAGATCGGCATCTCCACCCAGAAGCTGCACGCCCGGGGCCCCATGGGCCTCCCCGAGCTGACCTCGACCAAGTACATCGTCACCGGCGACGGCCACGTGCGGTAGCACCTTTCTCCGCCACGGGCGGGGAGGGTTCGCACTCTCCCTGCCCTCGACCCCCTTCCGGGTCTACCCTGAATCCGTGCCGGACGACGTGGGGGGCAGGCCGTTCCAGAACGGCGGGGACCCCGAGGACTCTGTCGACCGCGGAGGCGCCGACGAGGTCCACGCCGCCGTGGTCTTCGACGAGGAGTTCGTACGGGCCGCCCCCGTGCACGAACCGTCCGCGGTCGAACGGCTCCTGGCCGCGGCCCAGGCCCGCGCCGAGGCCGAGGTGGCCCGTGCCCGCGCGGGCGGACCGGCCGACGACGACCTCCACGGGGGCGACCCCGACCTCCCAGGCCCCGTCTACGAGCCCGACGACATCGGCGACGACGACAGCCCCTACGGCCGCCACGGCGGGGCCCTGCGCCCCTACCGGGGCCGTGCGCGCTGGCACCGGCCCGTCGCCTGGGTTCTCGCCCTCGTCATGGGGGTCGGCATGGTCGCCCTCGCCTTCAGCGCCGTCTACCGGGGCGCCGCGGCCAACCGTCAGGACCGCGTCCCGTCGCCGGCCACCACCGGCGTCGACGCCCCGAGCCCGGCCCCGCCCGCGGCCCGCGCACCCGCCGTACGCTCCGCGTCCCCCGAATAGCCCCCGGCGGTCCTCCGGATCCGCACCGCGTCCCGCTGCCCGGCCACCTCCGTGTCTTCGCCGCGTCCCCGCACCCTCATGGCGGAATTCTTCCGAATCTGTCGTGTACCTGGGCGTTTACCGAAGGCCCGGCGGACCTACCCTGAAGGTATGGCAGGGCGTGGCGACCCGCCCGAAGGGACGCCCGAGGGGTTCCCCGGCGGTGGTGAGGACGAGTACCGGTCCGTCGTCTTCGACGAGGAGTTCGTCCGCGCTGCCCGCCTCCAGGAGTTCTCCGCCCGCGAACGGCTGGAAGGGCACGCCCAGGCCGTCCGCAGCCTCCCCTCCCGGGAGAGGAGGAGCGGCCCCCGCCAGGCGGGCCTGCTGGTCCTGCTCGTCCTCCTCGCCTTCGGCACCGCCGTTTACCTGGGCATCCGCAACCCGTACCTGCCCCCGGCGGACCAGCGCGCCGAGCCCCTGCGGACCACCGTGGTCCCGCTCGCCCCCCGGAACCCCGTCCCGGGCGGCGAGCCCGCCCGGCTCTTCGCCCGCAGCCCGGCCGCCCACCACCGCACCGGGGCCGCCGGCATCGACCTGCCCGTCACGGGACGCACCCTTCACTTCGCCGAGAGTCAGGTCGTCACCGCCCTCACCATCGCCAAGGACTACCTGGTGGCCTCCTCCCTGGAGCCCGGCGTCCTGTCCGGAGCCACCGTGCGCCCCCCGCGCCTGCTGCTCGACCCCGACCAGTGGGAACAGTTCGACCGGAGCGTCGAGGCGCCCGCCGACGACGGCCGGCACGCCCTCGCCGCCTGGCTCGTCCGCTTCGACCCGCGCCGGGTCGCCCTCGCGGACCCCGAGGTCCGGGTGCGGGGCGCCCTGCGCTTCGAGGAGGTCGGCCCCGACACCCTGGACGTCACGGCGGACCACACGTACACCTACGCCCTCCGCCCGGCCACCGGGAACACCGGACCGGCCGCCGCGTCCCTCTTCACCGTCCACCGGGCGGTGCGCTTCCGCTTCGACCGCGAGGACCTGCGGACGCACCGCACCGAGCTGCTGACCAGCACCGCGGAGGCCGGACCACAGGCGTGCGGCCCGGACACCACGGGCTCCCTGAGGCCGCTCCTGGCGGGAGCGGAGGCGCCGGGGGCGGACGACGGGCCGGCGGTCACCGACCCGTACGCCACGGCCCGGCCCGCCGCCCCGCCGCTGTGCGGGGCGCTGGCGCCGAACGCTCAGCCCTCGCCCTGACCGTCCGCGCCGCCGCCGGCCTTCGGGGAGTCCTTCCCCCCGTCCGCCTTCGGAGCGCCCTGGCCGCCGAACCGGTTGCGCAGCCGCCCGCCGAGATCGCCCGCCAGGTCCCCGGCTCCGCCGGCTATGTCCCCGACCAGCTTGAACAGCGGATCCTTGCTGTTCCGTACGGTCTCGGCGTAGTGCCCGGCCGACTCGCGGAAGGAGTCCGTGACCGAGGTGTCCTTGTCCTCGGACCGCTTCGGGTAGTGGCCGTCCATGATCCGCTGGTAGTCGCGGCTCTCCGACCACTTCTTCAGCTCCGCCGCCCGGACGGCGGTGAAGGGGTGCGAGCGCGGCAGCACGTTGAGAATCTTCAGGACCGAGTCCCGCAGGTCACCGGCTTTCTCGTACTCGTCGGCCTGGGCGAGGAACGCGTCCACGTTCATCTCGTGCAGGTGGTTGCCGCCGGCGACCTTCATCAGACCGCGCATCGAGGCCCGCACGTCCTGTCCCACGAGGAGCCCGGCCCGGTCGGCGGAGAG
Source organism: Streptomyces sp. NPDC041191 (assembly GCF_055591945.1). Lineage (NCBI taxonomy): Bacteria > Bacillati > Actinomycetota > Actinomycetes > Kitasatosporales > Streptomycetaceae > Streptomyces > Streptomyces sp. NPDC041191. The sequence continues at coordinate 107,601 of NZ_JBVIZC010000005.1, read as the reverse complement.
CTCCGACTTGCGGAACCACTCGCGCAGCGCCGTCACGACGGCCGTGATCGCGACCGTCCCCAGCGGAATCCAGGCGATCTTGAGCGCCAGACTGGTGAGGAACAGCAGGACCGTGCGGTACACCGCGTGCCCGGAGAGGGCGTGGCCGACCTCGTGACCGACGACGGCCCGCATCTCCTCCTCGTCGAGGAGTTCCACGAGACCGGTGGTCAGCACGATGATCGGCTCGTCCAGACCGATGCACATCGCCTGGGGCTTCGGGTCCTGCGTCACGTACATCTGCGGGACCTTCTCCAGGTCCAGGATGTAACAGGCGTCCCGCAGCATCTCGTTGAGGTGGCTGAACTGCGCGTCGCTCACCCGGACGGAGTCCGAGAGGTAGAGAAGTCGCAGGCTGCGTTCCGGCAGCAGCCCGCTGAGCGCCTTGAAGGCCGTGTCGAAGCCGCTGAGCTTGCGCAGCGCCACCAGCGCCGAGCGGTCGGCCGGGTGCTCGTAGGCCCGCGAGGAGATGCCGGGGAACCGCTTCCGCTGCCTGCTCGGCGTGCTCCCCTGGACGTTCTCGGTCATGGATGCCCCCTGTTCGTACGAGTCGGTGCTCGTCCCCCTGACTGCGCCCAGCCTAGGCGTTGGCGTTACCGTGTGCCGAAGCCTGTGGACAACTCGGGCGCCGAGGACGGACGAAGGGCACGACCGACATGCCGGACACCACCGCCACCGCCCTGCTCGCCGCGGGAGAGGGTCCGGGCGACACGCTCCGGATCGTGCTGCTCGTCTCGATCGTGGGCGGCGCCCTGCTCGCCTGGTTCCTGCTGCGCGGATACCGCGGCGACGCCACCGGCACCGCCGACGGAACGGACGGCGGCCGGACGGCGGACGGCACGGACGGCAACACCGAGCGCGACGCCAACGCCTGAGTCGACGTGAGCACGCCGGGACGGCCCGCATACGATGTGCGCGAAGTCTCCGCTCCCGCCCCCGATCGATAGGTCTGCCGAAGATGAGCCTCCACAGCACCGCCGCCCACCTGGTCACCCTCGCCGAAGGGGCCGAGCACGGCGGCAACCACGAAAGCCTCAGCCCCTACCTCACCGGCTTCGGCGCCTTCGGTGCCCTGCTTCTGCTGCTGTGGATCACCACCCGCTTCAACCGCGACCGCTGAACCGACACCGCCGATCCGGCGGCCGCCGCCGTGCCAGTAGGCTCTGCACGCATGGGAGAGCAGGAAGTGCCTACTGGCGGGCGCGGGAAGCGCCGACTCGGCGTGATGGGCGGAACCTTCGACCCGATCCACCACGGACACCTGGTGGCGGCCAGCGAGGTCGCCGCCCTGTTCCATCTGGACGAAGTGGTGTTCGTGCCGACCGGGGAGCCGTGGCAGAAGAGCCACAAGGCCGTGTCCGCGGCCGAGGACCGCTATCTGATGACGGTCATCGCCACGGCGTCCAACCCGCAGTTCTCGGTCAGCCGGATCGACATCGACCGCGGCGGCGCGACCTACACCATCGACACCCTCAGGGACCTGAGCTCCCTCAACGGTGACGCGGACCTCTTCTTCATCACCGGGGCCGACGCGCTGGCGCAGATCCTCACCTGGCGCGACGCCGAGGAGCTCTTCTCGCTCGCCCACTTCATCGGCGTCACCCGTCCGGGCCACGACCTCACCGACGACGGGCTCCCCAAGGGCGGGGTCTCACTCGTCGAGGTTCCCGCGCTCGCGATCTCCTCCACCGACTGCCGGGCGAGAGTCGCCCAGGGCGACCCCGTCTGGTATCTGGTCCCGGACGGCGTGGTGCGCTACATCGACAAGCGCCAGCTGTACCGCGACCAGTGAGCTTCGGGGAGGGGGACCGGTGAACGACCAGCAGCACCCGTACGACCCGTACCGTCCGCAGCCGCAGATCATCGGCTACGACGAGTACGGGCAGCCGGTGTACCAGCAGCCGCAGCGGCAGGCGCCCGAGCGGCACCACGACCCGTACGGCGACCCGCAGCAGCCGCAGCAGGCGTACGACGACCGGCAGCAGCAGGCGTACGGCTACGACCCGTACGCCCAGCAGCCGTCGCAGGAGACCTGGCAGCCGCCGTACGACCCGTACGCCCAGCAGGGTTACGCCCACCCCTCCCACGACACCGGGCAGCAGTGGGCCGCCCCGTTCCCGTCGCAGTCCCCGCCCGAGCCCGTCCGGGCCGTTCCGGCGGCTCCCGAACCGCCGGCCGCGCCCGTCGCCGCCCCGCCCGGGGTCCCCGGCCAGCGCCCCGCCTCCGAGCGCTCCGCCGCGCCCCGGAGGGACGACGACCGCGAGTACCGCACCGAGCAGTTCTCGTTCATCGAGGAGCCCGACGAGGACTCCGAGGACGTCATCGACTGGCTCAAGTTCACCGAGAGCCGTTCGGAACGGCGCGAGGAGGCCAGACGGCGCGGCCGCAACCGGCTCGTCGCGCTCGTCGTCGCGCTCGTACTCGCCCTCGCCGGCGGCGTCGGCTACCTGTGGTCCGCGGGCATGCTCCCCGGAACGTCCGCCCCGGAGGAGAAGGGGACCGCCGCGGGCGGCCCCCAGAAGCGCGACGCCATCGTCGTCCACCTCCACGACACCACCGGCGGCGGGACCTCCACCGCCCTGCTCGTGGAGAACGGGACCACCCGCCAGGGCACCACGGTCCTGCTCCCGAACTCCCTCGTCGTCGCCGACGGCGAGGGCTCCCCGACCACCCTCGGCAAGTCGGTCGAGGAGGACGGGTCCAGCGGCACCCGGGAGGCGATCGACAACCTCCTCGGCACCCGGATCACCGGAACCTGGCGCCTGGACACCCCGTACCTGGAGAACCTCGTCGAGATCGTCGGCGGCATCGAGACCGACACCGACACCGACGTGCCCGCTCCCAAGAAGGGCGGCGAGCCGCTCGTCAGGAAGGGCGAGAAGCAGACGCTGAACGGCCGTGCCGCTGTCGCCTACGCCACCCACCGGGCCGCCGGCGAGACCGGGGCCGAGCAGCTCCGGCGGTTCGGCCAGGTCCTGTACGGGGTGCTGCGGAAGATCTCCGGCGACCCCGAGGCCGCCACCGTCACCATCGGGACCCTCCAGCAGATCCTCGACCCCTCGCTCCCGGAGAAGGACCTCGGCGCCTCCCTGGCCAAGCTCGCCGAGCACGCCAAGGTCGGCGCCTACAAGACGGCCCTGCTCCCGGTGGAGCAGGACGGCGCGCTCTCCGAGGGCGCGGGCGACACCCTGGTGAAGGACGTCCTCGGCGGCAAGGTCAGCGCCCCGGAGACGGGCGGGGTGCCCCGGGTCTCGGTGCGGGACGGATCGGGTGGGAAGGCGGCCGAGGCCGCCCGGATCGCCCTGGTCAACGGCGGCTACGCCTTCGTGGGGGCCACCGGCGCGCCGGCGCGGGAGAAGTCCCAGGTCCTCTACGGCGACGACGCCCGGAAGGCGACGGCGGTCGAGGTGGCCAGGACGCTGGGTCTGCCCGCCGGCTCCGTCCAGAAGGGCAGCCCGACCGGGACGGCCGCGGTCACCGTGGTCCTGGGCCGGGACTACAAGGCCCGGGGAGCCCGGTAGGGCGTGTTCTCCGGAGGTCCCGTCCGCCCCCCGGGCGGCCGGGTCGCTTCCGGAGCGCGCCCCGGGACCGCTCCGGCCGCACCCCGGCGGGGCGGTCCCGGCGGCGCTCCGGAAAAGGCAGACGGCGGTGTCGGCGGTCCGTGAGACCCTGGAGGGGTACTGGACCGCCGACGAAAGCCTGCTTGTGACCGCTACGGACCGTTCCATCGAGCTCGTCAAGACCGCCGCCCAGGCGGCCGCCGACCGGCTCGCGCACGACATCATCGCGTACGACGTCAGCGACGTGCTGTCGATCACCGACGCCTTCCTGCTCGCCTCCGCACCCAACGACCGCCAGGTCAAGTCGATCGTCGACGAGATCGAGGAGCGGCTGCTCAAGGAGCTGGGCGCCAAGCCGGTCCGCCGCGAGGGCGACCGCGACGCGCGCTGGATCCTGCTGGACTACGTCGACATCGTCGTCCACGTCCAGCACAGCGAGGAGCGGGTCTTCTACGCCCTGGAGCGGCTGTGGAAGGACTGCCCCGAGCTGGAGCTGCCCGAGGACGCCCTGAAGACCCGGGGCAAGGGCGCCGAGCACGCCGCCCTGACCGGCGTCGACACCGCGGACCACGCCTCCGGGCTCCCGGACGGAGCGGACGGTGAGCTGAGCTGAGCACCACCGGGGGCGGCAGTGGCCGCCGCATCGTCCTCTGGCGCCACGGCCAGACCGCCTGGAACCTGGAGCGCCGCTTCCAGGGCTCGACCGACATCGAGCTGACGGAGACCGGCGTCGCCCAGGCGCGCCGGGCCGCACGGCTGCTCACCGCGCTCGAACCGGACGCCGTCGTGGCCTCCGACCTGAAGCGGGCGGTGGCCACCGCCGCCGAGCTCGCCGCCCTCACCGGCCTCGACGTCGCCCACGACGCCGCCCTGCGCGAGACGTACGCGGGGGAGTGGCAGGGACTGACCCACGAGGAGATCGTGGCGCGGTACGGCGAGCAGTACGCCGCGTGGAAGCGCGGCGAGCCCGTGCGCCGGGGCGGCGGCGAGCTGGAGACCGAGGTGGCCGACCGGGCCGCCCCGGTGGTCCTGGAGCACGCCGACAAGCTCCCGGAGAACGGCACGCTCGTGGTGGTCAGCCACGGCGGCACCATCCGCACCACCATCGGCCGGCTCCTGGGCCTGGAGTCCCGGCACTGGGAGAGCCTGGGCGGGCTCTCCAACTGCTGCTGGTCCATCCTCGGCGAGGGCGCGCGCGGCTGGCGCCTGACGGAGCACAACGCCGGCACGCTGCCCACACCGGTCCTCGGCGACGACGACTGAGCTCCCGCGACCGGCCCGCCGGACCCGGATTTCACTTTCCGGCAGGTCACAGGCTAGAGTTCTTCTTGTTCGCAGCGCGGAGCGCGAAGAACACGAGGGGCTATAGCTCAGTTGGTAGAGCGCCTGCATGGCATGCAGGAGGTCAGGAGTTCAATTCTCCTTAGCTCCACGGTCACCGAATCCCGTCCCCATCAGGGGGCGGGATTCGTCGTTCCCCCGTCCTTCCCGCTCCGCGGCCCCGTCGCCGGGGGGTTCTCGTGCCAAGTCCGCCGACCCCCTTGCGGGGCCATGGCAGAATCGGACGGCCGGAGGGGGACGAAGATCCGGACGGGAGGGTGACCCACGTGCTCGGCGACAACGGCAGGGTGTCCTGTGGGTGCACGACCTGCGGCCACAGCTGGAGCTGACTGATGGGTGCACACAGGCGGAAGTGCGACTGGTGCGGCAGCGGCACGCCCATCGTGCGCGACATGGACCCCGTCAACCCCGGTTTCCAGTACTGGTGCGAGGAGTGCGCGCGGGCGCTGATCATAAAAGGCGACCCGATCGAGACCTACCGGGAGCTGGAGGGGGAGCCGATCTACGGCCGGCTCCTCGACGAGCACTGCACCCTCAAGCGGTTCTACTCCTTCGCCACGGCCTGACGCCGGTCTTCCGGAAGGCTCCGCTCCCCGGCCGCGGATCGGCTCCCGTTCTCCGGAAGATCCCGTTCCCCGGTCCCGGCCCGGCGCCCGTTCTCCGGAAGGCCCCGCTCCCCGGTCACGGCCCGGCGCCGCCGCGTCAGCACGTACCCCAGCAGCAGCGCCGTCGCCGTCAGCGGATAGACGGCGGAGAGCAGCATCTGCCCCGCGTTCTGGTCCAGTTCGGGGCGGCCCGGGTCGTGCGGGACCCACCACAGCGCGAACGACGCGAACACCAGGGCCACGGCCCCCGTCACCGCCCACGCGCGCGGGGAGCGGTCCGCGAGCAGGATCAGCAGCGGCACGCACCAGACCCAGTGGTGGGACCACGAGATCGGGCTGATCATCAGGGCGGTGAAGGCGCAGACGACCACCGCCACGGCCCTGTCGCCGCGCAGCGCGGCCCGTACGGCCACCACCATGGCCGCGCCGCCGAGGACGGCCGCCGTCACCGCCCACCACGTGCCCGGATCGTCGGTGTGCATCAGCCGCGCCAGGACGCCCCGGATCGACTGGTTGGCGGTCTCCTCGGCGAAACCGACCCGGCCGGTCTCGAACAGGGTCTCCGTCCAGAACCTCTTCGAGTCCGCGGGCAGGACGAGCGCCACGGCCAGCGTCGTCCCGAGGAACACCCCGGTCGCCGTCGCCGCCGTGCGCAGCCACCGGTTCCAGGAGCGGTCCCGGCGCCACAGCAGCAGGCCGGCGACGAGCAGCAGGACCACGAAGAGCCCCGGTGTGAGCTTCACCGCAGTGGCCAGGCCGATGCCGAGGCCGGCCCAGCGGCTGCTCTCGCGCCGCGTCAGGTCCCAGAGCACCGCCACCGCTATGAGCAGGTTGATCTGTCCGTACCGCAGCGTCGTCCACACCGGCTCGCACCAGACCACGGCCGCGGCGATCCAGAGTGTCGTCCGCCACAGGGCCGGGCGGGACAGCGACGGGCGGACCAGTTGGACCGACAGCTGGACCAGGGCGACCACCAGGAGCAGGTTCCCCGCGGTGGCGAGCGTCCGCATCAGCGGGACGCCCACCAGGGTCAGCGGGACGAACAGCAGGGCCGCGAAGGGCGGATAGGTCATGCCCAGGTTGGCCGAGGTGGCCCGCATCGCGTACAGGTCGCCGCCGGCCCGGACCGTCTCCCCCTCCGCCCGGTAGACCATCACGTCGAGCATGTTCACGTGGGCGAGGCGTTGCGCCACCCAGAAGGCCGTGAGCGAGAGCAGGCAGACCGCGGCGGCGGTGACCAGGGGCCACGGCCGGGCGCGGGTTTTCGAGAGCGGGGAGACGGACACAGTCGGCGACCCTACCCGGAGGGCCGGAAGGGCCCCGGGAATCGATTTGGAGATCTGCCGGGGAGCCGGTTAATGTTCTGTCTGTCGCCGCGAGGGAAACCGACACGGGGACGGAAAGCAAGGGGCTATAGCTCAGTTGGTAGAGCGCCTGCATGGCATGCAGGAGGTCAGGAGTTCAATTCTCCTTAGCTCCACAGGAACTCCACGGAAGGCTTGTGGAGGGGAGAGCGGGTCACCCGGATCGGGTGGCCCGCTTTCTCGCGTCCCGGTCCCGGAACGCCGGTGCGGCCCGCTCGGGCGCTGCGGTACCCTGGCGCCATGCGTGCCGTACGCCTCCTGCTTACCGAGCCGCGCTGACCAGTCCCGACGGGTGACAGACATTCCGTCGGAGTCGGCGCGGCATCCCCTCCTGTGCGAGGGGATTTTTCATTTCGGGCGGTCAGTGGCCGTGGGCAGAGACGATCGATGGAGCTTCAAGGACCATGACCGAGATCAATACGGCCGCCGAGACGGCGGCTCCGCATCGCTACACGGCGGCCATGGCCGCCGACATCGAGGCACGCTGGCAGGACTTCTGGGACGCCGAGGGCACGTACGAGGCTCCCAACCCCACCGGTGACCTGGCGGGCGATCCGGCGGTCGCCGCCCGGCCCAAGAAGTTCATCATGGACATGTTCCCGTACCCCTCGGGCGCGGGACTGCACGTCGGGCACCCGCTGGGCTACATCGCGACGGACGTCTTCGCCCGCCACGCGCGCATGTCCGGCCACAACGTGCTGCACACCCTGGGCTTCGACGCCTTCGGTCTGCCGGCCGAGCAGTACGCCGTGCAGACGGGCACGCACCCGCGCGTGTCCACCGAGGCCAACATGGAGAACATGAAGGTCCAGCTGCGCCGGCTGGGCCTGGGCCACGACAAGCGCCGGTCGTTCGCGACGATCGACCCGGAGTACTACAAGTGGACCCAGTGGATCTTCCTGCAGATCTTCAACTCCTGGTACGACGACGAGGCCGGCCGGGCCCGCCCGATCGCCGAGCTGGTCGAGCAGTTCGAGAACGGCACGCGTGAGGTTCCCGGCTCCACGCGCGCGTGGAGCGAGCTGAGCGCCGCCGAGCGCTCCGACGTCCTGGGCGGGTACCGCCTGGCGTACGCCTCCGACGCGCCCGTCAACTGGTGCCCCGGCCTGGGCACCGTCCTGGCCAACGAGGAGGTCACCGCCGACGGACGCTCCGAGCGCGGCAACTTCCCCGTCTTCAAGTCCAAGCTGCGCCAGTGGAACATGCGGATCACCGCCTACGCGGACCGCCTGCTCGACGACCTGGACGCGCTGGACTGGCCCGAGGCCATCAAGCTGCAGCAGCGGAACTGGATCGGCCGCTCCGAGGGCGCCCGCGTCGACTTCCGGGTCGGCGACGCCGGCGCCATCACCGTCTTCACCACCCGCCAGGACACCCTGTTCGGCGCCACCTACATGGTCCTGGCGCCCGAGCACGAGCTGGTCGAGAAGATCGTCCCGGCCGCCTGGCCCGAAGGCACCCACGACGTGTGGACCGGTGGCCACGCCACCCCGGCCGAGGCCGTCGACGCCTACCGCAAGCAGGCCGCCTCCAAGTCCGACGTCGAGCGCCAGGCCGAGGCCAAGGACAAGACCGGCGTCTTCACCGGCGCGTACGCGACCAACCCGGTCAGCGGCGAGCGGGTCCCGGTCTTCGTCGCCGACTACGTCCTGATGGGCTACGGCACCGGCGCCATCATGGCGGTCCCGGCGCACGACAGCCGCGACTTCGCCTTCGCGCGCGCCTTCGAGCTGCCGATGCGCTGCGTCGTCGAGCCCTCGGACGACCGCGGCACCGACCCCTCCACCTGGGACGACGCCTTCGCCTCCTACGAGGCGAAGCTGGTCAACTCGGCCAACGACGAGATCTCGCTGGACGGCCTGGGCGTCGTCGAGGCCAAGGCCAGGATCACCGCCTGGCTGGCCGACCGGGGCATCGGCGAGGGCACGGTCAACTTCCGGCTGCGCGACTGGCTGTTCAGCCGCCAGCGGTACTGGGGTGAGCCCTTCCCGATCGTCTACGACGAGGACGGCGTCGCCCACTCGCTGCCCGAGTCGATGCTGCCGCTGGAGCTGCCGGAGGTCGAGGACTACTCGCCGCGCACCTTCGACCCGGACGACGCGGACACCCGCCCGGAGACCCCGCTCTCCCGCAACGAGGACTGGGTGAACGTCACCCTGGACCTGGGCGACGGCCCCAAGAAGTACCGCCGCGAGACCAACACCATGCCCAACTGGGCCGGTTCCTGCTGGTACGAGCTGCGCTACCTGGACCCGCACAACTCCGAGAAGCTGGTCGACCCGGCCGTCGAGCAGTACTGGATGGGCCCGCGCGAGGGCATGCCGACCGGCGGAGTGGACCTGTACGTCGGCGGCGCCGAGCACGCCGTGCTCCACCTGCTGTACGCGCGCTTCTGGTCCAAGGTCCTGTTCGACCTGGGCCACATCTCCTCGGCCGAACCCTTCCACAAGCTGTACAACCAGGGCATGATCCAGGCGTTCGTCTACCGGGACGCGCGCGGGATCGCCGTTCCGGCGGCCGAGGTCGAGGAGCGCGACGGCGGCTTCTGGTACCAGGGCGAGAAGGTCTCCCGCGTCCTGGGCAAGATGGGCAAGTCCCTGAAGAACGCCGTGACGCCGGACGAGATCTGCGCCGAGTACGGCGCCGACACCCTGCGCCTGTACGAGATGGCGATGGGCCCGCTGGACGTGTCCCGCCCCTGGGACACGCGCGCGGTGGTCGGCCAGTACCGGCTGCTCCAGCGGCTGTGGCGCAACATCGTCGACGAGTCGACCGGCGAGGTCACCGTCGTGGACACCGCGCCCGACGAGGACACGCTGCGCGCCCTGCACAAGGCGATCGACGGCGTCGCGCAGGACATGGCCGCGATGCGCTTCAACACCGCCATCGCCAAGATCACCGAGCTGAACAACCACCTGACCAAGTCCGGCGGCGCGGTCTCCCGGACCGTCGCCGAACAGCTGGTCCTGCTGGTCGCCCCGCTGGCGCCGCACATCGCCGAAGAGCTGTGGCGCAGGCTGGGCCACACCGAGTCGGTCGTCCACCAGGACTTCCCGGTGGCCGACCCGGCGTACGTCGTGGACGAGACCGTGACCTGCGTCGTGCAGATCAAGGGCAAGGTCAAGGCCCGTCTGGAGGTCTCCCCGTCGATCACGGACGCGGAGCTGGAGACGCTGGCGCTGGCCGACCCGCACGTGGTCGCCGCGCTGGGCGGCGCCGAGATCCGCAAGGTGATCGTGCGCGCGCCGAAGCTGGTCAACATCGTCGCCGGTTAGCGGCGCGCGGCCGGTGAACGGCCGCGCATGGGGGGTTTCCCCTACGGGCAGGTTGGGGGTTCCGAGGGAACCCGCGGCCTGCCCGTTCCGTTTACCGTGGAAGAACCACAGCCGTGTGGTGAGTCGACCGATGCCGGAGGGGCGCCCATGGAAGCCACGATTGTCACGATCATGGCCCTGCTCTTCTTGTCCTTCGTGGTGCTCGGGGTGTACGCCGCCGTGAAGGTGACCAAGGCCGCCAAGCGCGGTGTCGACCGCACCCTGGACCAGGCCCGGCGCACGGTGGAGGACACCACGCTGCGGGCCAAGAGCTTCGGGCAGGCGGGGACCGCCGGGGAGCTGGCCCGGCTGCGGCTCTCGCTGCGCACCTCGATGCGCGCCACGCAGGAAGCGCTTCAGGCGGGAGTCGGGCAGGACGCCTCGCTGAAGGAGTCCCTCGACCTGTTCCACCGGCTCAGCGCGCACGGGCTCGAACTGGACGCGGACCTCAAGCGTCTGGAGCGGGAGCCCGACCGGACATGGGTGGCCGGACAGCTTCCCGAACTCGTCGCGCGGACCGAGCGGATCACGGGTTCGGCCGACGCGCTGCGCCGCGCCGCCCGCGACCGGGCCGTACGGTTCGCCGAGGACGACCTGTCGGCGCTCAGCGCCCAGATCGACGTCGAGGCCGGGGCCCTGCGCCACTGGACCACGTCGGGGACCGCGCCGGAGGCCGGTGCGGAGGAGCGGAAGAGTTCCGCCGGGGCCGCCGGGACCGCCGGCCGGGCGGGGTCCGGGGCCGGAAGCGGGCCGTCCGCGATCACGGGGCCCGATCCCCGGTCGACCGCCCACCCCTGGGAGAAGTCGGCCCGCCCGGAGACCACCACCTGACGGAACGGCCGCGCCGGGGCCGCCCGCCGGGGGTGGTCGCGCGGAGAACCGGCCGGACGCGCACCGGCGCCCGCCGGGGGCCGGAGTGCCGCGGAGCGGCCCCGGCGGGTAACCTCCCGGTCATGTCCCGGCATGTCGCGATCGTCACCGATTCCACGGCCTATCTGCCACGCCAGACGAGGGAGCGGCACGCCATCACCACGGTCCCGCTGACCGTCGTCATCGGCGACCGCGCCCTTGAGGAGGGCACCGAGATCTCGGCCCAGGCACTCGCCGAGGCCCTCCAGAAACGACGGTCCGTCACCACCTCGCGCCCGAGCCCCGAGGTCTTCGCCGAGGCGTACCGGGAAGCGGCCGAGGCCGGCGCGCGGGGCGTCGTCTCGCTCCACCTGTCCGCCGAGGTCTCCGGAACCCACGACGCCGCCGTGCTCGCGGCGAGGGACGCACCCGTACCGGTACGGGTGGTGGACACCCGCATGGTCGGGATGGCCCTGGGCTTCTGCGCCCTGGCCGCGGCACGGACCGCGGAGGCCGGCGGCTCGCTCGACGAGGCGGTCGCGGCGGCCGAGAAGCGTGCGGCGGGAACCTCCGCCTACTTCTACGTCGACACCCTGGACTACCTGCGCAAGGGCGGCCGCATCGGTGCCGCGCAGGCGCTGCTCGGCTCCGCGCTCGCGGTGAAGCCCCTCCTCGAACTCGACGACGGGCGGATCGAGCTGCGGGAGAAGGTGCGGACGGCCTCGAAGGCCATCGCACGCCTGGAGGAGATCGCGGTGGAGCGGGCGGGGAGCGGGGCGGTGGACATCGCCGTGCACCACCTGTCCGCGCCGGAGAGGGCCGCGACGCTCGCGGACCGGCTCAGGGAACGCGTGCCGGGCATCGAGGGCTTCCACGTCAGCGAGGTGGGCGCGGTCATCGGCGCCCACACGGGTCCCGGGCTCCTCGCGGTGGTCGTCTCGCCGTGCTGAGGCGTTCGGTCACCCGTGGGGGTGACGGAGTTCTCCACAACGGAGCCCCTGTCCACGGACCGTGATCGAGCCCGGCACGGGGCTTCCGCGCTCCCTACCGTCACGGGCATGACGCTTCGTACACGTATCGCATCCGACGCATCGACCCCCTTCGGGACCACGACCGGGGCGGTTCCCGGCCTCGGGAACACGGCCGTCTTCGAGGCCGGGGGCACGTCCGTCCCCCGAGGGGTGGGTGCGTCCGCCCCGGCCCCGGAGGCCGTGAGGAGGACCGGCGGAGATGTACGGCGGCGGGGGGACGCACTCTTTCCGCCGACGCCGACGCCGACGCCGGAACCGGCGGCAGGGACGGGGACAGGGGCGGAGACGTCCGGGCCGTCGGCCGGCGCGGGTGCGCCCGCACCACGGGGAGGGGGCTCCCCGCGAAGGGCGCGGGGACGGCCGGCGGCGGGGTTCCGCGACCGGCTGCCGGTGTGGGCGCAGACCCGGTGCGGCCTCGAACCGAGGACGCTGGCCGCGCTGACGGTGGTCCTGCTGGCGGCGGTGGGCCTCGCGGGCGGGTACTTCTGGACGGGGCGGCCGGAGCCGGTGCGCGCTCCCGAGGTCGTCCGTGCCGCCCCCGCGGCGGCCGTACCCGTCGCGCGGACCGGGACGGAGCCGGGGCCCGAACCGGGGGCGGCGCGCGCGCCGTCCGTCCCCGCCGACGCCATCGGGGTGTCCGGGAGCGGCGGAGCGGCCGGGGCTTCCGGGGGCGCCGGGGTCTCCGGGGCGAAGGTCGTCGTCGACGTCGGCGGCAAGGTGCGCAGGCCGGGGGTCCTCACCCTGCCCGCGGGCTCGCGGGTGGCGGACGCCCTGCGCGCGGCGGGCGGGGTGGAACCCGGCGCCGACCTCACCGGGGTCAACCGGGCCCGTGTCCTGTCGGACGGCGAGCAGGTCCTGGTCGGCGTACCGGGCACGGGGGCGGGCGGTCCCGCCCCGAGGGACGGCGGGACCGGCGGAGGAGGGCCGGGGGTTCCGGTGAGCCTCAACACGGCGACGGTGGAACAACTCGACACCCTCCCGGGCGTCGGACCGGTCCTCGCCCGGCACATCGTCGCCCACCGCACGCAGCACGGCGGTTTCCGTTCGGTGGGCGAGCTGCGGGAGGTCAACGGCATCGGTGAGCGCAGGTTCGCCGACCTCGAACCGCTGGTCCGGCCGTGAAACGGGACGGGGAGGCGGGGGAGGAACCGGCGACGGGGGAACCGCGATGGCGGGAGGGACCGGCCGACCTGCGGCTCGTCCCCCTCGCGGGGGCCGCCTGGGCGGCGGCGGCCTGTGCCGTGGGCCCTGCCGGGTGGTGGACGGCGGCCGGGGTCGCCGTCTGCGTGGTGGGAGCGGCGGTCCTGCTGGCGCGGGGCCCGTTCCGGCGGCGCGGGGACCCGGACGGTGTTCGGGGCGTGGCCGGGAGGGCCGCGTCCGGGCGGCGGCTGCGGGCCACCGCGTGGGCGGGGGTCCTGCTGTGCGCCGCGGCCGGGGGCGCCTCGGCGGGGCTGCACGCGGCGGACCTGCGGCGCGGTCCCGTACCGGCCCTGGCCGAGGAGTACGCGCGGGCACGACTGGAAGTGACGGTGGCCTCCGACCCACGGCTCACCCGGCCCAAGGTGCGGGGCGACACGACGGTTCCGGTCTCGATCGTCCTGGACGGCGAGGTGACCCGGGTCGAGCGCCCGGACGGTTCGGTCCACCGGACCCGGACCCCGGTCCGCCTGCTCGTGACGGCGGGGGAGAGCCGGGAGGAATGGCTGCGGCTCCCGCCCTCCACACGGCTGCGGACCGACGCCCGGCTCGCGCCGCCGATGAACCCGGGGGAGCCGTTCGCGGCGGTGCTCAGGATCGGCGGAACGGAACCGCCCCGGATCGTCGGGCCGCCGAACGCCCTGCAACGAACGGCGGGAGACCTGCGCGCGGGACTGCGGAGGGCGACCGAAGGGCTCGCGCCGGACGCGCGGGCGCTGCTGCCCGGCCTGGTGGTGGGGGACACCTCGCGGATCGGCCCCGACCTGCGGGACGCCTTCGAGGCGACCGACCTCACGCACCTCCTGGCGGTGTCCGGCAGCAACCTGACCATCGTGCTGCTCCTGTTGATCGGGCGTCCCGGTCGAGCGCACCGGGCGGAACGGGGCGGACTCGCGCCCCGCCTCGGTCTGTCGCTGCGGGTGACCGCGACGACGGGAGGATGTCTGACGCTCGCCTTCGTGGTCGTCTGCCGGCCCGATCCGAGCGTGCTGCGCGCCGCGGCCTGCGGTCTCGTCGCGCTGCTCGCGATCGGCACCGGCCGCCGGAGATCGCTGATCCCCGCACTGTCCGCCGCCGTCCTCGTCCTGGTGCTCTACGATCCGTGGCTCGCGCGGAGTTATGGTTTCCTCCTCTCGGTCCTGGCCACCGGGGCGCTGCTGACCGTCGCACCCCGGTGGAGCGACGCGCTGCGGCGCCGCAAGGTGCCCGGCCGGCTCGCGGAGGCGCTGGCCGCGGCCCTGGCGGCACAGGCGGTGTGCGCACCGGTCGTGGCGGTCTTCGCCGCCCGGGTCAGCCTGGTCGCGGTCCCGGCCAACCTCCTCGCCGAACTCGCGGTGGCGCCCGCGACGGTGCTCGGGTTCGCCGCGCTGGGACTGGCGCCGCTCTGGACGCCGGGTGCGGAGGGCCTGGCGTGGCTGGCGGGGTGGCCGGCCGGGTGGATCGCGCGGGTGGCGCGCACCGGCGGGGCGCTGCCGGGGGCGGAGTCGGCCTGGCCCGACGGGTGGTGGGGCGGGCTGGCCCTCGCGCTGCTCACCGCGGCCGTGGTCCTCGGGGCGCGCAGGCTGCCGTACCGGGGCGCGATCGGCGGCCTCGCCGCCGTTCTGCTCCTGCTCGCCGTGGTCCGTCCGGCGCCGCTGACCCGGTGGGCCACCGGATGGCCGCCGCCGGGCTGGGTGTTCGCGATGTGCCAGGTGGGGCAGGGGGACGCGACCGTGCTCGCGGCGGGCGAGGACTCCGCCGTCGTGGTGGACGCGGGCCCCGATCCCGTACCGGTGGACCGTTGCCTGCGTGAACTCGGCGTGAGACGCGTGCCGTTGTTGGTGCTCACCCACTTCCACGCGGACCACGTGACCGGGCTGCCGGGCGTGCTGCGGGGGCGGTCGGTGGGCGCGATCCAGACCACCGGGCTCGAGGAGCCGCCCGCGCAGGCCGCGTTCGTGAGGCGGACGGCGGCCGCCGCCGGTGTGCCGCTGGTCCGTGCCGAGCCGGGGGAGGTGCGGAGGGCCGGGGGCCTGGAGTGGCGGGTGCTCTGGCCCCCGGCGGACGGCGGGGGACTCTTCGAGGGGCCCAACGACGCCAGCGTCGTGCTGCTCGTCCGTACCGCCGGGGGACTGAGCCTGTTGCTCCTCGGGGACCTTGAGCCACCGGCGCAGCGGGCACTGTCGCGGCTCCGTCCGGAGCTGGCCCCGGTGGACGTGCTCAAGGTGGCCCACCACGGGTCCGCGCATCAGGACCCGGGGCTGATACGGGCCGTGCGGCCCAGGCTCGCGCTGGTCTCAGTGGGACGGGACAACCCGTACGGACATCCTTCGTCCCGGACGGTGGAGGCGCTGCGGGACGGTGGGGCGCGGGTGCTGCGGACCGATCGGGACGGGGCGGTCGCGGTGGTGGAGGAGGGGCGGTCGCTCGTGGCCGTACCCGGGGGCGGGTGAGGAGGGCGGCCGGGTCGGTCCGCCGGCGTCCGCGCGAGTCCGTCGGTGTCGCGGCCGGGTGCCGGTTCCACGGCCGGGTGCCGGTGCCACCGGACCTCGCCCGGCTTTCCCGCCCTCCGTACGGAGCCGGTCCCTCGACGGGGCTTTCCGCTCGTCGCGCGGAGCCGGTCCCCCGATCGGTCTTCCCCCCGCCGCGCGGAGCCGGCCTCTCAATTCGGACCCTCGGTAACACTTGCCGACACTTGCCCTGTTTGCCTCGAACGGGTCAATGGTGATCGAATGCGACTTCGTTGCATAATGAATGAACCGCACAGGGGTATGTGAAGAATGTTCGATCGTCTCTTCGGGAAGCGCGTGGCGGGTGCCGCCCGGGGCGGGCCGCTCGCCGGTCTCGTCGTCCCGTCCTCGGCGGGAGTGCTGAGCTGCCGGGTGCTCGACCCCGTGCACGAACCGGTCCGGCAGGCCGAGTTCGTCATCAGCGACACCGCGGGACGCAAGGTGCTGTCCGGGGAGACCGACCCGTACGGCAGCGCGTTCGTGACCGTGCCGGCGGGTGAGTACCGGCTGGTGGTCACCGCCGAGGGATACACCCCGCAGCACGGCACCGCCGTCGTCACCGAGGGCGGTCACACCGGCCTCGGCGACGTCCTGCTCCAGGTCGCCCCGCAGCCCCCGCTCCCGGAGCCGGGCGACTGGGAGATCGACCCGACGCACTCGCAGATCGGCTTCACGGCCCGGCACATCGGGCTGGCCCGGATCCACGGCCGGTTCAGCAGTTTCGCGGGCGCGGTGCGGATCGCCGACCGCATGGAGGACTCCGCGATGCACGTCGTCATCGACGCGGCCTCCATCGACACCGGGGTGCGGATGCGCGACGACCACCTGCGGTCCGGCGACTTCCTCGACGTCGGTCTCCATCCGACGCTGGAGTTCTACAGCGAACGCTTCACCCACCGGGGCGGCAGCCGCTGGGCCGTGACCGGGGCGCTCACCCTCCACGGGGTGAGCCGCACGGTGACGCTCGACACCCAGTACCTGGGTCTCGGGAGCGGGCTGGAGGGCGAGACCCGGTGCGCCTGCCGGGCCACCACCGAACTGCACCGGGAGGACTTCACCCTCACCTGGCAGACGCTGCTCGCGCGCGGCATCGCGGTCGTCGGGTCCAGCATCGCCATCGACCTCGACGTCCAGATCGTGCCCACGAAGCCGACGACCGGCTAAGGCGCCTCCAACCAGCCCTCGTACTCGGCGGCCAGCCCGTCGAGGGCCGCCGGGTCGAGCCGGCCGTCGGGGTCCTCGACGACCACCAGCCACTGCGCGTCCTCGGCGTCGTCCTCCCCGGCCAGGGCGTCCCGTACGAGCTGGGGTTCCTCGGCGAGGCCGAAGCGGTCGGGAAGCTCCCCGGCGACCTCCTCGGCGGCGTCGCGGTCGGGGAGCACCAGTACGTGTCGTTCACTCACCCCGCCATTCTCGGGTACGGCCGCCCGTGGGTCCTGGCCGTCCGTGGGGCCCGCCGCCTGTGGGCCTGCCGTCGGCGGACCCCGCTGTCCGAAGGGCCCGGCGCCCCCGGCGTCCGCCGTCCCTGAACCGGGCTGTCGGTGGCCCGTGGGATGCTGGAGCGCGATGGCCACCAGAAAGACTTCCCCCGACGACCTCCTCGGCCCCGTGACGCTCGCCGTGGGGCAGGAGGACCTGCTCCTCGACCGCGTCGTCCAGGAGGTGGTGGCGGCCGCCCGCGCCGCCGACGCCGACACGGACGTGCGCGACCTCGCGCCCGAACAGCTCCAGCCCGGGACGCTCGCGGAGCTCACCAGTCCCTCGCTCTTCGCCGAGCGCAAGGTCCTGGTCGTGCGGAACGCGCAGGACCTCTCCGCCGACACGGTCAAGGACGTCAAGGTCTACCTCGGCGACCCGGTCGAGGACATCTCCCTCGTCCTCCTCCACGCGGGCGGCGCCAAGGGCAAGGGCCTGCTCGACGCCGCGCGGAAGGCGGGGGCGCGGGAGGTGGCCTGCCCGAAGACGACGAAGCCGGCGGAGCGGCTGACGTTCGTGCGGCAGGAGTTCCGGGCGCTCGGGCGCTCGGCCACGCCGGAGGCGTGCCAGGCCCTCGTCGACTCGATCGGCAGCGACCTCCGGGAGCTGGCGTCCGCGGTCGCCCAGCTGACCTCCGACGTGGACGGGACGATCGACGAGGCCGTCGTCGGGCGGTACTACACGGGCCGTGCCGAGGCGTCCTCCTTCAACGTCGCCGACCGGGCCGTCGAGGGACGGGCGGCCGAGGCCCTGGAAGCCCTGCGCTGGTCGCTCTCGACCGGAGTCGCGCCCGTGCTGATCACCAGCGCGCTCGCGCAGGGCGTACGGGCCATCGGCAAGCTCTCCTCGGCCCGGGGCGGTCGCCCCGCCGACCTGGCGCGTGAGCTGGGGATGCCGCCCTGGAAGATCGACCGCGTGCGCCAGCAGATGCGCGGCTGGACCCCGGACGGGGTCGCGCTGGCGCTGCGCGCGGTCGCCGAGGCGGACGCGGGGGTGAAGGGCGGCGGTGACGACCCGGAGTACGCCCTGGAGAAGGCGGTCGTGACGGTGGCACGGGCGGCGAGGATGCGCCGGGGCACCTGACCGGGCCGCACGCGACCGGAGCGGTACGGGCCGACCCCGTACGGCCGGCATCGGCTCTTCACGGCCCCCGCAGGGCACGGCCCCCCGCAGGGCACGCCCCCCGCAGGGCACGCCCCCCACAGGGCGCGGCCCCTCATGGGCACAGCCCCCGGAAGGCACGGCCACCACAAGGCACGGCCCCCCTCCCCCCTCACGGACCGACCCCCCGCACGCCGAAGGCCCCGCCGTCTCCTGGGGAAGGAGGCGGCGGGGCCTTCGACGTTCAAGCCGATGGGCTCGTACCCGCGTGGCGAACGCGTCCGCGCACGAGCCCGGGGTGGCCGGGCGGGAGCGGGAGAGAGGGCCCGCTGGGTCCCGTACGGCCGTTCACATCAGAGCTCAGCCCTGGAGGGAGGCAACCTTGGTGGCCAGCGCCGACTTCTTGTTGGCGGCGGCGTTCTTGTGGATGACACCCTTCGAGACAGCCTTGTCGAGCTGACGCGAGGCGGCACGAGCGGCGACGGTGGCCTGCTCGAGGTCGCCGGCGGCGACGGCCTCACGGGCCTTGCGGATCGCGGTCTTGAGCGAGGACTTGACGGCCTTGTTGCGCAGGCGCGCCTTCTCGTTCGTCTTGTTCCGCTTGATCTGGGACTTGATGTTCGCCACGAAAAGAGCCTTTACAGGTTCGGTGTTCCTTCTGGATGCGCCTCGCGGCTGAGAGGGCACACGGGACACAGCTGTCCACGGTATCAGCCCCCCTCGGGGCCGCCCAAACCGGGCGTCGGCCGCCGGGCATGGGACCATGGAGCCTACGTATCGATCCGACATCGCCCCGAGACGAGACCCTGCGTGCCCGCGACTCCTCCCCACGTGCCCGAGCCGAGCCGTACCGACCCGGCTCTGATCCGCAACTTCTGCATCATCGCGCACATCGACCACGGCAAGTCCACGCTCGCCGACCGGATGCTCCAGCTCACCGGTGTGGTCGACCAGCGGCAGATGCGCGCTCAGTACCTCGACCGCATGGACATCGAGCGGGAGCGCGGCATCACGATCAAGTCCCAGGCGGTCCGGTTGCCCTGGGCGCCGGGCGAAGGGCCGGACCAGGGCACCACGCACATCCTGAACATGATCGACACCCCCGGTCACGTCGACTTCACCTACGAGGTCTCGCGATCGCTGGCGGCCTGCGAGGGCACGATCCTGCTGGTGGACGCGGCCCAGGGCATCGAGGCGCAGACGCTCGCCAACCTCTACCTGGCGATGGAGAACGACCTCACCATCGTCCCGGTCCTCAACAAGATCGACCTGCCGGCCGCGCAGCCGGAGAAGTTCGCCGAGGAGCTGGCCAACCTCATCGGCTGCCAGCCGGAGGACGTGCTCAAGGTCTCCGCGAAGACCGGCATGGGCGTCGAGGCGCTGCTCGACCGCGTGGTCCGGGACGTACCGGCCCCGGTCGGCGTCGCCGACGCCCCCGCCCGCGCGATGATCTTCGACTCGGTCTACGACTCCTACCGGGGCGTCGTCACCTACGTGCGCGTCATCGACGGGCAGCTCAACAAGCGCGAGCGCATCAGGATGATGTCGACCGGCGCCACCCACGAACTCCTGGAGATCGGCACCAACTCGCCGGAGATGCTGCCGGCCGACGGCCTGGGCGTCGGCGAGGTGGGCTACCTCATCACCGGCGTGAAGGACGTCCGCCAGTCCAAGGTCGGCGACACGATCACCTCGCAGTCCAAGGGCGCCACCGAGGCGCTCGGCGGCTACAAGGACCCGAAGCCGATGGTCTTCTCGGGCCTCTACCCGCTGGACGGCTCGGAGTACCCGGACCTGCGCGAGGCGCTGGACAAGCTCCAGCTCAACGACGCCGCGCTCGTCTACGAGCCGGAGACCTCCGCGGCGCTCGGCTTCGGCTTCCGCGTCGGCTTCCTCGGCCTGCTCCACCTGGACGTGATCCGCGAGCGCCTGGAGCGCGAGTTCGGCCTCGACCTGATCGCCACCGCCCCCAACGTGGTCTACCGCGTGCTCATGGAGGACGGCAGCGAGCACACGGTCACGAACCCGAGCGAGTTCCCCGAGGGCAAGATCGACAAGGTGTACGAGCCGGTCGTCCGCGCGACGATCCTCGCGCCCAGCGAGTTCATCGGCGCGATCATGGAGCTCTGCCAGAACCGGCGCGGCACCCTGATCGGCATGGACTACCTCTCCGAGGACCGGGTCGAGATCCGTTACACCCTGCCCCTCGCGGAGATCGTCTTCGACTTCTTCGACCAGCTGAAGTCGAAGACGCGCGGGTACGCCTCCCTCGACTACGAGCCCACGGGCGAGCAGGCGTCCAGCCTGGTCAAGGTCGACATCCTGCTGCACGGCGACAAGGTGGACGCCTTCTCCGCCGTCACCCACAAGGACGCGGCGTACGCCTACGGCGTGCGGCTCGTCGCCAAGCTGCGCGAGCTCATCCCGCGGCAGGCGTTCGAGGTGCCGATCCAGGCCGCGATCGGCTCCCGGGTCATCGCCCGCGAGACCATCCGCGCCATCCGCAAGGACGTCCTCGCCAAGTGCTACGGCGGTGACATCTCCCGGAAGCGGAAGCTCCTCGAGAAGCAGAAGGAAGGCAAGAAGCGCATGAAGATGGTCGGCTCGGTGGAGGTGCCGCAGGAGGCGTTCATCGCCGTCCTGTCGAGCGACGAGTCCTCCGGCAAGGGAAAGAAGTAGCCACCGACGGACGAACCGGAACGAACCGGTGCCGGAGCCGGAATCGAAGCCGGAGCCGGGCCGGCGTCCGGAAGCGGAACGGCCGCCCCGTGCGGCGGACGGGCCCACGCGCGGAGTGCGCGTGGGCCCGTTCGTTATGAAGCGACGACCTGCAAGACCTTACGTGTCCGACCCCTGAGCCCTAGTCTGATCCCGGCTCGAAGGTTACTCGCCAGTTAGTTACGAACCACCAGAAGGCACCGCCGCCGCCCGGAGGACGTCGTGAGCGACACACAGACCCAGATCGAGAACCGGCCGCCCTCCGTGGCGACCCTCTTCCTTGAGCGAGTCGAGCGGACTCCCGACGCGGAGGCGTACCGCCACCCGGTACCCGCCGCGTCCGGCTCCGGCCCGGACGAGTGGAAGTCGCTCACCTGGGGGCAGGCCGCCGAACGGGTCTACGCCATCGCCGCCGGCCTGATCGACCTGGGCGTGCGGCCCGAGGAGCGGGTCGCCCTCGCCTCCTCCACCCGGGTGGAGTGGATCCTCGCGGACCTCGGCGTGATGTGCGCCGGCGCCGCGACCACCACGGTCTACCCGCAGACCAACGCCGAGGAGTCGGCGTTCATCCTCTCCGACTCCGAGTCCAGGGTCCTCATCGCGGAGGACGCCGCCCAGCTGGCCAAGGCCGTCGAACGCCGTGCCGAGCTGCCGGACCTCCATCACGTGATCGTCGTCGACCCCACGGGCGTCGAGGGCGACGACGAGTGGGTCCTCTCCCTCGCCGACCTGGAGGAGCGCGGCCGGGCGTACCTGGAGAAGCATCCGGAGGCGGTCAAGGAGCGGGTCTCCGCGATCACCCCCGCGCAGCTCGCCACCCTCATCTACACGTCGGGCACCACCGGCCGCCCCAAGGGCGTCCGCCTCCCGCACGACAACTGGTCGTACATGGCCAAGGCCATCGCCGCGACCGGTCTCGTCACCCGGGAGGACGTGCAGTACCTGTGGCTGCCGCTGGCCCACGTCTTCGGCAAGGTCCTCACCTCGGGCCAGATCGAGGTCGGCCACGTCACCGCCGTCGACGGCCGTGTCGACAAGATCATCGAGAACCTGCCGGTGGTCCGGCCGACCTACATGGCGGCCGTGCCCCGCATCTTCGAGAAGGTCTACAACGGGGTCGCCGCCAAGGCCCGCGCCGCCGGCGGCGCCAAGTACAAGATCTTCCAGTGGGCGGCCGGGGTCGCCCGCGAGTACGCCAGGGCCACCCAGGACAACTTCCGCCGCACCGGCACCGCCTCCGCGCCCTTCGGCCTCACCGCCCGGCACAAGGTCGCCGACGCCCTCGTCTACGGCAAGATCCGCGAGGCGTTCGGCGGCAACCTGCGCGCGTGCGTCTCCGGCTCCGCCGCCCTCGCCCCCGAGATCGGCTACTTCTTCTCCGGCGCCGGCATCCACATCCTGGAGGGGTACGGCCTCACGGAGTCCTCCGCCGCCTCCTTCGTCAACCCGGGCGAGGCGTACCGCACCGGCACCGTCGGCAAGCCGCTGCCCGGCACCGAGGTCCGGATCGCGGACGACGGCGAGATCCTGCTGCGCGGTCCCGGCATCATGGAGGGCTACCACGGCCTGCCGGAGAAGACGGCCGAGGTCCTGGAGTCCGACGGCTGGTTCCACACCGGCGACATCGGGGAGCTGTCCGCCGACGGCTACCTGCGGATCACCGACCGCAAGAAGGACCTGATCAAGACGTCCGGCGGCAAGTACATCGCGCCGGCCGAGGTCGAGGGCCAGTTCAAGGCGGTCTGCCCCTTCGTCTCGAACATCCTGGTCCACGGCGCCGACCGGAACTTCTGCACCGCCCTGATCGCCCTCGACGAGCCCGCCATCCTCGGCTGGGCCGCCGAGCACGACCTCGCGGGCAGGTCGTACGCCGAGGTGGTCGCCGCCCCGCAGACCCAGAAGCTCGTCCAGGGCTACGTGGACCGTCTCAACGAGGGCCTCCAGCGCTGGCAGACGATCAAGAAGTTCCGCCTGCTGCCGCGCGACCTCGACATCGAGCACGGCGAGCTGACCCCGTCCCTGAAGCTGAAGCGGCCGGTCGTGGAGCGGGAGTACAAGCACCTCATCGAGGAGATGTACGCGGGCTCGCGGGAGGCCTGACCGGCGTCCCCGGCGGCGGGCCGGCGGTTCACCCCGGGCGGTACGGGACAATGGGACCCATGCCTTCCGTACTGCCCGATGGTGAGACCGTTCCCGAGGACGGGGCGCTTCCCCCGTACGCCCTGGAAGGGGCCGGGGAGCGCCCGCTCGGGTTCTACCTGCACGTGCCGTACTGCGCGACGCGCTGCGGCTACTGCGACTTCAACACCTACACGGCGAGCGAGCTGCGCGGCACGGGGGGCGTGCTCGCCTCCCGGGACAACTACGCCGGACAGGTCGTCGAGGAGGTCCGGCTCGCCCGGAAGGTCCTCGGGGACGACCCCCGGCCGGTGCGGACCGTCTTCGTCGGCGGCGGCACGCCCACGCTGCTCGCCGCCGGCGACCTCGTCCGCATGCTGGGGGCGATCCGGGACGAGTTCGGGCTCGCGGACGACGCCGAGGTCACGACCGAGGCCAACCCGGAGTCGGTCGACCCCGCCTACCTGGCGGAGCTGCGCGAGGGCGGCTTCAACCGGGTCTCCTTCGGCATGCAGAGCTCCCGGCAGCACGTCCTGAAGGTCCTCGACCGCACCCACACGCCCGGACGCCCCGAGGCGTGCGTCGCGGAGGCGCGGGCCGCCGGGTTCGACCACGTCAACCTCGACCTGATCTACGGCACGCCCGGCGAGACCGACGACGACTGGCGGGCCTCGCTCGACGCGGCGATCGGCGCCGGCCCCGACCACGTCAGCGCCTACGCCCTGATCGTCGAGGAGGGCACGCAGCTGGCCCGCCGCATCCGGCGCGGCGAGGTCCCGATGACCGACGACGACGTGCACGCCGACCGGTACCTGATGGCCGAGGAGGTGCTGTCCGGAGCCGGTTTCGAGTGGTACGAGGTGTCCAACTGGGCCACCTCGGAGGCCGGGCGCTGCCTCCACAACGAGCTGTACTGGCGCGGCGCGGACTGGTGGGGCGCGGGCCCCGGCGCCCACAGCCACGTGGGCGGGGTCCGCTGGTGGAACGTGAAGCACCCGGGCACGTACGCGGCGGCCCTCGCCGCCGGGAGGTCGCCCGGTGCCGGACGCGAGCTGCTCTCCGGGGAGGACCGGCGGGTGGAGCGGATCCTGCTGGAGCTGCGCCTCCGGGACGGAGTCGAGCTGGCCCTGCTCAGGCCCGCGGGGCTCGCCGCCTCCCGCAAGGCCCTGGAGGACGGCCTCCTCGACCCCGGCCCGTACGCGGCCGGGCGGGCGGTCCTGACCCTGCGCGGGCGGCTGCTCGCGGACGCGGTGGTGCGGGACCTGGTGGACTGAAGCGGGCTCCGGGGGCGCCCTACGGCGCCGTCACGAAGTCGATCAGCTCCTCCACCCGGCCCAGCAGCGCCGGCTCCAGGTCCTTGTACGACGTGACCCGCGACAGGATGTGCCGCCAGGCCGCGCCCGTGTTCTCCGGCCAGCCCAGGGCGCGGCAGACGCCCGTCTTCCAGTCCTGGCCGCGCGGGACCGCCGGCCAGGCGGGGATGCCCACCGAGGACGGCTTCACCGCCTCCCAGACGTCGATGTACGGGTGGCCGACGACCAGCACGTCCGGCGAGGTCACGCGCGCCGCGATCCGGGACTCCTTCGAGCCCGGGACCAGGTGGTCCACCAGGACGCCGAGGCGCGCGTCGGGCGCCGGTCCGAACTCCGCGACGATCGCCGGCAGGTCGTCCACGCCCTCCAGGTACTCCACGACCACGCCCTCGATCCGCAGGTCGTCGCCCCAGACCCGTTCCACCAGCTCGGCGTCGTGCCGGCCCTCCACGTAGATCCGTCCCGCCCGCGCCACGCGCGCGCGTGCGCCCGGCACCGCCACCGAGCCGGAGGCCGTGCGGGTGGGGCGCGCCGGCCCGGCGGAGGGACGGACCAGGGTCACGGCCTTCCCCTCCAGGAGGAAGCCGCGCGGTTCCAGCGGGAAGACCCGGTGCTTGCCGAAACGGTCCTCCAGGGTGACCGTGCCCGCCTCGCAGCGGATCACCGCCCCGCAGAAGCCCGTCGTCACCTCCTCCACGACGAGGTCCCGGTCGGCCGGGACCTCCGGGACGGGCGCCGAGCGCTTCCAGGGGGGCGTCAGGTCCGGGTTGTAGCTGCGCATTCGCAGGACGTTATGACACCTCGAAGCGGCGTGCCAGTTCCTCCCGCTGGCGTCGTACGAACGAGGCGTCCACCACCGCTCCGTGCCCCGGTACGTACACCGCGTCCTCGCCCCCGAGCGCGAGGAGCCGGTCCAGGGCGTCCGGCCAGCGGGACGGGATCGCGTCCGGGCCCGCCTGCGGCTCGCCCGACTCCTCCACCAGGTCCCCGCAGAAGACCACCTCGGGCGGGCCGGGCACCAGGAGCACCAGGTCGTGGCCCGTGTGCCCGGGGCCGACGTTCGCCAGGAGCACCTGCCGGCCGCCCAGGTCGAGGGTTCGCTCGCCGGAGACCACGTGCTTCGGCGCCACCAGCACGTCCACCGCCTCCGCCGCGGCCTCCGGGTCCAGGCCGTGCCGCACCGCGTCCGCGCGCAGCGCCTCCCGGTCCCGCTCCCTGCCCAGCAGTTCGTCCGTCCCGACCGCGCCGAGGACCTCCGCGCCCGAGAAGGCCGCCGCGCCGAGCACGTGGTCGAAGTGCGGATGGCCCAGTGCGATGTGCGTCACCCTCCGGCCGCCCGTGAGTTCCGCCACCTGCGCCCGCAGCCCGGCGCCCTCGGTGAGTGACGACCCCGTGTCGTACAGCAGGACCGCCCGTTCGCCCAGGACGAGGCCCACCGTGGCGTCCCACCGGGGCAGCCGCCGCCGTCCCACGCCGTCCGCGAGCCGTTCCCATCCGCACGCTTCCCAGTCCACATCCATGCGGCGACGCTAACCGGTGGGACGCCGCCTCCTTGCCAGGAGCGTCGTGTGCCGCCGTACACTGGCCGGGGCCCGTTGGCACTCGGGCAGGGCGAGTGCCAAAAGCGGAGCAACCGGAACGACGACGACAGCTGGAGGTGCGCACGATGCTCAGCGAACGCAGACTCGAAGTGCTGCGCGCCATCGTCCAGGACTATGTCGGGACGGAGGAGCCCGTGGGCTCCAAGGCGCTCACGGAGCGCCACAAACTCGGCGTGTCGCCCGCCACCGTGCGCAACGACATGGCCGTACTGGAGGACGAGGGCTACATCGCCCAGCCCCACACCAGCGCCGGCCGCATCCCGACCGACAAGGGCTACCGGCTGTTCGTGGACCGGCTCGCGGGCGTCAAGCCGCTGTCGACGCCCGAGCGGCGCGCCATCCACAACTTCCTCGACGGCGCGGTCGACCTGGACGACGTCGTCGGCCGCACGGTCCGGCTGCTCGCGCAGCTCACCCGTCAGGTCGCCGTCGTCCAGTACCCTTCGCTGACCCGTTCGACCGTCCGGCACGTGGAACTGCTCTCGCTGGCCCCCGCCCGCCTGATGCTCGTCCTCATCACGGACACCGGCCGGGTCGAGCAGCGGCTCGTGGACTGCCCGGCGCCCTTCGGCGAGACCTCCCTCGCCGACCTGCGGGCCCGGCTCAACAGCCGGGTCGTCGGCCGTCGCTTCGCCGACGTGCCGCAGCTGGTGCAGGACCTCCCCGAGTCCTTCGAGGAGGCCGAGGACCGCGCCACGGTCTCGACCGTGCTCGCGACCCTCCTCGAAAGCCTCGTCGAGGAGCACGAGGAGCGGCTGATGATCGGCGGCACCGCCAATCTCACCCGCTTCGGACACGACTTCCCCCTGATGATCAGGCCCGTCCTGGAGGCACTGGAGGAGCAGGTCGTGCTCCTCAAGCTGCTGGGCGAGGCCAAGGAATCGGGCATGACCGTACGCATCGGGCACGAGAACGCCCACGAGGGACTGAGCTCCACGTCCGTCGTCTCGGTCGGCTACGGTTCGGGCGGCGAGACAGTCGCCAAACTCGGCGTGGTCGGACCGACCCGCATGGACTACCCCGGAACGATGGGAGCGGTACGCGCAGTGGCACGTTACGTCGGACAGATCCTGGCGGAGTCGTAAGTGGCCACGGACTACTACGCCGTACTCGGCGTGCGCCGCGACGCGTCCCAGGACGAGATCAAGAAGGCGTTCCGGAGGCTCGCGCGCGAGCTGCACCCGGACGTCAATCCCGATCCGAAGACGCAGGAACGCTTCAAGGAGATCAACGCCGCCTACGAGGTCCTCTCGGACCCGCAGAAGAAGCAGGTCTACGACCTCGGCGGCGACCCGCTCTCGTCCTCCGGCGGAGGCGGCGCGGGCGGCTTCGGGGCCGGCGGCTTCGGCAACTTCTCCGACATCATGGACGCCTTCTTCGGCACGGCCTCGCAGCGCGGCCCGCGCTCGCGCACCCGCCGCGGCCAGGACGCCATGATCCGCCTGGAGATCGACCTCAACGAGGCGGCCTTCGGCACCACCAAGGACATCCAGGTCGACACGGCCGTCGTCTGCACGACCTGCTCGGGCGAGGGCGCCGCCCCCGGCACCTCCGCGCAGACCTGCGACATGTGCCGCGGCCGGGGCGAGGTCTCCCAGGTCACCCGTTCCTTCCTGGGCCAGGTCATGACCTCCCGCCCCTGCCCGCAGTGCCAGGGCTTCGGCACCGTCGTCCCCACCCCGTGCCCCGAGTGCGCGGGTGACGGACGGGTCCGCTCCCGCCGCACGCTCACGGTCAAGATCCCGGCCGGCGTCGACAACGGCACCCGCATCCAGCTCGCGGGCGAGGGCGAGGTCGGCCCCGGCGGCGGCCCCGCCGGCGACCTGTACGTCGAGATCCACGAGACCCCGCACGACACGTTCCAGCGGCGCGGCGACGACCTGCACTGCACGGTCACGATCCCGATGACGGCGGGCGCGCTCGGCACCAAGGTGCCGCTGCAGACCCTCGACGGCGTCGAGGAGATCGACATCCGGCCCGGCACCCAGTCCGGCCAGTCGATCCCGCTGCACGGGCGCGGCGTCACCCACCTGCGGGGCAACGGGCGCGGCGACCTCATCGTGCACGTCGAGGTCCAGACCCCGAACAAGCTCGACGCCGAGCAGGAGCGCCTGCTGCGCGAACTGGCCGAGCTGCGCGGCGAGGAACGGCCCACCGGCCAGTTCCACCCGGGCCAGCAGGGGCTGTTCTCGCGTCTGAAGGACGCGTTCAACGGGCGCTGACCGGCGCCCGTACGGGAGGGGGGGCGGCATCCCGGTGCCGCCCCCCTCGCGTGTCTCCCGCGCGGGTCCGCGCGGTCGTGGGCGCCGGGCGGGCCGCCGCGCTTCCCCGCGCCCGTCCGCTGTCCTTCCCCGCCCTCGTCCGGCGGCGCGACGTGCCCGTCCGGCGGCATGAAACGATGCCCATATGTCCACCACCGCACTGAACGGCCTCTCCCGGCTCCCGATCGTGCAGGCTCCCATGGCGGGTGGCGCCTCCTGTCCCGAGCTCGCCGGAGCCGTCTGCGAGGCCGGGGCGCTCGGCTTCCTGGCCGGCGGCTACAAGAGCGCCGGGGGCATGTACCAGGAGGTCAAACAGGTGCGCCGGCTCACCGCGCGCCCCTTCGGCGTCAACCTCTTCGTGCCCCCGGGCGGCCCGGCCGCCGACCCCGCCGCCGTCGAGGTCTACCGCCACCAGCTCGCGGGCGAGGCCGCCTGGTACGAGACCCCGCCCGGCGGGACCGACGACTCCCGCGACGACGCCTACGACGCCAAGCTGGCCATCCTCCTGGAGGACCCGGTCCCGGTCGTCTCCTTCACCTTCGGCTGCCCCGCGCCCGAAGTCCTCGCCTCCTTCGCCCGCGCGGGCACGTACACGATCGTCACCGTCACCTCCGCCGAGGAGGCCCTGGCCGCCGAGCACGCCGGGGCCGACGCCGTCTGCGTCCAGGGCGTCGAGGCCGGCGGGCACCAGGGCACGCACCGCGACGACCCGGACGAGGACGGCGCGCCCGGCACCGGACTGCTCGCCCTCGTCACCCAGGTCCGCGAGAGCGTGGGACTGCCGGTCGTCGCCGCCGGCGGGATCATGCGCGGCGCCCAGATCGCCGCCGTCCTCGCCGCCGGGGCCGACGCCGCGCAGCTCGGCACCGCCTTCCTCCGCTGCCCCGAGTCGGGCGCGCACCCGCTGCACAAACAGGCCCTGACGGACCCGCTGTTCACCCGGACCGCCCTCACCCGGGCCTTCTCCGGGCGCCCGGCGCGCGGACTCGTCAACCGCTTCATGCGCGAGCACGGGCCGTACGCCCCCGCCGCCTACCCCGAGGTCCACCACCTCACCGCCCCCCTCCGCAAGGCCGCCGCCGCCGCGGGCGACACCCAGGGCATGGCCCTGTGGGCGGGCCAGGGCCACCGCCTGGCCCGCGAACTCCCCGCCGCGCGGCTGGTCGAGGTCCTCGCCGCCGAACTCGGCACCGCGCTCTCCGAGCTGTCCCGGCCGTCCCGGCCCTCCCACAGGAGCACCCCATGACCGCACCCGTCTTCGTCGTCGACGCCGTCCCCGGCGCCGGGAGCTTCCTCCTGGACGGACCCGAGGGCCGCCACGCCGTCTCCGTGAAGCGGCTGCGGGAGGGCGAGGAGGTCGTCCTCGTCGACGGCCGGGGCCGCTGGGCCGCCTGCGAGGTGCTCGCCGCCGAGGGCAAGGACCGGCTCACCGTACGGGTCGCCGAGGTCCACGAGGACCCCGGGGAGGAGCCCCGGATCACCGTCGTCCAGGCACTCCCCAAGGGCGACCGGGGCGAGCTGGCCGTCGAGACCATGACGGAGACCGGCGTGGACGCGATCGTGCCGTGGGCCGCCTCCCGCTGCATCACCCAGTGGAAGGGCGACCGGGGCCTCAAGGCGCTCGCCAAGTGGCGCTCCACCGCCCGCGAGGCCGGCAAGCAGTCGCGCCGCACCCGCTTCCCCGAGGTCGCGGACCCGATGACGACCAAGCAGGTCGCCGCCCTCCTCGCGGGGGCCGACTTCGCGGCCGTCCTGCACGAGGACCGCGACCACCCCAGCGGCGCGCTCGCCACCGCCGCTCTCCCCGCGAAGGGGTCGATCGTGCTGGTCGTCGGCCCCGAGGGCGGGGTCTCCCCGGAGGAGCTGGCCGCCTTCGAGGCGGCCGGGGCGAAGCCGTACCGACTGGGCCGCAGCGTGCTGCGCACCTCCACGGCCGGTACGGCGGCGGCGGCCCTGGTCCTGGGACGCACGGGCCGCTGGAGCTAGCCGGTCTTCCGGAACCCTCCGGAAGGCCGGCCGGGAGAACGGGCCCGTCAGTGGCGGCCGATAGCATGCGCGTGTACTGACCGACGGAGGCGAGGAGGCCCGGACCATGGCCGGAGAGCCGCAGAGCGACTGCCTGTTCTGCAAGATCGTGGCGGGGGAGGTGCCCGCGACGATCGTCCGCGAGACGGAGACGACCGTCGCGTTCCGCGACATCAACCCGCAGGCGCCCACCCACGTCCTGGTGATCCCGCGCCTCCACTACCCGGACGCCGCCTCCCTCGCCGCCGCCGAGCCGGCCGTCGCCGCCGACCTGCTGCGCGAGGCCGGAGAGGTCGCCGCCCAGGAGAAGACCGACGACAGCGGCTACCGGATCGTCCTCAACACCGGCGCGGGCGCGGGACAGACCGTCTTCCACACCCACGCGCACGTCCTCGGCGGCCGCGGCCTCACCTGGCCCCCCGGATAAGCCGTGTCCGTACGCGAACTGGTCGTCCTCGGGACCGCCAGCCAGGTCCCGACCCGGCACCGCAACCACAACGGCTACCTGCTGCGCTGGGACGGCCGGGGCATCATGTTCGACCCCGGCGAGGGCACCCAGCGCCAGATGCTGCGGGCCGGGGTCGCCGCGCACGACCTCGACCGGATCTGCGTCACGCACTTCCACGGAGACCACTCGCTCGGCCTGGCCGGGGTGATCCAGCGGATCAACCTCGACCAGGTCCCGCACCCCGTCACCGCCCACTACCCGGCGAGCGGACAGCACTTCTTCGAGCGGCTGCGGTACGCCACGGCCTACCGCGAGACCGCACGGCTGGTCGAGGCGCCCGTCACCGCCGACGGGCCGCTCGCCGTCACCGACGCCTACACCCTGGAGGCGCGCCGGCTCTCGCACCCCGTCGAGTCGTACGGCTACCGCCTCACCGAGCCCGACGGGCGCCGCCTGCTGCCGGAGAAGCTGGCCGCCCGCGGCATCGCGGGCCCCGACGTGGGACGGCTCCAGCGCGAAGGGGTCCTGGACGGCGTCGCCCTGGACGAGGTCAGCGAGGTCCGGCGCGGGCAGCGCTTCGCCTTCGTCATGGACACCCGCCTCTGCGACGGCGCCCACGCCCTCGCGGAGGGCGCCGACATGCTCGTGATCGAGTCCACCTTCCTCGACGAGGACGTCCGCCTCGCCACCGACCACGGCCACCTGACGGCCGGACAGGCCGCCGCGGTCGCCCGGGACGCGGGCGTGCGGCACCTCGTCCTCACCCACTTCTCGCAGCGTTACCACGACCCCGCCGCGTTCGAACGACAGGCGCGGGAGGCCGGGTTCGACGGCGAGCTGAGCATCGCCCGGGACCTCATGCGGGTCCCCGTACCGAAACGAACGTGACCATGCCCCTCCCCACCGGCCTCCCCAAGGCCGAACTGCACCTCCACATCGAGGGCACCCTCGAACCCGAACTGGCCTTCGCGCTCGCCACGCGCAACGGCGTCACCCTGCCGTACGCGGACACCGACGCCCTGCGCGCGGCGTACCGGTTCGACGACCTCCAGTCCTTCCTGGACCTGTACTACGGCCTGATGGCGGTCCTGCGCACCGCGGAGGACTTCACCGAACTCGCCGACGCCTACCTGGAGCGGGCCGCCGCCCAGGGCGTCCGGCACGCCGAGATCTTCTTCGACCCGCAGGCGCACACCGCCCGGGGCGTCCCGATCGGCACCGTGATCGAGGGCCTGACCGCCTCCCTCGACCGGGCCGAGGAACGGTACGGGATCTCCACCCGGCTCATCATGTGCTTCCTGCGCGACGAGTCCGCAGAGTCGGCCCTCGCCACCCTGGAGGCCGCCGAGCCGTACCTCGGCCGGATCACCGGCGTCGGCCTCGACTCGGCCGAGGCCGGCCACCCGCCGGCCGCGTTCCGCGAGGTGTACGAGGAGGCCGCCCGGCTCGGCCTGCGCCGCGTCGCCCACGCGGGCGAGGAGGGCCCGGCGGCCTACGTCCGCGAAGCCCTGGACGTCCTCGGCGTGGAGCGGATCGACCACGGCCTGCGCTGCATGGAGGACCCGGACCTCGTCGCCCGGCTGGCCCGCGAGCAGGTCCCGCTCACCCTCTGCCCCCTCTCGAACGTCCGGCTCCGCGTCGTCGGCACCCTCGCCGACCACCCGCTCCGCGCGATGATGGCGGCGGGCCTGCTCGTGACCGTCAACTCCGACGACCCGGCGTACTTCGGCGGCTACGTCGGCGACAACTTCACCGGCGTCCGCGACGCCCTCGGCCTCACCGAGGACCAGCTCCGGGAGCTCGCCCGCAACTCCTTCCGGGCGTCGTTCCTGGAGGACGACGAGGAGCGGCGGGCGCGGTACCTGGCCGAGGTGGAGGCGTACGAGTTCGGCGGATAGCGGCCGGGAGGGCGCCGCCGCCGCGCGGGACGCCGCTCCCCGCCCCACCGAGACCGGGCCGGGAGGGCGGCGCCCGCCGGCCCCGGGCGTGGTCCCGGCCGCTCGCGGCCCGGAGGGAAACCGTTCCCGGGTGCGGGGCGCGCCCTCCTCCGCGCACCCGGCCCGCCGCCGTCCCCCGTCGGGCACACTGGGCTGATCCGCACCACGACCGGGGAGCCCGCCGTGACCACACCCAGGGGAGAGCAGCCGCGACACGACGCCGGGGTCGACCCGCTGGAGCGCCTGCGCGAGCCCACCGACCCCGCCTGCGACGTCTTCCTGACCGGCACGGTCTTCCTCGACATCGTCTTCACCGGCCTCGACAGCGCCCCCGTCCGCGGCACCGAGTCCTGGGCCCGCGGCATGGGCTCCAGCCCCGGTGGCGTCGCCAACATGGCCACCGCCCTCGCCCGCCTCGGCCTGCGCACCTCCCTCGCCGCCGCCTTCGGCGACGACCACTACGGCGAGTACTGCTGGGACGCCCTGGAACAGGGCGAGGGCATCGACCTCTCCCTCTCCCGCACGGTCCCCGGCTGGCACTCCCCGGTCACCGTCTCCATGGCCTACGAGGACGAGCGCACGATGGTCTCCCACGGCCACGAGGCCCCGCCGGCGGACGACACCCCGCCCGCCTGCCCGCCGCACGCCCGCGCCGCCGTCGCCTCCCTCGTCCCCGGCCGCTCCGAGGAGTGGGTCGCCCGGGCCGCCCGCGACGGCGCCAAGGTCTTCGCCGACGTCGGCTGGGACGACACCGGCCGCTGGGACCTGGCGGAACTCCCCGACCTGGAGCACTGCGAGGCGTTCCTCCCCAACGCCGCCGAGGCGATGCGCTACACCCGCACCGACTGCCCCCGGGCCGCCGCCCACGCCCTCGCCGACAAGGTCCGTCACGCCGTGGTCACCCTCGGTTCCGAGGGCGCCTACGCCGTCGACGGCGCCACCGGCGAGACCGCCGAGGTCCCCGCCATCCAGGTCTCCGCCCTCGACCCGACCGGCGCCGGGGACGTCTTCGTCGCCGGGTTCGTCACCGGCACCCTCGCGGACTGGCCCCTCGCCGACCGGCTCGCCTTCGCCGGCCTCACCGCCGCCCTCTCCGTCCAGGAGTTCGGCGGCTCCCTCTCCGCCCCCACCTGGGAGGAGATCGCCGCCTGGTGGCAGCGCGTCCAGGGCGACGCCCGGCAGGACCCCGAGGCGCTGCGCGACCGCTACGCCTTCCTGGAACGGCTCCTGCCCGCCCCCGCCCGGCCCTGGCCGCTGCGCCGGGCGGTCCCGACGATCGGTTTCCGCGCCGCGGGGACGTGAGCGGCCGCTCCGTAAACCGCTTCGGCCTTGTCGCCGGCACGTCGTAGGCTTGGTGGCCCAGAGGTTGTCGAGCAGCGAGAACCCCGGGACAGGAGGTATGCGCAGGCCCCAGTGCCGGCCCATGACCCAGACACCCACAGCCCACGACGGAGCGTCCCGTGACGAGGGACGCGGACAGGCCCGCGCCCACTTCGCCGTCCCCGCCAAACACCCGATGGTGTCCCTGCTGGGCTCCGGCGACGCCCTGCTCCGCGTCATCGAGCGCTCGTTCCCCGGCACCGACATCCACGTCCGGGGCAACCAGGTCAGCGCGGTCGGCGACGCGGCGGAAGTCGCTCTGATCCAGCGCCTGTTCGACGAGATGATGCTGGTGCTCCGCACCGGTCAGCCGATGACGGAGGACGCAGTGGAACGCTCGATCGCCATGCTCAGGGCGAGCGGGGACGGAACGGCGGAGGGCGGCGAGGAGACTCCCGCCGAGGTGCTCACCCAGAACATCCTCTCCAGCCGGGGACGCACGATCCGTCCCAAGACGCTCAACCAGAAGCGGTACGTCGACGCCATCGACAAGCACACGATCGTCTTCGGCATCGGCCCCGCCGGTACCGGCAAGACCTACCTCGCCATGGCCAAGGCGGTCCAGGCCCTGCAGTCCAAGCAGGTCAACCGGATCATCCTGACCAGGCCCGCCGTCGAGGCGGGCGAGCGGCTCGGCTTCCTGCCGGGCACGCTCTACGAGAAGATCGACCCGTACCTGCGCCCGCTCTACGACGCCCTGCACGACATGCTCGACCCGGACTCGATCCCCAAGCTCATGGCGAGCGGGACGATCGAGGTCGCGCCCCTGGCGTACATGAGGGGTCGCACCCTCAATGACGCGTTCATCATCCTGGACGAGGCCCAGAACACGAACCCCGAGCAGATGAAGATGTTCCTCACCCGCCTCGGCTTCGACTCGAAGATCGTCATCACCGGTGACATCACCCAGGTCGACCTGCCGAACGGGACGAAGAGCGGTCTGCGACAGGTCCGCGACATCCTGGACGGCGTCCGGGACGTCCACTTCTCGACGCTCACGTCGCAGGATGTCGTACGGCACAAGCTCGTCGGCCGTATCGTCGACGCGTACGAGCAGTACGACAGCCGCAACGGCCGCAACGGCCTGTGACGATTTAACGAGAGAAGTCCAGAAGCACCATGTCGATCGACGTCAACAACGAGTCCGGAACCGAGGTCGACGAGCAGGCGATCCTCGACATCGCCCGCTACGCGCTCGCGCGCATGCGCATCCACCCCCTCTCCGAACTCTCGGTGATCGTCGTGGACGCGGAGGCGATGGAGCAGCTCCACATCCAGTGGATGGACCTGCCCGGCCCCACCGACGTCATGTCCTTCCCGATGGACGAGCTGCGTCCGCCGGCGAAGGACGACGCGGAGCCCCCGCAGGGGCTCCTCGGCGACATCGTGCTCTGCCCCGAGGTCGCCACCCAGCAGGGCAAGGACGCGCCGACGCGGCACTCCATGGACGAGGAGCTCCAGCTCCTCACCGTCCACGGAGTGCTGCACCTCCTCGGGTACGACCACGAGGAGCCCGACGAGAAGGCCGAGATGTTCGGCCTCCAGGCGGCGATCGTCGACGGCTGGCGCGCGGAGAAGGGCCTGACCGGCCCGTCCCCGGCGCCGACCGTCTCCTGACCCCGATGGACGTGTCACTGGTCCTCGGGGCGGTCGCCCTGGTCGTCGTGGCCTGGCTCGCCGCCTGCGCCGAGGCCGGCCTCGCCCGCGTCTCCGCCTTCGGCGCCGCCGAGGCCCTGCGGTCCGGGCGGCGCGGGGCGGAGAAACTGTCCCAGGTCGCCTCCGACCCGACCCGCTACCTCAACGTGGCGCTGCTCGTCCGCGTCGCCTGCGAGACGGCGGCCGGCGTCCTCGTCACGTACGCCTGTCTGGAGGCGTTCCCGGAGACCTGGGAGGCCCTCCTCGTCGCCATCGCCGTCATGGTCCTCGTCTCGTACGTGGCCGTCGGCGTGTCGCCGCGCACCATCGGCCGCCAGCACCCGCTGAACACGGCCACCGCCGCCGCGTACGTCCTGCTGCCGCTGGACCGGATCATGGGTCCGATCCCGCAGCTCCTGATCCTCATCGGCAACGCGCTCACCCCCGGCAAGGGCTTCCGCAAGGGCCCCTTCGCCTCCGAGGCCGAGCTGCGGGCCATGGTCGACCTCGCCGAGCGGGAGTCGCTGATCGAGGACGAGGAGCGCCGCATGGTGCACTCCGTCTTCGAGCTGGGCGACACCCTCGTGCGCGAGGTGATGGTGCCCCGCACCGACCTGATCAGCATCGAGCGGTACAAGACCATCCGGCAGGCCCTCACCCTCGCGCTGCGCTCCGGCTTCTCCCGGATTCCGGTCACCGGCGAGAACGAGGACGACATCGCCGGCATCGTGTACCTGAAGGACCTGGTCCGCCGGACGCACGTCAACCGGGAGTCCGAGGCCGACCCGGTGTCGACCGCGATGCGGCCCGCCACCTTCGTCCCCGACACCAAGAACGCCGGCGACCTGCTGCGCGAGATGCAGCAGGAGCGCAACCACGTCGCCGTCGTCGTCGACGAGTACGGCGGCACGGCGGGCATCGTCACCATCGAGGACATCCTGGAGGAGATCGTCGGCGAGATCACCGACGAGTACGACCGGGAGCTGCCGCCCGTCCAGGACCTCGGCGGGGACCGGTACCGGGTCACCGCCCGCCTCGGCATCGGGGACCTCGGCGAGCTCTACGGCCTGGGCCCCGACGAGTACGACGACGAGGACGTGGAGACCGTCGGCGGCCTCCTCGCCAAGGCCCTCGGCCGCGTCCCGATCGCGGGTGCCGAGGCCGTGGTGGAGCTTCCCGACGGCCGGGGACTGCGGCTGACCGCCGAGTCCCCGGCCGGCCGCCGGAACAAGATCGTCACCGTGCTCGTGGAGCCGCTGGAACCGGCCGGAGCGGAGGAGGAAGCGGCATGACGCCCGAGGAACTGCGCGCCTTCTGCCTGGACTTCGGCGACGCGACGGAGGAGTTCCCGTTCTCCCCGGAGACCTCCGTCTTCAAGGTCGCCGGAAAGGTGTTCGCGCTGTCGGCGCTCGACTCCGAGCCGCTGCGGATCAACCTCAAGTGCGACCCGGACGAGGCGGTACGGCTCCGGGGGGAGCACCCGGCGATCGTCCCGGGCTACCACATGAACAAGCGGCACTGGAACACGGTGACCGTCGGAGACCTCCCGGCCGGCCTGGTCCGGGAGCTGATCGAGGACTCGTACGACCTCGTCGTCGCCGGCCTGCCGAAGGCGGTACGGCTCCGCCTCGACCGACCCTGAACGGGTCCGGCCCCCGGAAGCGGGGGCCGGGGCCCGCCGGGGGCGCGCGGGGCCCGGCCTATGCTCGGTCCATGACACTCAGCAGCGAGCACGGCGACCTCGGCGCCGAGGACCTCAAGATCATCACCCTCGCGCGGAGCGCGCGGGCCCGCAACGGCGTGGCCGAGGGCGCGGCCGTACGCGACGAGACCGGCCGGACCTACGTGGCGGGGACCGTGGCCCTCGACTCGCTCCGGCTGAGCGCGCTGCGCACGGCGGTCGCGATGGCGGTGGCCAGCGGCGCCGAGTCCCTGGAGGCGGCGGCCGTCGTGACGACCGCGGAGACCGCCTCGGACGAGGACCGCGCGGCCGTCCGGGACCTCGGCGGCCCGGAGACTCCCGTGCTGCTGGCGGGTCCGGACGGGCGGCTCCGCCGGGCCGTCACGGCGGGCTGAGACGCGACGCCGGGCACTCCGTACCCACGGAGTGCGTGACGCGGGCGCTCATCGGGGACAATGGCCCCCATGAGCGCTCGCAACCAAGAAACCGAAGCCGTCCACCGGGCCGGCTTCGCCTGCTTCGTCGGCCGCCCCAACGCGGGCAAGTCCACCCTCACGAACGCTCTGGTCGGCCAGAAGGTGGCCATCACCTCGAACCGGCCGCAGACCACCCGGCACACCGTCCGGGGCATCGTGCACCGACCCGAGGCGCAGCTGATCCTGGTCGACACCCCCGGCCTCCACAAGCCGCGCACCCTCCTCGGCGAGCGGCTCAACGACGTCGTGCGCACCACCTGGGCCGAGGTCGACGTGATCGGCTTCTGCCTGCCCGCCGACCAGAAGCTCGGCCCCGGCGACCGGTTCATCGCCAAGGAACTGGCGGAGATCAGGAAGACCCCCAAGGTCGCCATCATCACCAAGACCGACCTGGTCGACTCCAAGACCCTCGCCGAACAGCTCATCGCCGTCGATCAGCTCGGCAAGGAGCTGGGCTTCGAGTGGCAGCAGATCGTCCCGGTCTCGGCCGTCGGCAACAAGCAGGTCCAGCTCGTCGCGGACCTGCTCATCCCGCTGCTTCCGGAGTCCCCGCCGCTCTACCCGGAGGGCGACCTGACGGACGAGCCCGAGCAGGTCATGGTCGCGGAGCTGATCCGCGAGGCCGCGCTCGAAGGCGTACGGGACGAACTGCCGCACTCCATCGCGGTGGTCGTGGAGGAGATGATCCCCCGCGAGAACCGTCCGGCGGACCGGCCGCTGCTCGACATCCACGCCAACGTGTACATCGAGCGTCCCAGCCAGAAGGGCATCATCATCGGCCCCAAGGGCAGCCGTCTGAAGGAGGTCGGCATGAAGTCCCGCAAGCACATCGAGGCCCTGCTCGGCAC
The DNA here is from genome assembly GCF_055591945.1 of Streptomyces sp. NPDC041191. Taxonomy (NCBI): domain Bacteria; kingdom Bacillati; phylum Actinomycetota; class Actinomycetes; order Kitasatosporales; family Streptomycetaceae; genus Streptomyces; species Streptomyces sp. NPDC041191. The sequence goes on along the minus strand of NZ_JBVIZC010000005.1, from coordinate 68,794 downwards.
CCCGGTCTACCTCGACCTCCACGTGAAGGTCGCGAAGGACTGGCAGCGGGACCCCAAGCAGCTCAGGAAGCTGGGCTTCTAGAAGGACGACGACGAGGGCCGCGCCCGGGAACCTCCCCGGACGCGGCCCTTTCCCGTGCGGTCACGCGGTCACGGCGCCGTGCCTCACGGCTGGATCAGCGAGTCCTTGTAGTAGACCGACGCCGTGCGCCCGCCCGGGGTGTCCCCCGAGGCGAAGCCCATGCAGAGGCGGAACACGTCGGGCTCGGACGCCTTCGGGATCTGGATGGCCAGGCCCTCCGGCTCGCGGAACGGCAGGGTGTAGCCGGCCTTCGAGTGGAAGGTCCGGATGATCTGCCCGGTGTTCAGGTCCACCGAGGTGAGGTGGGTGTTGCCCTCGCCCGGCGGGGAGATGACGATCTTGGGCGTCGATGCGTTGCCGTCGTGGTCCTGGGTGTAGCCGTACGAGTTGCCGTGCAGCATGTACAGGTACTGGCCCGCCACCGCGTACCCCTGGAACGAGGGCTTTCCGTAGCGCTCGCGGTCGATCGAGATCGCGGGCTCGGCGATCTCGGCCAGCGGCGTGCTGAAGTCGCCCGCGCGCGCCGCGGCCAGGTCGAAGATCCGGTAGCGCATCCCGTTGAGGCTGTACCGGACCACCAGGCGGTTGTTCAGCGGGTCGATGCCCGCCGTGTTGTTCACGCTGCCGGGGACGGGGGTGAACTTCTGCAGCGAGGTGCTGGTGGCGTCCAGCGGCGTGCTGGAACTCGCGAACTTGAAGCGGCAGAGGCGGCGGCCCCGGCTCGTTCCCCCCTCGGTGTCCTGGACGGCGTCGACCTCGGTCCACAGGTAGGTGCTGCTGCCCGACGGCTCGACGCCGATGCCGACGCCGTGGCCGAAGCCCCGCAGGTACATGTAGCCCGTGATCTTCGCGCTTCCGGCGCCCTCCGCCGTGTCGGCGCCGAGGGTCCACTCGGTGATCGCCAGGTCGCCGTGGAGGTCGCGGACATCGGCGGAGACCGGCGCGGACTCGCCCTTGAGCTGGAGGCCGCCGCCGATGAGCTGGGCGAAGTAGAGACGGCGGTTGACGTTGTCGAAGCCGAGGGACTGGATGACCGTCCCCCGGTGCACGGCCTTCTCGCGGAAGTAGGCCGGACCGGTGTTGCCCTCGACCCGGATCAGCTTCGACGGCGGCAGCGCCAGGGCCGTGGCCGCCGTGCCGGCGCCCGTGCCCGCGGCGCTCGCGGTCCCCGCCGCCGTTCCGAGCCCGGCGACGGCCAGGGCGGCGACGCCGCTCAGGGAGAGGAAGTCGCGCCGGTTGAGCTGACTGTCATTCATGTGCGGTTCACTTTCGCGAGAGGGACGAGGTCGCGCCATCCTTTCAACTCATGGCGCAAATCTCGAACATCAGGGCGAAATCAAGAGAAGGGGAAGGGAGTCGTCCGGCTACGCGCCCTCCTTCAGGATCCGTGTGATCAGGGCCCGCTGCTCCTTCGTGACCGCCGGATCGCCGCACCGGACGGTCCGGCCGTCGATCGTGATCTCGTACGAGAAACCGTCCGGGACGCCTCCCCGGTCGCCTCCTCGGCCGTCGCCGCCGGCGAGGACCGCCCCGGCCAGGGCGGTCCACTCCCCGGCGTCGGGCCGGCCGGAGGTGTCCACCTCCGCCGACCGCTCGATGCCCGCGAAACCGCCCGTGCGCCGTACTCGAATCCGCATGGGCCCTGTCTACCCCGGCTCAGTCCGTCGGCACGCCCACCGCCGCCCAGGACTTCAGTACGGCCTGGATCTCCGGTCCCTCGCCGTACCGGTCCTTCGCCGCCTTCGCCGTCGCCGCCGCGAACTCGGCGAAGCGGGTCTCCGGGGTGAGGGAGCCGCCGGTCATCACGTCGTACCAGATCTGTCCGGCCCGCTCCCAGGCGTTGCCGCCCAGCTCGGTCGCCGTCAGGTAGAAGGCGTGGTTGGGGATGCCGGAGTTGATGTGCACCCCGCCGTTGTCGCTGCCCGTGCGGACGTAGTCGTCCATGTGGGCGGGCTGCGGGTCCTTTCCGAGGACGTCGTCGTCGTACGCCGTGCCCGGGGCCTTCATCGAGCGCAGCGCCCTGCCCTGCACGTTCGGGTGGAAGAGCCCCTCGCCGACGAGCCAGTCCGCCTGCTCGGCGCTCTGCCCCAGCGTGTACTGCTTCACGAGGGAGCCGAAGACGTCCGAGACGGACTCGTTGAGGGCGCCGGACTGGCTGAAGTACTCCAGGTTCGCCGTGTACTGGGTGAAGCCGTGGGCCAGTTCGTGGCCGATGACGTCCACGGGCAGGGTGAAGTCGAGGAAGATCTCGCCGTCGCCGTCCCCGAACACCATCTGCTCGCCGTTCCAGAAGGCGTTGCCGTAGTTCTCGTCGTAGTGCACGGAGGCGACCAGGGGCAGCCCCGAGCCGTCGATCGAGTCGCGCCCGAAGGCGTTCAGGAAGAGGTCGAAGGTGGCGCCGAGCCCCGCGTAGGCCCGGTTGACGGTCGCGTCGCCCGTCGCCTCCTGGCCCTCGTCGCGGACCTTCCCGCCCGGCAGGTCGGTGCCGTGCCGGCAGTCGTGGACGGTGCGGTGCGGCCGGGCGGCGTCGCGCGGGGCGGCCGTCCGCGCGGTGCCGGGCAGCGGCCGCGCCCGGAACGCGCGGGCCGTGGCGTCCGCTGCCAGGGTGCGGCGGGCGGCGGCGGCGACGGCCTCGTCGGAGGAGCGTGCCAGGTGCTCCAGGAGGTGCGGCGGCACGATCGGACAGAACACGGGTGTGCGGTGAGTCATGACAGCAATGTGGCAGTGCGTGACGGAACTGTCACGAGGAGATACGGGGATTGGCGAAATGGAGTGATCCGTCACTGTTCGAGTTTGACGACGCGACCGTCCCGCATACTGGAACGAGACGTCCGCCTCCGCGTCCCTGGGCTAAGCTGCGGCACATCATGCGTTTCGGGCTGCTTCTCCTTAGCTGCCGCGGCGAGGGCCTGTAGTCGTAGGCCGACCCCCTCCCCGCGGGACCTGGCGTTGCGTTCGACAGTCGGCCGTCCCGTTGCTGGACCCGAGGAGCCCCGCGCCATGACCCAGTCCCCCTTCGTCGGCCGCCCCACGCCCGTCACCAACGCGACGCACACCCAGAAGCCGTCTGGGATGCCGATCCACAAGTACGGCCGGTACGAGGCGGTGGAGATCCCCGACCGCACCTGGCCCGAGAAGCGGATCACCAAGGCCCCGCGGTGGCTGTCCACCGATCTGCGCGACGGCAACCAGGCGCTGATCGACCCGATGTCCCCGGCCCGCAAGCGCGAGATGTTCGATCTGCTCGTACGCATGGGCTACAAGGAGATCGAGGTCGGCTTCCCGTCCTCCGGCGAGACCGACTTCGCGTTCGTGCGCTCCATCATCGAAGAGGGCGCGATCCCGGACGACGTCACCATCTCCGTCCTGACCCAGGCCCGCGAGGACCTGATCGAGCGGACGGTGGAGTCCCTGGTCGGCGCCAGGCGCGCCACCGTCCACCTGTACAACGCCACCGCGCCGACCTTCCGCCGGGTCGTCTTCCGCGGCTCGAAGGAGCAGATCAAGCAGATCGCCGTGGACGGCACGCGGCTGGTGATGGAGTACGCCGAGAAGCTGCTGGGCCCGGAGACCGCCTTCGGCTACCAGTACAGCCCCGAGATCTTCACCGACACCGAGCTGGACTTCGCCCTGGAGGTCTGCGAGGCCGTCTGCGACGTGTGGCAGCCCGGACCGGACCGCGAGATCATCCTCAACCTGCCCGCCACCGTGGAGCGTTCGACGCCGTCCACGCACGCGGACCGGTTCGAGTGGATGTCCCGGAACCTGACCCGCCGCGCGCACGTCTGCCTCTCCGTCCATCCGCACAACGACCGCGGCACGGCCGTGGCGGCGGCGGAGCTGGCGCTCATGGCGGGCGCCGACCGCGTCGAGGGCTGCCTGTTCGGGCAGGGCGAGCGCACCGGCAACGTCGATCTGGTCACCCTGGGCATGAACCTCTTCAGCCAGGGCGTCGACCCGCAGATCGACTTCTCCCAGATCGACGAGATCCGCCGCACCAGCGAGTACTGCAACCAGATGGAGGTCCACCCGCGCCATCCCTACGCGGGCGACCTGGTCTACACCGCCTTCTCCGGCTCCCACCAGGACGCCATCAAGAAGGGCTTCGACGCCATGGAGGCCGACGCGGCCGCGCGGGGCAAGACCGTGGACGACATCGAGTGGGCCGTCCCGTACCTGCCGATCGACCCGAAGGACGTCGGCCGCTCCTACGAGGCCGTCATCCGGGTCAACTCGCAGTCCGGCAAGGGCGGCATCGCGTACGTCCTGAAGAACGACCACAAGCTGGACCTGCCGCGCCGGATGCAGATCGAGTTCTCGAAGATCATCCAGCAGAAGACCGACACCGAGGGCGGCGAGGTCACGCCGGCCGCGATCTGGTCCGTCTTCCAGGACGAGTACCTGCCCAACCCGGGTGACACCGCGGCCCGCTGGGGTCGCATCCAGCTGCGCTCCGGCCAGACGACGTCCGACACGGACGGCACGGACACGCTGACCGTCGAGGCGGTCGTGGACGGCGTCGACACCGTCCTGACCGGCTCCGGGAACGGCCCGATCTCGGCCTTCTTCGACGCCCTCCAGGCCGTCGGCGTGGACGCCCGGCTGCTGGACTACCAGGAGCACACGATGAGCGAGGGCGCCTCCGCGCAGGCCGCCTCGTACATCGAGTGCGCCATCGACGGCAAGGTCCTGTGGGGCATCGGCATCGACGCCAACACCACCCGCGCCTCCCTGAAGGCGGTCGTCTCGGCGGTCAACCGCGCCGCCCGCTGACCCCGCCCGACCGGCCGCGGCCCCGCTCCCTCCCGGAGGGCGCGGGGTCGCGGCGCACCCGGTCCGGGCGGTTCCGGGACCACCCCGGAGGGTGATCCCGCGCCGTCCGGCCTCCCGGTGGCCGGGGCGGCCCTCCGGAGGCCGGGGAACACCGCCACCGGGCCTTCCGGGGCCCGCCGGGCGGTGACGTGTCTCGGCCATCTCCGGGTGGAAGTGGTTCCGGGGTGCTGACGGCGCGTCGAGGATGTGGTTAACATCACGCCCACGCCGGCAGTGCAGCCGGGCCGTCGAGGAGGTGCGTATGCGGTCTGCCCGGAATTCGCGGGACGGAAAGGCGGGCGTCTGCGGGATCCGCACCTCCTGGAACACCGTGGGGGACGGCGAGTTCTTCTGCGAGGAGTGCGGAGGCGACCGCAACTACCGGCGCCGCACCGGCCGCCGCAGGTTCGCCGTCCTGGGCGTCCCGGTCCTGCCCCGGGGACGCACGGGCCCCGTGGTCGAGTGCGCGGCCTGTCACACGCGCTTCGGTACGGAGGTGCTCGGCCGCCCGACGACCGGCCGCTTCTCCGCGATGCTGCGGGACGGCGTGCACACCGCCGCCCTGGCCGTACTCGTGGCCGGGGGCACCGGCTCCCGCGCCGCCCTGGAACAGGCCGTCAGCGCCGTGCGGTCCGCCGGCTTCACCGAGTGCACGGCCGTCCAGCTCGTCGACCTCGTGGAGGCCCTGGAGGCGGACACCGGGCGCTTCATGCCCGAGGTGAGCCCCGAGGGCGCGCTCCTCACGATCGAACTCCACGAGGCCCTGGGGCCGCTCGCCCCGCACCTGGAGCCCTCCGGGCGGGAGTCGATCCTGCTCCAGGCCGCCCGGATCGCCCTGGCCGACGGCGCCTACACCCCGGCCGAGACGGAAGTGCTCGGTACCGTCGGCGACGCGCTGGCGCTCGCCCCCGGCGACGTCGCCCGTCTCCTGGCCTCCGCGCGGACCGTTCCGTAGAAGGCCGCGGGAGGCCCGTGAGGGGACACGGTCCCGCGGGGCCCGGGCCCCAGCGGGCCGTCTCCCCTACTGGATCGCGCCGCTGGCGCGCAGCATGTCCTCACGCTCCACGATCTTCACGCGCTCGCGGCCCTGCGGCTCGCCGAGCGCCTTCTCGGCGGCGTCCAGGGCGTACCAGCCCTCCCACGTCGTGTACGTGACGCCCTTGTCCTCCAGGAAGGACACGACCGCGTCCGCCTCCGGGGCGGACGGGGACAGCAGGCGTCCGTTCGCGAAGTCGTCCAGGAGGTTGGCCACGGTCTCGTTGGCGTCGCCCTTGGTGTGGCCGATGAGGCCGACGGGGCCGCGCCGGATCCAGCCGGTGACGTAGGTGGACGCCAGGTGCTCGCCGTTCTCCTGGAGGACCCGGCCGCCCTCGTCCGGGACGGTGCCGGTGGCGGTGTCCCAGGGGAGCTTGGGCAGCTCGTCGGAGAGGTAGCCGACCGCGCGGTAGACGGCCTGGACGTCCCAGTCGGTGGTCCGCCCGGTCCCCCTGACGTTGCCGGTGCCGTCCAGCTCGGTGCGCTCGGTGCGCAGGCCGACGACCCTGCCGTCCTCGCCGAGGATCTCGACGGGGGACTCGAAGAAGTGCAGGAAGAGCTTGTGCGGGCGGTCGCCGGTGTCGCGGATCGCCCAGTTCTCCAGGGTCTTCGCGACCATGTCGGTCTGCTTGTTCTTGCGCCGGTCCGCGATCGAACCCTCGTCGTAGTCGATGTCCTCGGGGTTGACGACGACCTCGATGGTGGGGGAGTGGTCCAGCTCGCGCAGCTCCATGGGGCTGAACTTGGCCTGCGCCGGGCCGCGGCGGCCGAAGACGTGGATCTCCACGGCCTTGTTGGCCTTGAGGCCGTCGTAGACGTTGGCCGGGATCTCGGTCGGCAGCAGCTCGTCCGCCGTCTTCGCCAGGATGCGGGCGATGTCGAGGGCCACGTTGCCGACGCCGAGGACGGCGACCTTCTCCGCGGAGAGGTCCCAGGTGCGCGGGACGTCCGGGTGGCCGTCGTACCAGGAGGCGAAGTCGGCGGCGCCGAGGGAGCCGTCCAGCTCCACGCCGGGGATCCGCAGCTCGCGGTCGGCCATGGCGCCGGTCGAGAAGACCACGGCGTCGTAGAAGGCGCGCAGGTCGTCCAGGTGGACGTCGGTGCCGTAGTCGACGTTGCCGAAGAGGCGGACCTGCGGCTTGTCGAGGACCTGGTGGAGCGCGGTGATGATGCCCTTGATGCGCGGGTGGTCGGGGGCCACGCCGTAGCGGATGAGGCCGAAGGGGGCCGGCATCCGCTCGAAGATGTCGATCGACACGCCCGGCTCGGCGGCGGCCTCGGACTTCAGCAGCGCATCGGCGGCGTAGATCCCGGCGGGGCCGGCGCCGACGATCGCGACCCGGAGGGGGCGGGGCATGACTGGGTTCCCTTCGCAAGCGACGTGGCGGCGAAGCCGCCGACACTTAGGCCACCCTAAATAACATCCCGGGAAAAGTGGTACCCGGGCCCATTCTATGGACTCATAAGGTGAACTTATGACTTCCCCAAGGGGTGCCTGGGGTGCCGGGGGTGGCCTTCCGGGGGTCGCTTCCGGGGCGCCGGCGGGCGGGTGCGGAGGGGGCGCGGGCCGTTCGCGTCGGCCCGGGGGCGAGGCGCGGAGCGGATGAGGCGAATCGCCGCTCGACGCGCTCCCCCTTTGTTCGAGAATTCCTCCGGTCCGCACGGAGGGGCGGGCCGCTTTTCCACGCTCTGTCACTTTTTTCGAAACGTCGCGCCCGGCGGGATCGCACGGATTCCCGGGGCGAACACCCGTCCGGCCGGATCGCCCCGGAGGGGGTCGCGTTCCTCTTCCTCGTTCCTCCGGGAATTCCCCGAAGGCTTCCGGGCGTTCTGCGGCCTGCCTCTGGCCATGGGTTAACTCCCTCGCGGTGTCGCGCAGTTGTACGCCCGCGTGCGCGCCGGTTCCACGGACGGGGGGCCGTTCTGGAGAGGCGGAGCCGGAAATGGATTCAGAAAGGCATACGTTGGTGGAGGAAGACACCACGAAGGCGTTCACGGAGGCGATCGGAACCGCCCGACAGGCGGTGGAGGAATGGCGCGAGATGCCCGCGAGGGCCGGAATCCCGCTTTTCCGCCAGGTTGTGCCGCCGATCGCCCGGGGCCGCTCGTGGAATCGGGATGCCGCACGGCGGGAACGGCCCGGCTCCTCGCCGCCGCCGTACCGCAGAGGGAGGAGAGTCGGTCGTGGCGCTGCCCATCGGGTCGTACGTCGTCGAGATCCGCACCGGACGGGTCGGGAAGGTCATGGGGAACGAGGGGGCCCGCGTCCAGGTCCGCCCGCTGGGCGGCGGGCGCGTGTGGGACGTGGAGCACGAGGGGGTGCGGGAGGCCACCACGGCCGAGCGGCTGAGCGCGGCCACCGCGCACGTCAACGCCCGCAGCCGGGGAGAGGTGCCCTGAGGGGGCCGTACGGCGCCTCCCCGGCCGGAGGCGCCCCCGGGAGGGCCCCCGCACGGCGCCGGGCGCCCCCGGTCCGGCCGTACGGCTCCCGACCCCGGGCCCGGGTGTCCGAGCCGTACGGGAGAATGGACCGCATGAGTCTGTTCCGCGACGACGGCATCGTGCTGCGCACCCAGAAGCTGGGGGAGGCGGACCGCATCATCACCCTCCTCACGCGCGGTCACGGGCGCGTACGCGCCGTCGCGCGGGGCGTGCGGCGCACCAAGTCGAAGTTCGGGGCCCGGCTCGAACCCTTCTCCCACGTCGACGTCCAGTTCTTCGCCCGGGGGAGCGAGCTGATCGGGCGCGGCCTGCCGCTCTGCACCCAGAGCGAGACCATCGCTCCCTACGGCGGCGGGATCGTCACCGACTACGCCCGCTACACCGCCGGTACGGCCATGCTGGAGACGGCCGAGCGGTTCACCGACCACGAGGGCGAGCCCGCCGTCCAGCAGTACCTGCTCCTCGTCGGCGGCCTGCGGACCCTCGCCCGGGGCGAGCACGCCCCCCACCTCATCCTGGACGCCTTCCTGCTCCGCTCCCTGGCCGTGAACGGCTACGCGCCGAGCTTCGACGACTGCGCCCGGTGCGGGCTCCCCGGACCGAACCGTTTCTTCTCGGTCGCGGCGGGCGGTGTGGTCTGCGGCGACTGCCGGGTGCCCGGAAGCGTCGTACCCTCTGCGGAGGCCATCGGCCTGCTCGGCGCGCTGCTCACCGGCGACTGGGCGACGGCGGACGCGTGCGAGCCGCGTCACGTCAGGGAGGGCGGCGGACTCGTCTCCGCCTATCTGCACTGGCACCTGGAGCGCGGCCTGCGCTCGCTGCGGTACGTAGAGAAGAGCTAGGAGACCCATCGCCATGGCCATCGCACGACGCGGAATCCTCGGGCGGCAGCGCCGGGAGTACAAGATTCCCGAGCCGCACCCCTCCGGTGCCCACCCGCCGAAGCTCCCGCCCGAGCTGGTGCCGAACCACGTGGCCTGCGTGATGGACGGGAACGGCCGCTGGGCCAAGGAGCGCGGCCTGCCCCGCACCGAGGGGCACAAGGTCGGCGAGGGCGTCGTCCTCGACGTGCTCAAGGGCTGCCTGGAGATGGGCGTCAAGAACCTCTCCCTCTACGCCTTCTCCACCGAGAACTGGAAGCGCTCGCCCGACGAGGTCCGCTTCCTCATGAACTTCAACCGGGACGTCATCCGCCGCCGCCGCGACGAGATGGACGAGCTGGGCATCCGCATCCGCTGGGTCGGCCGCATGCCCAAGATGTGGAAGTCGGTCGTCCAGGAGCTCCAGGTCGCCCAGGAGCAGACCGTGGGCAATGACGCCATGACCCTCTACTTCTGCGTCAACTACGGCGGCCGCGCGGAGATCGCGGACGCGGCGCAGGCCGTCGCCCGGGACGTGGCGGCCGGCAGGCTGGACCCGGCGAAGGTCAACGAGAAGACCTTCCAGAAGTACCTGTACTACCCGGACATGCCGGACGTGGACCTCTTCCTGCGCCCGAGCGGCGAGCAGCGCACGTCCAACTACCTGCTCTGGCAGAGCAGCTACGCCGAGATGGTCTTCCAGGACGTGCTGTGGCCGGACTTCGACCGCCGCGACCTGTGGCGGGCCTGCGTCGAGTACGCCTCGCGCGACCGGCGCTTCGGCGGCGTCGACCCGGCCGACATGGCCGTCCTCGACAAGGCCTGACCGGACGGAACACGCCGGGGGCCCGCGCCGGAACCGTCCGGCGCGGGCCCCCGCGCGCGTCCCGGCGCGCGCCGGGTCACTTCGCGGCGCACTCCGCGCACGTGCCGAAGATCTCCACGGTGTGGGCCACGTTCACGAAGCCGTGCTCCGCGGCGACGGCCTCGGCCCACTGCTCCACCATCGGGCCCTCCACCTCCACGGCCTTGCCGCAGACGCGGCAGACCAGATGGTGGTGGTGGTCGCCGGTCGAGCAGCGCCGGTAGACCGTCTCGCCGTCGCTGGTGCGCAGGGCGTCGACCTCGCCCGCGTCCGCGAGGGACTGGAGGGTGCGGTAGACGGTGGTGAGGCCGACCGAATCGCCGCGGTGCTTGAGCATGTCGTGCAGCTCCTGAGCGCTGCGGAACTCGTCCACCTCGTTCAGTGCCGCCGACACGGCGGCCCTCTGCTTGGTCGAACGGCCGCGTACGGGGGGTCCTGCCGTCACCACGGGGGCCTCCTTGGATGCTTGTCTGCCCCCGTCATTCTGCCAGTCCCCCGTACGCCCCCGGGGCCGGTCGCGGTTCAGACCTTCACGTCGTCACCGGGCCGCCGGCTCGCCGGGACCGGCGCGTCGCAGGCCGCCGTCCCCGCCTCGGCCGCACGGGCCCGCCGCTTCGCGAGCGGGGTGGCGAGCACCGTGAGCAGGACGAAGACCCCGATCGCGTACAGCACGATCGTCGCGCCGGGCGGGGCCTCCACGTAGTACGTGGTGACCGTGCCCGAGAGGGAGACGACGACCCCGATGAGGACCGCGCCGGCGAACGTCGTCCGGAAGGAGCGGGACAGCTGCTGGGCCGCCGCGACCGGCACCACCATGAGCGCGCTCACCAGGAGCAGGCCCACGACCCGCATGGCGACCGTGACGGTCACCGCGGCCGTGACGGCGATCAGCAGGTTCAGGGCGCGCACCGGCAGACCGGTGACCCGGGCGAACTCCTCGTCCTGGCTGACGGCGAACAGCCGGCGGCGCAGGCCGACCGTGACCAGGACCACGAAGGCGGCCAGGACCGAGATCGCGGTGATGTCCTCGGGCGAGACGGTGGTGAGCGAGCCGAAGAGGTACGAGGTGAGGTTGGCGTTGGAGCCGGTCGGCGAGAGGTTGATCAGGAGGACGCCGCCCGCCATGCCGCCGTAGAAGAGCAGCGCGAGCGCCAGGTCGCCGCGGGTCTTGCCGTACGCCCGGATCAGCTCCATCGCGACCGAGCCCGCGACGGCGACGAGGGTCGCCATCCAGACCGGGCTGGAGTTCAGCAGGAAGCCCAGGCCGACGCCGGTCATGGCGACGTGGCCGATGCCGTCGCCCATCAGGGCCTGGCGGCGCTGGACGAGGTAGACGCCGACGGAGGGGGCGGTGACGCCGACGAGGAGGGCGGCGATCAGCGCCCTCTGCATGAAGGCGGGTTCGAGGAAGTCCATGGTCAGGTCAGCAGTCCCGTGCGGAGCGGCTCGCCGGCCGCGTGCGGATGTACGTGGTCGTGGCCGGGCAGGGCGTGCTGGCCGACGGCCTCGGGCGGCGGGCCGTCGTGGACGACGCAGCCGTCGCGCAGGACGACGGCCCGGTCGATCAGCGGCTCCAGGGGGCCCAGCTCGTGCAGGACGAGGAGGACGGAGGTGCCGTCCGCCACCTGCTCGCGCAGGGTCGCGGCCAGGATCTCCTGGCTGGCGAGGTCCACGCCCGCCATCGGCTCGTCCATGATCAGGAGTTCGGGCCCGGAGGCGAGTGCGCGGGCGATCAGGACCCGCTGGTGCTGGCCCCCGGAGAGGGCGCCCACCGGGTCCCCGGCGCGGTCGGCGAGGCCGACGAGGGCGATGGCCCGCTCGACGGCGGCCCGGTCCTCCCGGGACAGCCGGCCGAACCTGCGGCGGGAGAGCCGGCCCGAGGTGACGACCTCGCGGACGGTCGCGGGGACGCCGCTCGCGGCGGTGGTGCGCTGCGGTACGTAGCCGATGCGGGCCCAGTCGCGGAACCGCTTCCGCTCGGTGCCGAACAGCTCGATCGTGCCGCCGGTCAGCGGCACCTGGCCGATGACGGAGCGGACGGCGGTGGACTTGCCGGAGCCGTTGGCGCCGAGCAGGGCGACGACCTCGCCGCGGTGGACGGTGAGGTCGACGCCCCGGAGGACGGGCCGGGCACCGAGGGCGGCCGTGGCGCCGCGGACGGAAATGACGGGTGCGACGGGTTCCTGGGCCATGGGCCGTACCTCCTGCTGTGCGGTGGTCACTTGGCGCCGAGGGCCTTCTTCAGCGCGGCGAGGTTGGAGCGCATGACCTCGAGGTAGTCGGCGCCCCGGGACTTGTCCGTGATTCCCTCCAGCGGGTCGAGCACGTCGGTCTTCAGACCGGTGTCGCCGGCGAGGGTCTTCGCGGTCCTGTCGCTCGCGAGGGTCTCGAAGAAGACGGTGGAGACCTTGTCCCTGGCCGCGACGGACTGGAGCTCCTTGATGCGGGCGGGGCTCGGCTCGGACTCGGGGTCGACGCCGGAGATGCCCTCCTGCTCCAGGTGGTACCGCTCGGCGAGGTAGCCGAAGGCGGCGTGGGTGGTGATGAAGGTGCGGGTGGCGGTGTTCCTCAGGCCCGTCTCGAACTCGGCGTGCAGGCCGTCGAGCTTCTTCACCAGGGCGTCGGTGTTCTTCGCGTAGTCGGCGGCGTGGTCCGGGTCCGCCTTCGCCAGGGCGGCGCCGACGCCCTTGGCGACCTCGGCGTACTTCACGGGGTCGAGCCAGACGTGCGGGTCGGAGTCGGCGCCGGAACCGTGGTCGTGGTCCTCTTCCCCGGCGTGCGCGTCGCCGTGCTCGTGTTCGTGGCCGGCCCCGGTGCCGTGCGCCTCGAGCTTCGTGAGGGTGGCGGCGTCGACCGTGTTCTTGACGCCGGCCTGGGCGACGGCGTCGTCGACGGCGGGCTGGATGCCCTTGAGGTAGAGGATGACGTCGGCCTCGCCGAGCGCGCCGATCTGCTTCGGCTTCAGCTCCAGGTCGTGGGGTTCGACGCCGGGCTTGGTGAGCGTGTCGACGGCGACGTGGCCGCCGCCTATCTGCTCGGCCAGGTACTGCATCGGATAGAACGAGGCCACGACGTCCAGCCTGCCGTCGCTCCCCTTCCCGGCGGCGTCCGAGGTGCCGCAGGCGGAGAGGGAGACGAGGCCGAGGGCGACGGCTCCGCCGAGGGCGGTGGCGGGTATGAGGCGGCGTACGTTCATGACACTCATTTTCAACAAAGATGGAAACGGTTGTCAATTGCCTTCCGTGTGGTCCCTCCCACGGAGACCCGGGAGGGTCCGCCCGCGCGCGGACGCCGGAACCGATTTGATGCGGGGGGTACGGGCGCCGGTAACCTGTGGCATTCGCACTTCGTCGTCGTAATGAAGAGAGCACCGTGGCCGCCGACAAGATCGACACCATCGTCAGCCTGAGCAAGCGCCGTGGCTTCGTCTATCCCTGCAGCGAGATCTACGGCGGTCAGAAGGCCGCCTGGGACTACGGGCCGCTGGGTGTCGAACTCAAGGAGAACATCAAGCGCCAGTGGTGGCGTTACATGGTCACCGCGCGCGAGGACGTCGTCGGCATCGACTCGTCGGTCATCCTGGCCACCGAGGTCTGGGAGGCGTCCGGTCACGTCGCCACCTTCAGCGACCCGCTGACCGAGTGCACCTCCTGCCACAAGCGCTACCGCGCCGACCACCTGGAAGAGGCGTACGAGGAGAAGCACGGCCGCCTCCCCGAGAACGGCCTGACCGACCTCAACTGCCCGAACTGCGGCAACAAGGGCACCTTCACCGAGCCCAAGCAGTTCTCCGGCCTGCTCTCCACGCACCTGGGCCCGACCCAGGACACCGGCTCGGTCGCCTACCTGCGCCCCGAGACCGCCCAGGGCATCTTCACCAATTTCGCCCAGGTCCAGCAGACCTCGCGCAAGAAGCCCCCGTTCGGCATCGCCCAGATGGGCAAGTCCTTCCGGAACGAGATCACTCCGGGCAACTTCATCTTCCGCACCCGCGAGTTCGAGCAGATGGAGATGGAGTTCTTCGTCAAGCCGGGCGAGGACGAGCAGTGGCAGGAGTACTGGATGGAGCAGCGCTGGAACTGGTACACGTCGCTGGGTCTCCGTGAGGAGAACATGCGCTGGTTCGAGCACCCGCAGGAGAAGCTCTCCCACTACTCGAAGCGCACCGCCGACATCGAGTACCGCTTCCAGTTCGGCGGCAGCGAGTGGGGCGAGCTGGAGGGCGTCGCCAACCGCACCGACTACGACCTGAGCGCGCACTCCAAGGCTTCCGGCGCCAACCTGACCTACCTGGACCAGGAGACCGGCGAGCGCTGGACGCCGTACGTCATCGAGCCCGCCGCCGGTGTCGGCCGCACGATGCTGGCCTTCCTCCTCGACGCGTACGTCGAGGACGAGGCCCCGAACGCCAAGGGCGTCATGGAGAAGCGCACCGTCCTGCGCCTCGACCCGCGCCTGGCCCCGGTCAAGGTCGCGGTCCTGCCGCTCTCCCGCAACCCGCAGCTCTCCCCGAAGGCCAAGGGCCTCGCGGCCGACCTGCGGCAGAACTGGAACATCGAGTTCGACGACGCCGGTGCCATCGGCCGCCGCTACCGCCGCCAGGACGAGATCGGCACCCCGTTCTGCGTCACCGTCGACTTCGACACCCTTGAGGACAACGCGGTGACCGTGCGCGAGCGCGACACCATGAAGCAGGAGCGCGTCTCCCTCGACCAGATCCAGTCCTACCTGGGCAGCCGTCTCCTCGGCTGCTGATCTCCGCCCGCCCTGCGGGAAGGCCCCCGGTTCCGTCTCCAGGAACCGGGGGCCTTCCCCTTGCGGCGCGGTCCCGTCAGGCCGGGGCCGCCGCGCCGTCCGCCGCTTCGGCCGCGGCCTGCCGGCGGGCCCCCTCGGCCGCCCGGCGCTTGCTGAACCACGCCGTCCAGAGGGCGAGCGTCCCGAGCACGCCGTAGATCATCACCGGGCTGAGCACGACCATGACCGAGGTGTCCAGGGCGTACGCCAGGGCGATGCGGACCAGGGCCTCGGCCAGGTAGGCCACGCCCCAGACCAGCGTGATCGTGCGCATGGTGGAGCGGAAGCCGTCGAACTGCCAGAGCCCGTTCCACCAGGCGGCGGACTCCGGGGAGCCGTCGGTCGCGAACTTGCGCCCGAAGTAGAACATCAGCGGCCGGGGCGCGAGCAGGGTCCCCAGGCAGAGCAGCCCGAAGAGGCCGGTCACGCCCGAGTCCTTGATCAGCAGGGCACGGGCGGTGTGCGCGCCGATCAGCGAGACCAGGGCCGTGATCACCAGGAAGACGAGGGTGACGACCGCGAACTCGTCGAGCTTGCGCCGCCAGGCGACCATGAGGGCGCTGTCGAGCAGTGGCCAGACGCCGCTGACGAGCAGGGCTCCGAACTCGCTCCAGCCCCGGTCCTCGGTCAGGGCGTCGTACGTGAGGATCGGCGCGACGACGTTCAGCCCGATGGTCAGGAACCAGCCGATCGCCGCCGAGGCCCCGGAGCGTGCCGGTGGTCCGGGCCGGCCGGCCGGGGCGGCGGCGGCCGTCCGCTCGTGCGCTGACATGGTTCCCCCTGTGAGTGGTGCTCGTGGTGCGGTGCTCGCCGCTGCGGCGCGGTCACGATGCGGGGGAACGCTAGTCGGCGACCGGGTACGGAACGGGAAAGTCCGCTCAAAATGATCACCAAGTCGGGGGCGCGCGGCGCTCCCCGTACGCGGGCGGCGGGGCGGGAGTGGTGCGGGAAAAATCGGGTGCCGGCGGGCCGCGGCGGGGTAGCGTCCCCGGCATGTACGCGTTCTTCCAGATCTACGAGTGAGCGTCCGGCTCCGGCCGATCCGATCCGACCACCGCCCACCCCACTGACGGGAGAACCTCGTGGCGAAGAGCCGCAACAACCTCCTCGGCGTCGGTGGACAGCGCAAGAAGCTGTCCCGCGCCGACCGGCAGGGCGCCGGCCAGGGCCGCGCCGCCGCCCGGTCCACGGCCGACGACCACAAGCAGGAGCTGCTGAGGAAGATGCGCGCACGCGCGCAGGGAACCGCGCGTGCCGAAGGCACCGCGAGCCCGGAGGGCACCGGCACCAGCGCCGCCCGGGAGTAAGGCGTTCCGCGACGGGGGCCGGGGCGTCCGCACGCCTCGGCCCCCTCCGTTCGCCCCGTGCTCCCCGCTCTCCCGCCCCTCACGGCACTCTCCCGCCTCTCGCTGCCCGCTCCCGCCCGGAGGCTCCGGGGGTGCGCGCGTGCCGTGGAGATGTGAACTCCGACATGTCCGGACGGCGCGGCCGACGTGCGGCCGCCGTCGTGCGCGACAATGGGCGGATGACCGCGTTCACCCCTCTCGCCATCGGGCCGCACATCGTGCAGCCCCCGGTGGTGCTCGCCCCGATGGCCGGCATCACCAACGCCCCCTTCCGCACCCTCTGCCGCGAGTACTCCGGCGGCAAGGGCCTGTTCGTGAGCGAGATGATCACGACGAGGGCGCTGGTCGAGCGCAACGAGAAGACGATGCAGCTCATCCGCTTCGACGAGACCGAGAAGCCGCGCTCGATCCAGCTCTACGGAGTGGACCCGGTGACGGTCGGCAAGGCCGTGCGGATGATCGTGGACGAGGACCTGGCCGACCACATCGACCTGAACTTCGGCTGCCCCGTCCCCAAGGTGACGCGCAAGGGCGGCGGCTCGGCCCTGCCCTACAAGCGGCCGCTGCTGCGGGCGATCCTGCACGAGGCCGTGACCAACGCGGGCGACCTGCCGGTGACGATGAAGATGCGCAAGGGCATCGACGACGACCACATCACCTTCCTGGACGCGGGCCGGATCGCGGTCGAGGAGGGCGTCACGGCGATCGCCCTGCACGGGCGGACGGCGGCCCAGCACTACGGCGGTACGGCCGACTGGGACGCCATCGCGCGCCTCAAGGAGCACGTGCCGGAGATCCCGGTCCTCGGCAACGGCGACATCTGGTCGGCCGACGACGCCCTGCGGATGATGCGCGAGACCGGCTGCGACGGCGTGGTCGTCGGGCGCGGCTGCCTGGGCCGCCCGTGGCTCTTCGGGGACCTGGTGGCGGGCTTCGAGGGCACGGGCGCGTACGCGCGGCCGGAGCTGCGGGAGGTCGCGGACGCGATGGTGCGGCACGCGCGGCTGCTCGGGGAGTGGCTGGGGGACGAGGCACGCGGTGTCATCGACTTCCGCAAGCACGTGGCCTGGTACCTCAAGGGCTTCGCGGTCGGTTCCGAAATGCGCAAGAAGCTGGCGGTCACCTCCTCCCTGGACGAGCTGCGTGCTCAGTTGAGCGAACTCGACCTGGACCAGCCGTGGCCGGTCGGCGCGGACGGGCCCCGGGGCCGTACGTCCGGAAACAACCGGGTTGTCCTGCCGGACGGCTGGTTGAAGGACCCCTACGACTGCTCGGGCGTGAGCGAGGACGCGGAGCTGGACACGTCCGGCGGCTGAGATCATGCCTTTCCCGGGGAGTGATCCTCGCCACCCTTGAGGGGTCATGCGCTCACATGAGCGCATGAGGATCGGTTGCGGGACCTGAAGGGTGGCACTGGGTGCCACCCTTTTTGTGTTCACAAGTTGAACGCAAGTGCTCGTGTGCCTGCTCGTATGAGCGTGGATCTTCCGGTTTTTCCGCAGGCGGCCTTCGGAGCCTGAAGCCGGAGGCTACCCATTGGTTACTTTCGAAGTGCTGGCGGACGAGTGGTTAAGACCATATGACCGCTAGGCGTACCTCCCTAGAAGCCTTCGATCTGGGTATGTTCCTCGCCGTCAGGGCAGCCAACCGAGTCGTCGAGGAGTCGTGGCCCGTGTCGGAAAACAATGATCAGAAGTTCGTGTACGACTTCACCGAGGGCAACAGGGACCTGAAGGACCTCCTCGGCGGCAAGGGCGCGAACCTGGCCGAGATGACCAACCTCGGTCTGCCGGTCCCCCCCGGCTTCACGATCACGACCGAAGCGTGCAAGGTCTACCTCGAGAGCGGCTCCGAGCCGGCCGAGCTCCGCGACGAGGTGAGCGCCCACCTCGACGCCCTGGAGCGGAAGATGGGCAAGAAGCTCGGCCAGGCCGACGACCCGCTGCTGGTCTCCGTCCGCTCCGGCGCCAAGTTCTCCATGCCGGGCATGATGGACACCGTCCTCAACATCGGCCTCTCGGACGAGTCCGTCGTCGGCCTCGCGCGCCAGGCCGACAACGAGCGCTTCGCGTGGGACTCGTACCGCCGGCTCATCCAGATGTTCGGCAAGACCGTCCTCGACGTGGACGGCGAACTCTTCGAGGACGCCCTCGACGAGGTCAAGGCCGCGAAGAAGGTCGTCAGCGACACCGAACTCGACGCCGCCGACCTCCAGGAGGTCGTCCGGCGGTTCAAGGAGATCGTGAAGGCCGGGACCGGCCGCGACTTCCCGCAGGACCCGCGCGAGCAGATGGACCTCGCCATCGAGGCCGTCTTCAACTCCTGGAACACGGACCGCGCCAAGCTGTACCGC
Organism: Streptomyces sp. NPDC041191; assembly: GCF_055591945.1. Classification (NCBI taxonomy): domain Bacteria; kingdom Bacillati; phylum Actinomycetota; class Actinomycetes; order Kitasatosporales; family Streptomycetaceae; genus Streptomyces; species Streptomyces sp. NPDC041191. Next base: position 50,205 of record NZ_JBVIZC010000005.1, on the reverse strand, counting down.
CGCCAGGAGCGCATCCCGCACGACCTCGGCACCGCCGTCAACGTCTGCTCGATGGTCTTCGGCAACCTCGGCCCGGACTCCGGCACCGGCGTCGCCTTCACCCGCGACCCCGCCTCCGGCCACCAGGGCGTCTACGGCGACTACCTCCAGAACGCGCAGGGCGAGGACGTCGTCGCCGGCATCCGCAACACGGTGCCGCTGGCCGACCTGGAGTCGATCGACAAGACGTCGTACGACCGGCTCATGCACATCATGGAGACCCTGGAGACCCACTACAAGGATCTCTGCGACATCGAGTTCACCATCGAGCGCGGCCAGCTCTGGATGCTCCAGACCCGCGTCGGCAAGCGCACCGCCGGTGCCGCCTTCCGCATCGCGACCCAGCTCGTGGACCAGGGCCTGATCGACGAGGCCGAGGCGCTCCAGCGGGTCACCGGCGCCCAGCTCGCCCAGCTGATGTTCCCCAAGTTCGACGAGGGCGCGAAGGTCGAGCAGATCGGGCGCGGCATCGCCGCCTCCCCGGGCGCCGCCGTCGGCAAGGCCGTCTTCGACTCGTACACGGCCGTCAAGTGGTCCCGTTCGGGCGAGAAGGTCATCCTGATCCGCCGCGAGACCAACCCGGACGACCTGGACGGCATGATCGCCGCCGAGGGCATCCTCACCTCCCGCGGCGGCAAGACCTCGCACGCCGCCGTCGTCGCCCGCGGCATGGGCAAGACCTGTGTCTGCGGCGCCGAGGAGCTGGAGGTCGACACCAAGCGCCGCCGCATGACCACCTCCGGCGGCCAGGTGGTCGAGGAGGGCGACGTCGTCTCCATCGACGGCTCCACCGGCAAGGTCTACCTCGGTGAGGTGCCCGTCGTGCCGTCCCCGGTCGTCGAGTACTTCGAGGGCCGGATGCACGCCGGGGCCGACGACGCGGACGAGCTGGTCGCCGCCGTCCACCGGATCATGGCCTACGCCGACCGCGTCCGCCGCCTGCGGGTCCGCGCCAACGCCGACAACGCCGAGGACGCCTCGCGCGCCCGCCGCTTCGGCGCCCAGGGCATCGGCCTGTGCCGCACTGAGCACATGTTCCTCGGCGAGCGCCGCCAGTACGTCGAGCGGCTGATCCTCGCGGACACGGACGCCGAGCGCGAGGACGCCCTCAAGGCCCTCCTGCCGCTCCAGAAGCAGGACTTCGTCGAGCTCTTCGAGGCCATGGACGGGCTGCCCGTCACGGTCCGGCTCCTCGACCCGCCGCTGCACGAGTTCCTGCCCGACATCACCGAGCTGTCGGTCCGCGTCGCCCTCGCCGAGTCCCGCAAGGAGCCGCACGAGAACGACCTGCGCCTGCTCCAGGCCGTGCACCGGCTGCACGAGCAGAACCCGATGCTGGGTCTGCGCGGCGTCCGCCTCGGTCTGGTCATCCCCGGCCTGTTCACCATGCAGGTCCGGGCGATCGCGGAGGCCGCCGCCCAGCGGATCGACGCCAAGGGCGACCCGCGCGCCGAGATCATGATCCCGCTCGTCGGCACCGTCCAGGAGCTGGAGATCGTCCGCGAGGAGGCCGAGCAGGTCATCGCGGAGGTCCAGGCGCGGACCGGCGTGGAGCTGAGGCTCGCGCTCGGCACCATGATCGAGCTGCCGCGCGCCGCCGTGACCGCCGGTCAGATCGCGGAGGCCGCCGAGTTCTTCTCCTTCGGCACCAACGACCTGACGCAGACGGTGTGGGGCTTCTCCCGCGACGACGTGGAGGCGTCGTTCTTCACCGCGTACCTGGAGAAGGGCATCTTCGGCGTCAGCCCCTTCGAGACCATCGACAAGGACGGCGTGGGCGCCCTGGTGCGCAGCGCCGTCGAGGCCGGCCGGGCCACCCGCCCCGACATCAAGCTCGGCGTCTGCGGCGAGCACGGCGGCGACCCGGAGTCGGTGCACTTCTTCCACGAGGTGGGTCTCGACTACGTCTCCTGCTCGCCCTTCCGGATTCCGGTGGCGCGCCTGGAGGCGGGCCGCGCGGCGGCCGGGTCGAAGGGCAGCGACAGCCGCTGAGCCGGGCCTTCCGCGGCGGGGTTCCCCGTCGCGGAAGCCCCGCCACCGGGCCCCGGGGCCGCCGCCGGCCCGTTTTCCCACCCTCACCGGCGGGCGGCGCGGCCCCGGAATCGCGGGACGGGACGGACACCTTTGTGCGGAGGTGTCCGTCCCGTCGTTCTCCTCCCGGACGCCGGCCGTTCATTTCACCCGGCCGTGGGCCGGAGGCGGGCTCGCGTCCAATCGGAGCGGATTGAATTATCGGGAATTGAACTTTTCTGTTTCCGTGCCGCAAAGAGCGGGGCGGGCGCGGCCTCCGGATCCCCACCCGGAGGCCGCTCCCTTTACCGGTGCCGGGCGGGTGAGCCGTTACCCTCGCCGACCGCCGCCGGACGCGCGAAGCCCCCCACGGTCTTCGTCGCGTCACCTCGGTCCTGAAGGTTTCCCGCCCGACCCGTACAGCTTTTCGGTTCCGCCCGGTTTGCCGCGATGCTTTTCAACTGTGGCTGAAACACCCTGGTAACGTGCAGTGATGCTGTGCATACTCGACAACGGGGTGGTTGCGAGTGCACAGGTGGGGACGTCATGCTGCGAATTCATTTCACCGGAAACGACTTGGCGGGGGTGCGAACGGCCGCCCGGCCGGACGTTCTGTGGGAAACGATTCTGAGCTTTCACCGGTTAAGGGACCGGCGGGGGCCCGTCGTCTACGGGGAATGGCGCTCGGAAGTCCGGACGCGGCTCGGCGGTGAGACCCGCCTCCTCGCCGCCCTCATTCCCAGCCGGGGCTATTTCCCCGACTTCCTGACGCCCGCGGAGGGCCTCCACGGCCTCGACGAGGGACTCCAGGCGATCCGCGCGACCGACCCCGGCCGGCTGCGCGGCGAACTCTCGCTGCTCGCCGCCGACCGCTCCGGCGGACGGACCGTGCCCCACTCGCTGCGCGCCCTCGCGGACGGGGGAGCGGAGCCCTTCGACCGGCTCGTGGGGGCGCTGCGCGGCTACCACCGGGCCGTCGTCGAACCGTACTGGCCGCACATCCGGGCCCGCGTCGAGGCCGACCGGGCCCGCCGCGGCCGGGCCCTCCTGGACGGCGGCGCCGACGAACTCCTCGCCTCGCTGCCGCCGACGCTGCGCTGGCGCGCGCCCGTCCTGGAGGCCGACTACCCCGTGGACCGGGACGTCCACCTCGACGGGCGGGGACTGCTGCTCCAGCCCTCGTACTTCTGCCGGGGGACCCCCGTCGTCCTGCGCGACCCCGCGCTGCCGCCGGTCCTCGTCTACCCCGTCACCCACGGCGAGGCGCCGACCGTCCGCGCGCCGGGCGGCTCCTCGCTCGCCAAGCTCGTCGGCCAGACCCGGTCCGCCGTGCTGCACGCCATCGGGGACGGCGGGACGACCAGTGAACTCGCCCGCCGCGCCGGGGTGTCGATGGCCTCGGCCAGCCAGCACGCCGGCGTCCTGCGCGAGGCCGGGCTCATCGCGACCCTGCGCCACGGCAACGCGGTCCTGCACACCCTGACGCCGCTGGGCGCCGCCCTCCTCGGCGGCGCCCGGCAGAAGAAGGTGGACCTGCGCTGCTACGCGCGGAACGGGCCGGTCACCTCGTAGGTGATGCCGCCCGAGGAGCTGCCGCTCGTGCCCCGCTGGCTGGAGAAGTACAGCCGCCTGCCGTCGGGGGAGAAGGCCGGTCCGGTGATCTCCGATCCGGACTGGCCGTTGATCCGCAGGAACGGCGCGACGACGTCGTCCGGGGTGATGAGGCAGATCTCCATGTTCCCGCCGTCCTCGGCGACGTACAGGTCCCCGGAGGAGGTGCCGGTGACGTTGTCGACACCGGTGAGCGGGGCGCCGCCGGAGACCAGGGAGTCGTCGTAGGCCAGCTCGTACGTGCCGGCGGCGAGGTTGACCTGCCAGACCCGGTTGTCGCCCTTGGTGGTGAACCAGACGGTGTCGTTCGCGTAGTAGCAGCCCTCGCCGCCGTTGAAGCGCTTGGCACCGGAGACCTGGTTGCGGGTGGTGGTCGGGGAGCCGTCGGGGTCCGGCACGTTCTGCCAGGTGAAGGTGCCGGAGGTGGCGGTGGACGCCTTGAAGACCTGGAGGGTGCCGGAGGAGAGGTCGCCCCAGGTGGTGGGCAGGAAGCGGTAGAAGCAGCCGTCCGTCTCGTCCTCGGTCAGGTAGATCGCCCTGCGGACCGGGTCGGCCGCCGCCGCCTCGTGCTTGAAGCGGCCCATCGCGTCGCGGCGGTGGGCCGTGCCGCCCCACGGGTTCGACTCGTAGACGTAGCCCAGGGACACCTCCTCGCAGGACAGCCAGGTGTTCCACGGGGTGGCGCCGCCCGCGCAGTTCTGCCGGGTGCCGGAGAGGATGCGGTACGCGCCGGTGATCGTGCCCGCCGCGTCGAACCTGACCGCGCTCGCGCCGCCGCCCGGGTTGATCTCCGAGTTCGAGACGTAGATCCAGCCGGTGCCGTCGGCGAAGCAGGCACCGCCGTCGGGCGCGTTGTGCCAGGTGTACGAGGTCCCGGCGACCGTCTGCCCGGACCGGGCGATCACCCGGCTGGTGAATCCGGCCGGCAGCTGGATGCCGTTCGCGTTCGCCGGACCGAGAGCCCCGTAGGGGCCGGCGCCGGGCTGGGCGGGGGCGGCGAAGGCCGCGCCGTGCCAGAGGCTGCCGCCGAAGGCGGCGACCGAGGTGCCGAGGACCGCTCCACGCAGGAAACCGCGTCGCTCCACGTCTCACTCCCGAGAAGGATGGTGAACCGCCCCGCCGCACCGGTCGGCGGCGGGGTCGCGCGTTCCGGAACCTAGGGGTACGGAATTGACGGGGCGTCAACGAGCGGTGAAGGGGAGGCGGCGGACACGGGGAGGCTTTCGCGGACGGGAGGACGCGGGGGCGCGGGGACGCGGGGACGGGAGGACGCGGGGACGCGGGGACGCGGGGACGGGAGGACGCGGGGACGCGGGGACGGGAGGACGGGAACGGGTGCGCGTACGGGTGCGGGCATGGGTAAGGGCACGGGTGTGCGGGCACGATCGCCGGTGATCCCGGTGATCCCGGTGATCCCGGTGATCCCGGTGATCCCGGTGATCCCGGCGTCCCCTTCCCCGGGGCACCCCGACTCCCGGCCCCCCGGCCCCGGGAAGCCGGTCCGCCGGGACCTTCGGCACTGGAGGAGGGGACGGAGGGAGGGGACACTGGGGACATGCGTGCCACCCGGGACATCAGCGACCGCGCCGACCTCGACGTACTGCTGCGCCGCTTCTACACCGCGGCCTTCGCCGACCCGCTCGTCGGGCCCTTCTTCACCGAGATCGCCGGTACGGACCTGGAGGCCCACCTGCCGAGGATCGGCGACTTCTGGGAGCGCGCCCTCTTCCGCACCGCCGGCTACGGGCGGGACGCCTTCGCCCCGCACGCCGTGATCCACTCCGCGCGCCCCCTCACCGCCGCCCACTTCGGCCGGTGGGTGCAGCTCTGGCACGCCTCCGTCGACGGCCTGCACCGGGGACCGAGGGCCGACCGGGCCAAGGCGCAGGGGGAACGGGTCGCCCTCGCGCTGCTGCGGCGGCTCGCCGGACCCGACGCCTCCACCGGGGGCACGGGCGGCGGGTTCGTACCGCTGTCGGCGCTCACCCTGAGGACCGTGGCCTGAGCGGACCCCGGGCCGGGACGGGGAGGAGATTCCCTCCCGGAGAGCGATGAGTTCCGGGCCCGGCCCCCGTCCTACCTCCTGAGAACGCCGGAACGCACAGGGCGGACCGGACGACCCGAGGAGAGAGCGCCATGGCCCCGCAGATGATCTTCGTGAACCTTCCCGTGAAGGACCTCGGCGCCAGCAGGGCGTTCTTCGAGAAGCTCGGCTACTCCTTCAACCCGAAGTTCAGCGACGACACCGCCGCCTGCCTCGTGATCAGCGACACCATCTTCGCGATGCTGCTGACCGAGGAGAAGTTCAGGGACTTCACCGCCCCCGGCAAGGAGATCTCCGACGCGACGAAGGCCACCGAGGTGCTGATCACGCTGAGCGCCGAGAGCCGGGAGAAGGCCGACGAGCTGGCCGACGCGGCCCTCGCCGCGGGCGGCACCCCGGCGAAGGAGCCGATGGACATGGGCTTCATGTACGGGCGCTCCTTCACCGACCTGGACGGCCACCACTGGGAGGTCTTCTGGATGGACCCGGCCGCCGCCCAGGGCTGAGCCGGTCCGGAGCCCGACGGGCCGGTCCGGAACCGCGCCGGGCCGGAGCCGCACCGGACCACGACGCCGCCGCCGGGCACCCGGCCCGGACGGCGGCGCCGGCCGCGGAGGAGCGCGCCCCGGGAGCCGGGCCCCCTACGGGAGGGGCCGGACCGTTCGCACCGGGTACACCGCCACCGCGACCCCCTCGTCGTCCAGGCAGCGGCCCGTCTCCAGGTCGAACCGCTGCTTCAGGAGCGGCGAGGCCACGAACGGCCGCCCGTCCGCCGAGCCGAGCAGCCCCCGGGAGAGCACCTGCGCCCCCGTGAACGGGTCGCGGTTGTCGATCGCGTACGTCCGGCCCGACCGGTCCCGGAAGAGCGCCGCCTGCCGGCCGTCCGGCAGCAGTGCCGCCACGCCGCGGCCCGGGGTCAGCCGGGACTCCTCGCAGACGGCCATCCAGGAGGCGGGGGACGGGGAGAGTTCGAGCGTCGTCATCGGGAGAAGGCCCCTTCCGGAGTGAGAAGTGCGAGGTCGGGCTTGATCTGGTCGCGCTCCGGGACGAACCGGACCGAGGGGTCCGGCGCCTCCGGGGCGTTCACGAAGGAGACGAAGCGCCGCAGCCGCTCCGGGTCGTCGAGGGTCTGCGCCCACTCGTCCCGGTAGCCCGCGACGTGCGCGGCCATCAGCGCCTCCAGCTCGTCGCAGAGCCCGAGCGAGTCGTGCACCACCACGTCCCTGAGGTGGCCGAGCCCGCCCTCCAGGCGCTCCAGCCAGGCCGACGTCCGCTCCAGGCGGTCCGCCGTCCGGATGTAGAACATCAGGAACCGGTCGATCAGCCGCACCAGCTCGGCGTCCGACAGGTCCTGGGCGAGGAGGTCCGCGTGGCGCGGGGTCGCGCCGCCGTTCCCGCCGACGTACAGGTTCCAGCCGTTGGCCGTGGCGATGACCCCGAAGTCCTTCGACTGGGCCTCGGCGCACTCGCGCGCACAGCCCGACACCGCCGACTTCAGCTTGTGCGGGGCGCGCAGGCCCCGGTAGCGCAGTTCGAGCCGGATCGCCATCCGCACCGAGTCCTGGACGCCGTAGCGGCACCAGGTCTGCCCGACGCAGGACTTCACCGTGCGCAGCGACTTGCCGTACGCGTGCCCCGACTCGAAGCCCGCGTCCACCAGACGGGACCAGATCGCCGGGAGCTGGTCCACCCGGGCGCCGAAGAGGTCGATCCGCTGACCGCCCGTGATCTTCGTGTAGAGCCCGAAGTCCCGGGCGACCTCACCGATCACGATCAGCTTGTCGGGGGTGATCTCCCCTCCGGGGATGCGCGGCACCACCGAATAGGAGCCGTTGCGCTGGAGGTTGGCGAGGAAGTGGTCGTTGGTGTCCTGCAGGGCGGCCTGCTCGCCGTCCAGGATGTAGCCGTCCAGGCCGATCGCCGGCGCGAGCGAGGCCAGGATCGAGCCGACGGCCGGCTTGCAGACCTCGCACCCCTCGCCGCCCCGCGCCTCCGGCCGCCCGTGCGAGTCGAGCAGCGCGGCGAACGAGGTCACGCGCAGGGCGCGGGCGATCTCGTACAGCTCGCTCCTGGTGTGCGGGAAGCAGCCGCAGAGCCCCTGGTCGGCGGCGGCCGGCAGCAGCTTCTCGATCGTCTTCACACAGCCGCCGCAGCCCGTGCCGGCCCTGGTGCACCTCTTCACCTCGGCGAGGGACGCGCACCGGCCGATCGCGTGCTTCGTGACGTTGTGGCACGAGCAGATCACCGCGTCGTCCGGGAGCGCCGAGGGCCCGAGCGCCACCGGCGCGCCCGTGCCCGCCGGAAGGACCAGCTGCTCGGGCGAGACCGGCGGAACGCTGCCGGTGAGCGGCTTCAGCAGCCCGTACGCGTCGGCGTCGCCGACCAGGACGCCGCCGAGCAGCACCCCCTCGCCGTCCACCACCAGCTTCTTGTAGACGCCCGAGCGGGAGTCGGAGTACACGACGTCCAGGCAGCCCTCGGCGGTGCCGTGCGCGTCGCCGAACGAGGCCACGTCCACGCCGAGCAGCTTCAGCCTGGTCGACGTGTCGGCGCCCGTGAAGCCCCGGTGCTCCTCCTCCGCGAGGACCGCCGCCACCGTCTGCGCCATCTCGTACCCCGGCGCCACCAGGCCGTAGACCCGCCCGTCGGCGGCGAGCGCGCACTCCCCGATCGCGAAGACCGCCGGGTCCGAGGTCCGGCACCGCTCGTCCACGGCGATGCCGCCGCGCTCGCCCACGGCGAGTCCGCAGTCCCGGGCGAGCTGGTCCCGGGGCCGCACCCCGGCGGAGAAGACCACCAGGTCCACGGCCAGCTCGGAGTCGTCCGAGAGGCGCATCCCCGCCACGGCGCCGTCCGCCGTCACGACCTCCCGCGTGCCCTTCCCCGTGTGGACGGTCAGCCCCGTCCGCTCGATCGTGCGCAGCAGGGCCGCGCCGCCGCCCTCGTCCACCTGCACCGGCATCAGGCGCGGCGCGAACTCCACCACGTGGGTGTCGAGCCCGAGTCCCTTGAGCGCGCCCGCCGCCTCCAGGCCGAGCAGCCCGCCGCCGACCACCGCGCCGGCCGTCGCCGTCCCCGCGTACTCCTCGATCGCCAGCAGGTCCTCGATCGTGCGGTAGACGAAGCAGCCCCGGGCGTCCCTGCCGGGCACCGGCGGGACGAAGGGGTACGAGCCGGTGGCGAGGACCAGGGTGTCGTACGCGAAGACCCGCCCGGAGCGGGCGGTGACCGTCCGGGCCTCCCGGTCCACCGACTCGGCCGGCTCGCCCACGTACAGCTCGATGCCGTGCTCCTCCAGGAAGCCCTCCCCGACCATCGACAGGTCGTCGAGGCCCCTGCCGGAGAAGTACGAGGTGAGCCGCACGCGGTCGTAGGCGGGGCGCGGCTCCTCACAGAGGACCACGATCCGGGCCCGCTCGGTGACGCCACGGTCGGCCAGCGCCTCCAGGAACCGCTGGCCGACCATTCCGTGGCCGACCAGGACGATCGTCGGGGTGCGCGCGGCCGTGCGGGCACGCGTGCCGGTGTCAGCGCTCATGTCGGGAGCCTCCGTCGTGGGTGAGCAGATGGAGCAGGGGGGCCTCGGGGAGGGCCTCGTCGCCCTCCCAGGCCCGGGCGAGCGCGCCGACCGCCGCGAGGTCGTTGAGGAGGACGCCGCCGACGAGACGGTCCCCCCGGACGACGACCTTGCGGTAGGCGTTGCGGGTGGCGTCGGTGAGCCGGACGGTGTCGTCGCCCGGCCGGGCGGTCACCTCGCCGAACGCGGCCAGGTCGAGCGGCCGCGGGCCGGCGAGGGTCAGGCGGGTCAGGGCGCGGGTGCCGGTGTAGGCGGGCGGGGGAGGGGACGCGGAAGGGGACGCGGGGCCGGCGGACGGAGCGGGAATCCCGGCTCCCGGCGCCGCGGCTTCCCGGACCTCCGCCCCCGGCGCCTCCGCCGGCCCGGCTCCCCGGGCCTCCCGCTCCAGCACCTCCGCCAGCGCGTCCGCCTGTTCGAGGGCCGGGCCCGCCAGGCCGTACACCCGCCCCCTGTGTTCCGCGCAGTCGCCCACCGCGTGGACGTACGGGTCCGAGGTGCGCAGCTCGTCGTCGACCACGATCCCGGTGGCGACGGCGAGGCCCGCCTCCCGGGCCAGGGCCACCCGGGGACGGACCCCGCAGGCCAGGACCACCACCTGGGCGTCGAGGACGAAGCCGTCGGCGAGTTCGACGGCCGTCACCGCGCCGTCCCGCTGCCGCAGACCGCTCACCCGGCACTCGGTGTGCACCTCGGCCCCGAGGGACTCGACGTGCTCGCGCAGCAGGGCCGAGGCCGGGGCGTCGAGCTGTCGTTCCATCAGGCGCTCGCCCTGCTGGGCCAGGACCACGTCCGCGCCGAGCGCCGCGAGCGCCCGCGCGGCCGACACGCCGAGCAGTCCGCCGCCGACGACCACCGCCCGCACCCCGGGCCGTACCGCCGCGCGGAGCGCCAGACAGTCGTCGAGGGTACGGAAGGGGTGGACGCCCCGGGGCGGCGCGCCCCCGGCCAGTCCGCGCAGCGGCGGCAGCACCGGATGGGAGCCCGTCGCCAGGACCAGCCGGTCGTAGCCCACGAGCGAACCGTCCGCGCACTCCACCGTCCGCGCCGCCCGGTCGATCCGCACCGCCCGCACCCCGAGCCGCGCCGGCTCCCGGGTCCCGGGCAGTGCGATCACCTCGGGGCCGTACCGCCCGGCGAGGACGTCCGCGAGCAGCACCCTGTTGTACGGCGCGTGCGGTTCCTCGCCCACGAGCGTGACCGGCAGGCGCCGGGCGAGCCGGGCGCCCGCCGGTCCGCCCCCGATCACCACGATGCGTGTCCTCATGACGGGAAGCGTGCGCGACCGGTGTTACCCGGCGGCATCCCGGCTGTTTCCCGCACGGAACGCCGGTCTCAGGTCCCGGGCCCGCGCGCTGTGAGGTTCCGGGTCCGCGCGCTGAGGGATCCCGGGTCCGCGCGCTGAGGGGCCCGTGGTTCCGTGGGTCCCGTGCCTCCGTCGCCCGGTCGAAGCCCGCCCCGGCCCGCTCCGGCCGCCCCCGCCCCGGCAGGCCGGCCCTCCTCCGGGCCGCCCGGCGTCCGCCGCCGTCCCGCCCGCCCGCCCGCCCCAGGATTAATCCGTGGTCAGCCTTGCCTCAAGCCCGCCTTAAGGATCGGGGCGGCGCGGCCGGAGCACGGTTTCCCGCGCACCGGCGGACCTAGGGTGCCGGATGTGACCACCGAGGCCAGCCACCCTCTCTACGTATCCCTCACCGTGCCGCAGGCCCCCGCCGCGCCCCGCCGTCCGCCCGCGCCCGGCCGCCGTCGTCGCCCGCCCGCGCCCCGCCGCCGTCCGGCCGAGCGCCGTCGTCCGGCCGAGCGGCGCCCGGCCACGCCCGTGCCCGCGCTGCGGCTCGCTCCCGAGCGCCTGCGCACCGGGATCGTCGCCGGTGCCGGGGCCGTGGCCCTCCTCTGGGGCCTCCAGGCCCGGCCCTCCGCGCGGCTCGACGCCTTCTTCGCCAGTGGCGCCCACCTCACCGGTCTCCTCGCCGGGTACGGCGTCCTCGTCCTCCTGCTGCTCATGGCCCGCGTCCCGGCCGTCGAGCACGGCGTCGGCGCCGACCGGCTCGCCCGCTGGCACGCCCTCGGCGGCCGGTACGTCCTCGTCCTGATCGCCGCCCACGCCGCCCTCGCCCTCTGCGGCTACGCGGTGCACACCCACACCGACCTGCTCACCGCGACCGGGGGCCTCCTCTCGTACGGGGCGATCGCCGCCGCGGCCGCCGGCACCGTCCTCCTCGCCGCCGTCGGCGTCACCTCCGCCCGGAGCGTGCGCCGCCGGCTCCGGCACGAGACCTGGCGGGCGGTCCACCTCGGCGCGCTGCTCGCCGCCGCGCTCGGCTTCGTCCACCAGCTCGCGGGCCCGGACATCGCCGGCGGCCTCCTCACCCGCTGGCTCTGGTCCATGGCCCACGGCACCGTCGCCGTCCTCCTCGTCTGGTACCGGGCCGTCGTTCCCGTCCGCGCCGCCCTCCGCCACGACCTGCGGGTGGCCGAGGTCCGCGACGAGGGCCCGGGGGTCGTCTCGGTCCTCGTCCGGGGCCGGGGGGTGGCCCGGCTGCGCGCCGAACCCGGCCAGTTCTTCCGCTGGCGGTTCCTGCGGCGCGGGCTCTGGGCGACGGCCCTGCCCTTCTCCCTCTCCGCGCCGGTCCGCGACGACACCCTGCGCATCACCGTCAAGGCCCTCGGCGACCACACCCGCCGCGTCCGGCGCCTCCGCCCCGGCACCCGGGTCCTGGCCTCGGGCCCCTTCGGGGCGCTCACCGCCCACCGCCGCACCCGCCGCAAGGTCCTGCTGGTCGCGGGCGGGGTCGGCATCACCCCGCTGCGGGCCCTCTTCGAGACGCTGCCCGGCGGGCCCGGCGACGTGACCCTCCTCTACCGCGCCTCGAACGCGTCCGCCGTCGTCCTGCGCGAGGAACTGCAGGCCATCGCCCGCGAACGGCAGGCCGCCCTGCACTTCCTCCTCGGCCCCTCGGACGGCTCCTTCGACCCGCTCGCCCCCCGCGCGCTGCGCGACCTCGTGCCCGGACTCGCCGCCCACGACGTGTACCTGTGCGGCCCGCCCGCGATGGCCCGGGCCGCGTTCGCCTCCCTGCGCCGGGCCGGAGTGCCCGCCTCCCGCATCCACAGCGAGGACTTCGACCATGCCTAGACACGGAGCGCCGTCCGCGCCGCCCCTCCCCGGCCCCCGGCGTCCGTACGCCCCCGGCCCCCGCCGGGCCCGGCACCGGCCCGCCCCCGACTTCCGGCGGACCCGGCGCCTGTTCGCCGCCGGGGTCCTCGGGGCCGGGGCGCTCGCCGCGACCCTGCTGGCCTCCTCCGTCACCCCGGCCGCCCCGCCCGCGCCCGACCGCGCGCCGGGCACGGCAAGCTCAGACGTAGCTCAACTCTCCCGGGACTGATGGACGGGACGACGAGCCCGTCCCTAGGCTCACGGGGTGCCCGACATATCGCTGACCACGCTCGTCCTGCTCTGTCTCGCCGCCCTCGTGGCGGGCTGGATCGACGCCGTGGTCGGCGGTGGCGGACTGCTCCTGCTGCCCGCGCTGCTGCTCGGGCTCCCGCACGCCCCCGCCGCCCAGGTCCTCGGCACCAACAAGGCCGTCGCCGTCGTCGGCACCACCGGGGCGGCCGTCACTTACGCCCGCAAGGCACCGGTGGACGTCCGGACGGCGGTGAGGATCGGGCTCGCGGCCCTCGCCGGCTCCATGGGCGGCGCCTTCTTCGCCGCCGGGATCGGCAGCGAGGTCCTGCGCCCGCTGATCATGGTGGTCCTGCTCGGGGTGGCGGCCTTCGTGATGCTGCGGCCCTCCTTCGGCGCGCGGGCCGAGGGGGAGGAGCGGGTGCCGCCGACCCGGGCCCGGATCGTGACCGCGATCGTGGTCGTCGGCGGCGGGATCGGCTTCTACGACGGCCTGTTCGGGCCCGGCACCGGCACCTTCCTGGTCCTCGCCCTGACCGCCGTGCTCCACCTGGACCTGGTGACCGCCTCCGCCACCGCCAAGATCGTCAACGTCTGCACCAACGTGGGCGCCCTCGCGATGTTCGCGTACCAGGGCACCGTGTACGGGCAGCTCGCCGCCGTCATGGCGGTCTTCAACCTGGTCGGCGGGACGGCCGGGGCCCGGATGGCGCTGAGCAGGGGCACCGGGTTCGTCCGCGGGGTGCTGCTGGCGGTCGTCCTCTCCCTGATCGCGAAGCTCGCCTTCGACCAGTGGGCGTGAGCCGCCGGGACCGGTCTACCGCACGCCGATGAGGTGACCGAAGGCGACCACGTTCCCCTGGTAGCCGTTCTTCTTCGAGAAGCCGCCGCCGCAGGTGATCACCCGGATCTCGGCACGGTCCGCCTCGTCGTACACCTTGGCGTCGGGGAAGGCGTCGTTCTCGTACACCTCGACCGCGTCGACCGTGAACACGGCGGTGCGCCCGTCCTCCCGGTCCACCTCGATCCGGTGGCCCTTCTTCAGCGCGCCGAGGGTGTAGAAGACGGCGGGTCCGTCCGCGTTGTCGACGTGGCCCGCGACGATCGCGGTGCCCTTCGCGCCGGGCGCGGTCCCGCCCCCGTACCAGCCGGCCAGATTGCGGTCCTCGGCGGGCGGCACGTCGAGCGAGCCGTTCGCCGCCAGGCCGAGCCGTGTCACGGGGGCGTCCACGTCGGTCTCGGGGATGCGCAGCCGTACGGGCGCCGAGGGCGGCAGCGGATCGGCGGCGGCGTCGGTGTGCACGCTCGGCCCGGCGGCGAACGCCTGGGCGGCGGACGGCACGGGCGGAGTGACGTTCTCCGACCCGTTCTGGACGAGCCAGAGCCCGGCGCAGGCGGCCGCCGCGATGCCCCAGCCCTTGAACCTGTTGCTCACCTGGATCCCCTCGGTCTCTCCGGTCCACGGCCCCGCCGGACCCACGGGCCCGGCGGGAAGCGGACCCGCCCCCGCCGGGCCCCTGTGCGGGCGCGCGGCGGGGGCGGGAAGGCGGTGCCTCAGTGCCCCCGCGCGCCGCTCGCCCGGCGGCGCAGGAGCCAGACACCGCCGACGGCGGCCGCGGCCAGCACCGCCACGCCCGCCGTGACCTGGGCGGTGTCGGGGCCGACGCTGCCGCCGACACCGGTCTGGACGTGGCCGCTCGGCCGCCGGTGGGTGACGCTCAGGTCGCCCCGGGCCCTCTTCCCGTTGTCGCAGACGACGCCGATGCGGTACGTGCCGGGCCTGGCGTGTTCCGGCACGGTGAACTGCCCGACCACGACCTCCTTGTGCGTGCTCGGGCTCAGCCGGAACTCGCCCGCGCCGAGGCCGTCCGTGTTCCCCACGCCGTGTCCGTGCTTGCCGCAGGCGGCGGTGTTCACGGTGACCGTGGTGCCGGGTGCGGCGGCGGCCGGGTAGATCTCGAGGGGTTCGTGCCGTCCCCCGGACTCGTTCCACTCCTCGCCGGCGTGCGCCGCCGGGACGGCGAACGCCCCGATCGCGGCGATCGTCAGCGCGGTGGCGGTGAACAGACGGGCGGTGGTGCGCATGGGGTCCTCCGGAGCGCGCGTACGGTCATGCCGGGGCGGCCCTCCCGGGAGGGACTTCCCGGAGAAGGACCTGCTGTGACCGACATAAAGCCCGGTGCGCCCCCGCCGCCTCCTGAGGAGCCGTCAGAAAGGGGCCGTCCGATACGGCGTGTCGCCTGGATCTCGGACGTTCCCGCAGGTCGGAGCCGTTTTCGCCGCGCCGGGTCGAGGACCGTGCCGATCGGGTGACCGGGACCTCCGCCCGCCGTGCCCCTCAGGGGCGGACCTCCTCCGCCGGCACGCTCCCGTACGCCGCGTGCACCTGCCCCATCAGCTCCTCGTCCACCGCGAACGTCACCCCGTCGACCGCCGTCACGGGTGCGATCGTCCGCGCGCTGGTCACGAACGCGGCCCGGTGGTCCCGGAGGCCGGCCAGGGTGACCGGCCGGCGGACCGACTCCAGGCGCGGTTCCAGGAGGGCCATGGTGACGCCGTGCAGGCAGGGGGCCGACGGCCAGACCACCGAGGTCCCGTCCCAGAAGGCGATGTTGGCGACGGCGCTCTCGGCGATCTCGCCGGACGGGGAGGTCAGCAGGGCCTCGTCGTAGCCCGCGCGCCGGGCCGCCTCGCCGTGGTACCGCTGTCCGAAGCCGCCCAGGTGCTTGATGTGCGGCGCGGGCCGCCCGTACGCGACGCTCGCCAGGCGCTGCGGGGCGCCGGGCCCGTCCGGGGCCGGGGCGCGGACGGTCACGACCGTGCGGACGCCCTCGTACACGTACACCCGGACCGAGGCGTCCCGCCGTCCGGCGGCCTCCAGGGCCCCGGCGACCAGCCTCCGGACCCGTCCGCCGTCCAGACCCCGGCCGAAGAGTTCGCGGGTCGAGCGGTCGAGCCGTTCGAGGTGCGGTCCGAGCCCCTTCACGGCCCCGTCCCGCACCTGCATCGCCGTGAAGTGGCCGTAGCCGCTCATCAGGGCGCCGAGGAGCTCCGGATCGGTCACCGGGACGCCGTCGGCCTCGACGTGGGCGCGGTCGCCGGCGGGGGGCGGGGGAGGGGGCGTCATGCCCTCACGGTAGGGGGCTCCGTCGCGTCCGCGCCGTACGGCCCGGGGAACCGCTTGACCTCAACCAAACATGAGGTACCACGATCACCGTCATGGACCTCACGAACTCCTCGCAGCCCGTCGCCCCCTCCGCCCTTTCCGCCCTTTCCGCGCTTCCCGCCCCCCTCTCCCTCGCCCTCGTGGTCGCCAGCGACCGGGAGGGACGCTTCGCCCCCGTCCTCGCCGACTGGTTCCTCTCCCGCCTCGCCGGGCGCGAGGACTTCGCCGTCACCGTCGTGGACCTCGCCGGGGTGAACCTCCCCACCTCCCTCTCGCACAGCCCCTCCCCGGCCGTCCGTGCCGAACTCGCCCGGGTCACCCCCGTCCTCGCCGCCGCCGACGCCTTCGTCGTCCTCACCCCCGAGTACAACCACTCCTTCCCGGCGTCCCTCAAGAACCTGATCGACCGCCACTACACCGAGTGGCGGGCCAAACCCGTCGGCTTCGTCTCCTACGGCGGGATCTCGGGCGGTCTGCGGGCCGTCGAGCAGCTCCGCCAGGTCTTCGCCGAGCTGCACGCCGTCACCGTCCGGGACACCGTCTCCTTCTCCCACGTCCACGGCCTGTTCGACGAGGACGGGCAGCACAAGGACCCCACGGGGGCCGAGGGCGCGGCCAAGGTCCTCCTCGACCAGCTCGCCTGGTGGGGACACGCGCTCAAGGACGCCAGGTCCGTCCGCCCGTACGCCGGGTGAGGGGGCGGAGCCGCGCCGTTCCGGCTCCTCCTTCCCCGCCTCCGCGCCGTTCCGGCTCCTCCTCGTCCCGCCGCCGGGGGCGCCCGCGCCCCGCGCCCGGCGGCGGGACGCGGTTCGCGGGCGCGTGAACGGCGCGGCCCGGTTCAGTACGGTGAGGGCGTGACCACCCCCGAACCTCCCGCCCTCACCGTCCTGACCACCACCGACAGCCGCGAGAAGGCCGAGGCGCTCGCCCGTGGCGCCGTCGAGGCCCGGCTCGCCGCCTGCGCCCAGGTCTCCGGGCCCGTGACCTCCGTCTACCACTGGAAGCAGGCCGTCGAGACCGCCGAGGAGTGGCAGGTCGTCCTCAAGACCACCGGGGCCCGCTACGAGGCCCTGGAGGCCCATCTGCTCGCCGCCCACGACTACGAGACCCCCGAGGTCCTGGCGACCCCGGTCGTCCGCGCCTCCGCCGCCTACCTGGCCTGGCTGGAGGAGGAGGTCTCCGCCGGGTGACCCCGGCGCCCGCCCCGGCGGACGGGACGCCCGGTCCGGGCGCGCGCGACCACGGCCGGACCCCGCCCGGGGCGGACGGCCGGTGCGGGCGGACGGCCGGGGAACGGGTCAGGCGCGCTCCAGCCGCACCGCGCACACCTTGAACTCGGGCATCCGCGACACCGGGTCGAGCGCCGGGTTCACCAGGGTGTTGGCCCGCCCCTCCCCCGCCCAGTGGAACGGCATGAAGACGGTGTCCGGCCGGATCGACGGGGTGATCCGGGCCGGGGCCACGGCCCGCCCGCGCCGCGAGACCACCGCGACCCGCTCGCCCTCGCCCACCCCCAGCCGCTCCGCGAGCCGGGGGTGCAGCTCCACGAAGGGGCCGGGCGCCGCCGCGTTCAGTTCGTCGACCCGCCGGGTCTGCGCCCCCGACTGGTACTGGGACACGACCCGCCCGGTGGTCAGGACGACCGGGTACGCGGCGTCCGTCTCCTCGGCCGCCGGCCGGTGCGTCACCGGTGTGAACCGGGCCCGCCCGTCCGCCGTGGCGAACCGGTCGAGGAACAGCCGGGGCGTACCCGGGTGTTCGGGGGAGGGGCAGGGCCAGAAGACCCCCCGCTCCTCCTCGACGCGGCGGTAGTCGATGCCCGCGTAGTCGGCGGGGCCGCCCGCCGAGGCCCGGCGCAGCTCCTCGAAGACCTCCTCGGGATCGGTCGGGAACCCCTTCCCGTCCCCGAGGAGTTCCGCCAGTCCGTGCAGCACCTCCAGGTCACCGCGCACCCCGGGGGGCGGGTCGAGGGCGCGGCGGCGCAGCAGGACGCGCCCCTCCAGGCTGGTCATGGTCCCGGTCTCCTCCGCCCACTGGGTCACGGGCAGCACCACGTCGGCGAGCGCGGCGGTCTCGGAGAGCACCACGTCCGCGACGGCGAGGAAGTCCAGCGACCGCAGCCGTCCCTCGACGTGCGCGGCGCGCGGCGCGGAGACCACCGGGTTGGAGCCCATCAGGAGCAGGGCCCTCACCTCCCCGCCGAGCGCGTCCAGGAGTTCGTACGCGCTCCTGCCCGGCCCCGGCAGCGACTCCGGATCGACCCCCCACACCCCGGCCACGTGTGCCCGCGCGGCCGGGTCGTCCAGCCGGCGGTAGCCGGGCAACTGGTCGGCCTTCTGGCCGTGTTCGCGGCCCCCCTGCCCGTTCCCCTGGCCCGTGAGGCAGCCGTACCCGCTCAGCGGCCGGCCGGCCTTCCCGGTGGCCAGGCACAGGTTGATCCAGGCGCTCACGGTGTCGGTGCCCTTGGACTGCTGCTCGGGGCCGCGCGCGGTCAGGACCATGCCGGTGGGCGCGTCGCAGAACATCGTGACCGCCTCGCGCAGCAGCGGCACGGGCACACCGGTGATCCGCTCGACCTGCTCGGGCCAGTGGGACATGGCCCCGGCCCGCGCCGCCTCCCAGCCGGTGGTGCGCCCGGCGACGAACTCCTCGTCCACCCGCCCCCCGGCCACCACCAGGTGGAGCATGCCGAGGGCGAGCGCGAGGTCGGTGCCGGGGCGCGGCGCCAGGTGCAGGTCGGCCTGCTCGGCGGTGCGGGTGCGGCGCGGGTCCACGACGATCAGCCTCCCGCCGTTCTCGCGCAGTTCGGTGAGGTAACGCAGGGCGGGCGGCATGGTCTCGGCGAGGTTGGAGCCGACGAGGATCACGCACCCCGTCCTCGGGACGTCCTCCAGCGGGAAGGGGAGGCCCCGGTCGAGGCCGAAGGCCCGCTGGTGCGCGGCGGCCGCCGACGACATGCAGAAGCGTCCGTTGTAGTCGATCTGCGAGGTGCCGAGGACGACCCGGGCGAACTTGCCCAGGCTGTACGCCTTCTCGTTGGTGAGGCCGCCGCCGCCGAAGACCCCCACGGCGTCGGGGCCGTGGCCGGCGCGGGCCCGGCGCAGCCCGTCGGCGACGGCGGCGAGCGCCTCCTCCCAGGACGCGGGCGTCAGCGCCCCCGTGCCGGGGTCCCGGACCAGGGGCTCGGTGAGCCGCACCCGGGAGGAGAGCACGGCGGGGGCGGTGCGGCCCTTGCCGCACAGGGCGCCCCGGTTGACGGGGAAGTCCGTCCGCTCGACCACCTCGACAAGCGGCTCCGGGAGGCCGGTGGGGCGCAGCGACATCCCGCACTGGAGGGCGCAGTAGGGGCAGTGGGTGGGGACGGCGGTGGCGTCGGACATGCGGCCAGGGTGCGGCGGGAGTGTTACGGGGAGCGGCGCGGCGCGTTACGGGAGCGGTGCCGTGCCCTCCGCCGGGCGGGCGGCGGAGGGTGAGGGCGCCCGCCCGGTCCCGCTGTCCGTGGGCGGTGGGGGCGTCCGCCCGGCCCCACCGCCCGCGGGTGGGGGCGTCCGCCCGGCCTCACCGTCCGCGGGACGACGCGAGGGCCTCCGTGACGCCCTTCTCCTCCGGGCCGAGGAAGCGCGGCGCGGGCCGCAGCCCCGCGTCGAGGGCGGCCTTGCCCGCCGCGAACAGCTCCCGGGTGGTGCCGTAGTACCAGGTGCGGTCGCGGGGCTCGGCGACCCCGACCCCGTACGCGTCGACGCCCGCCCGTCCGCACAGGGCGACGGCCCGCTCGATGTGGAAGTCCTGGGTGACGAGGACGGCCCGGTCGACGCCGAAGACCTCCTTGGCCCGGACGCAGGAGTCCCAGGTGTCGAAGCCCGCGTGGTCGCTGACGATCCGTTCGTCCGGCACCCCGCGCCCGGTGAGGTACGCGCGCATGGCGCCGGGCTCGTCGTACGCGGTCCGGCTGTTGTCGCCGGTGACGAGCAGGACCCGCACCCTGCCCGTGCGGTACAGCTCGGCGGCGGTGTCGAGGCGGTGCGCGAGGTACGGGGTCGGGCGCCCCCGCCACAGGCCGGCGCCGAAGACGAGGGCGACGTCCCGGGCGGGCACGTCCGCGGTGGTGCGGAGCCTCCCGGCGGCGGCCGCGTGCGTCCAGGTGACGGGCAGGAGGGCGAGGACAACCCCCGCCATCACGGCCTGGACGGCGCGGCGGCGGGCCCGGACGGTGCGGGGGAGCCACCGGGTGAACCGTGCCGGCATGCGGGAACCTCCGTGGATCGGCGTCGTGCTGTCACCCGGTCCGACGCGCTCCGGCCGGGTTCGGTTCGCCGGACGTCCGGTCCGTTCCGTAGAGCACCCCGGTCAGGACCAGGCCGAGCAGCATGCCGAGGAGCTGGGCGGCGGCGAAGGCGGGGACCGAGGCGGGGGCGATGCCGGTGAAGGAGTCGGAGAGGGAACGGCCCAGGGTGGCCGCCGGGTTGGCGAAGGAACCGGAGGAGGTGAACCAGATCGCCGCGCCGACGTACCCCGCCACCGCGACCGGCGCGAGGGCGGTCCGGCCGGTGTGGCGCAGGCCCTGGACGACGAGGACGAGCCCCGCGGTGGCGACGGTCTCGCCGAGCAGCAGGTGGGGCGCCGAGTACGGCTCGGTGGCCCAGGAGCCGGGCGCGCGCCCGAACATCGCCTCCGCGAGCAGGGCGCCCGCGACGGCCCCGGCGAACTGGGCGCCGAGGTAGGCGAGGGCCTCGCGGCCACCCCGCTCGGGGCGCCGGGACCACCACTCGGAGAGGGTCACGACGGGGTTGAGGTGGGCCCCGGAGAGCGGGCCGATCAGGGCGATGAGCAGTCCCAGGCCGAGGGCGGAGGCGGCGGCGTTGGCGAGCAGCCGCACGCCGGCGTCCTGGCTGAGGGCGTCGGCCCGGATGCCGGAGCCGACGACGACGGCGACCAGGGCGGCGGTGCCGATGAACTCGGCGGCGGCGCGCCGGGGAAGCGACGCGGAGGACATTCTCATGACGGAAAAGATATTCCGTCACCCGGAATGAAAAAAGAGAGGAAGAGAGACGGACGAGTCCGTACGATCCGTTCGTGATCACCGACGCCGCCGCCCGCGCGGACCTCCTCGACGCGACCGTCCGCAACAACGCCGAGTGGTGCCGGGCCATGTGCCGCGCCCACGGGCACCCCGGCACCTTCGGGCCCCGCGCCTGGACCAGCGACCGGCGCACCCCGCTCTACTACCCGGACGCCGTGACCCTGACGGAGGACGCGGACGCGCGGGACGTCCTCGGCGCCATCGACCGCTCCGCCCCCGGCGCCTCCGTCAAGGACTCCTTCGCCCGCCTCGACCTGGCCGCCGAGGGCTTCCGGCTCCTCTTCGAGGCGCGCTGGATCCACCGGCCCGCCGGCCTCCCCGCCCCCGTCCCCGCCGCCGGTGACTGGCGGCCCGTCCGCACCCCGGAACAGCTCGCCGCCTGGGCCCTGGCCTGGAGCGGCGGCGACGCCGGGGAGGCCGCGCTCTTCCACCCCCGCCTCCTCGACGACCCGGACACCACCGTCGTCGGCGGACACGCGCCCGACGGCCGTCTCGTCGGCGGCGCCGTGCTGAGCGCGAGCGCCCGCGTCACCGGCGTCTCCAACCTCTTCGCGGTGGACGGCACCGATCCCGCCCGCGTCTGGGCGGGCGTCCTCGCCGCCGCCCCCGCCGGTCTCCCCGTCGTCGGCTACGAGTCAGGCGACGCCCTCACCGACGCCCTCGCCGCCGGCTTCGAGGAGACCGGCCCGCTCCGGGTCTGGCTGGACGCCTGACAGCGCCCCGGGGCCGGACGTGAGGTCGCGGCAACCGGCCGTGACCCCCGGCGCAACGGGCGCGCAACGCGCCTCCGTCAGGATCGGTCCGTGACGGACCCGCGCCGCGCGTCCGTACGACCGCCGGGCGCCGGTGGGGCCGGGTGGGCGCGTCCGCGCGGACACCGGAGCGGCCCCCGCTCGCCGGAGCGACCGGACGAGGTGCGTCCGTACGGCCGTCCACGAGGGAAGCCGGACGAGGAGGTCCCCCATGCCCGGTCCCACCGCCCGTCCCCCCATGCCCGGTCCCACCGCCCGTCCACCGGCCGCCCGCCCGCCCCGTCCGGACGCGCCCGCCCCCGTCCTCGTCGCCGTCGGTCACGGCAGCCGCGACCCCCGTGCCCGCGCCACCCTGGCCCGGCTCCTCGACCGCGTCCGCGCCCTGCGCCCCGGACTCGACGTCCGCCTCGCCCACCTCGGCCTGAACGCCCCGCTCCTGGACGAGACCCTCGCCGCCCTCGCCGGCGAGGGCCGGGAGGCGGTCCTCGTCCCCCTGCTCCTCGCCCCCGGCCACCACGTCACCCACGACCTGCCCGCCGCCGTCGCCGCCGTGCCCGGCCTCCGGGCCCGCGTCGCCGGCCCCCTCGGCGCCCACCCCCTCCTCGCCGAAGCCCTCGCCGGGCGGCTCGCCGAGGCCGGCCGGGGCGCCCCGGCCGCCACCGGGGTCGTCCTCGCCGCCGCCGGCTCCCGTGACCCCCGGTCCGCCGCCGAGACCCGCCGCACCGCCGCCCTCCTCGGCGAACGCCTCGGCGGCGTGCCCGTCCTGCCCGCCTACGCCTCCGCCGCCGCGCCCACCGTCCCCGACGCTGTCGCCGCCCTCGCCGCCCGGGGCCACCACCGGATCGCGGTCGCCTCCTGCTTCACCGCCCCCGGCCTCTTCGCCGCCCGCGCCGCCGCCCACGCCCCCTGGACCGCCGCCGAACCGCTCGGCGACCATCCGGCCCTCGCCCGCCTGGTCCTCCACCGCCACGACCGCGCGTCGGGGCCCCGCGCCGCCGCCCCCGCGCGGGAACCCACCGCCGTCTGAGGGCTTCTGTCGGTCCTTCCGGTTACCTTCGAGACATGGAAGGCATCGCAGACACCAGGGACAGCGCAGACACCACGGACACCACGGGCATCACCGGCACGGGCATCACCGGCACCGGCGGCGTCCCCGGCTACGATCCCGCCGACACCGACCGCTGGGACGCGGAGCCCGACAAGCGGCCCGGACGCACCGCCTTCCAGCGCGACCGCGCCCGCGTGCTGCACTCCGCCGCGCTCCGCCGCCTCGCGGGCAAGACCCAGGTCGTCACCCCCGGCACGCGGAGCCACGCCTGGGACGCCAGCCCCCGCACCCGGCTCACCCACTCCCTGGAGTGCGCCCAGGTCGGCCGCGAGCTGGGCGCCGCCCTCGGCTGCGACCCCGACCTGGTCGAGGCCGCCTGCCTCGCCCACGACATGGGCCACCCGCCCTTCGGGCACAACGGCGAGCAGGCCCTCAACGAAGTCGCCGGGGACTGCGGCGGGTTCGAGGGCAACGCCCAGTCGCTCCGCCTCCTCACCCGCATCGAGCCCAAGCGCTTCGTCCGGGAAACGGACGGCGGCCTCGTCAGCGTCGGCCTCAACCTCACCCGGGCCACCCTCGACGCCGCCACCAAGTACCCCTGGGGGCGCGGCGGCCACCCCACGGACCCCGGCTCGCCCAAGTTCGGCGTGTACGAGGACGACCTCCCCGTCTTCGAGTGGATCAGACGGGGCGCCCCCGCCCACCGCAAGTGCTTCGAGGCCCAGGTCATGGACTGGGCCGACGACGTGGCCTACTCGGTCCACGACTTCGAGGACGGGCTGCACGCCGGGCACATCGACCCCAACCTCCTCCTCGCCGAACCCGAACGCGCCGACATCTGGCGGGTCGCGATCGGCCGTTACGTCCCGGAGGACACCGACCCGCAGGAGCTGGCCGACGCCCTGGACCGGCTGCTCGACCAGGAGTGGTGGCCGCACGGCTACGACGGATCGGCCGTCGCCCAGGCCCGCCTCAAGGACGCCACCAGCCAGCTCATCGGCCGCTTCTGCCTCGCCGCCGAGCACGCCACCCGCCGGACGTGGGGGTACGGCCCGGACGCCGGGGGAGGCCCCGGACGCCTCACCCGCTACCGCGCCGAGCTGGTCGTCCCCCGCGAGACCCGCAACGAGTGCGCCGTCCTCAAGGCCGTCGCCGACCGGTACGTGATGCAGCGCGCCGAGCAGGAGGCCCTCCGTGCCGACCAGCGGATCGTCGTCGCCGAACTGGCCGAGGCCCTCGTCGCCCGCGCCCCCGACGGGCTGGAGCCGCAGTTCCGCGCCGCGTACGACACGGCCCCCGACGACCGGGCCCGCAAGCGCGTGATCGTGGACCAGATCGCCTCCCTCACCGACGCCTCGGCCCGCGCCCTCCACGCCCGCCTCCGCCCCGGACGGCGGTAGGGGAGGGGCCCCGCGGCCCTCTTCCGCCGCTCTCCTCCGTGCGGGACGCTCGCATGCGGCCCCGGGGAGATACGGCCCGAAGAACGTCCGGGGGCGTAGGTTGGAAACGGTCGCAACGAGGAGGAAACGACGTGGTCGACGCAGATCAGACCTTTGTCATCGCCGGCGGGGGCCTGGCAGGGGCCAAAGCGGCGGAGACCCTGCGCGCCGAGGGGTTCAACGGCCGGGTGATCCTCATCGGGGACGAACGCGACCACCCCTACGAGCGCCCGCCCCTCTCCAAGGGGTACCTCACCGGTGCCGGGGAACGCGACGACGTCTTCGTCCACGACGCCGCCTGGTACGCGGCCAACGACATCGAGCTGCACCTCGGGCAGGCCGTCACCGCGATCGACCGCGAGGCCCGCACCGTCCGCCTCGGCGACGGCACCGTCATCCGCTACGACAAGCTGCTCCTGGCCACCGGCTCCGAGCCGCGCCGCCTCGACGTCCCCGGCACCGACCTCACCGGCGTCCACCACCTGCGCCGGCTCGCCCACGCCGACCGGCTCCGCCAGGTCCTCGCCGGCCTCGGCCGGGACAACGGCCACCTGGTGATCGCCGGCGCCGGCTGGATCGGCCTGGAGGTCGCCGCCGCCGCCCGCGGCTACGGCGCCGAGGTCACCGTGGTCGAGTCCGACCCCACCCCGCTCCACCGGGTCCTCGGCCCCGAGCTGGGCCAGCTCTTCGCCGACCTGCACAGCGACCACGGCGTCCGCTTCCACTTCGGCGCCCGGCTCACCGAGATCGTCGGCCAGGACGGCCTGGTCCTCGCCGTCCGCACCGACGACGGCGAGGAGCACCCGGCGCACGCCGTCCTCGCCGCGATCGGCGCCGCCCCCCGCACCGCCCTCGCCGAGAACTCCGGGCTCGCCCTGGTGGACCGGGCCGACGGCGGCGGCGTCGCCGTGGACGAGTCCCTGCGCACCTCCGACCCCGACATCTTCGCCGCGGGCGACGTGGCCGCTGCCCACCACCCGCTGCTGCGCACCCGCCTCCGCGTCGAGCACTGGGCCAACGCCCTCAACGGCGGCCCCGCCGCCGCCCGCGCCATGCTCGGCAAGCCGGTCTCCTACGACCGGCTGCCCTACTTCTTCTCCGACCAGTACGACCTGGGCATGGAGTACACGGGCTGGGCGCCCCCCGGCTCGTACGACCAGGTCGTGGTCCGCGGCGACACCGGGAAGCGCGAGTTCATCGCCTTCTGGCTCAAGGAGGGCCGGGTCCTCGCCGGCATGAACGTGAACGTGTGGGACGTCACAGAGCCGATCCGGCGGCTCGTCCGCTCCCGGGTCCGCGTGGACCCCGACGCCCTCGCCGACCCCTCCGTCCCCCTGGAGAGCCTGGTCTGAGGCTCCCCGGACCCCCGGCCGCGCGCATTCCCGGAAGAAGGCCCCCCGCACCCCCGTAGAATTCACGCGTGGCAGGCAGGATCAACGATGACGACGTGAAGGCGGTACGGGACGCGGTCCCGATCGACGCCGTCGTGTCCGAGTACCTCCAGCTGCGCAACGCGGGCGGCGGGAACCTCAAGGGCCTCTGCCCCTTCCACGACGAGAAGTCGCCCTCCTTCCAGGTCAGCCCGAGCAAGGGACTCTTCCACTGCTTCGGCTGCCAGGAGGGCGGCGACACCATCGCCTTCGTGATGAAGATCGACCACCTCTCCTTCTCGGAGACGGTCGAGCGCCTCGCCGCCAAGGCGGGCATCACCCTGCGGTACGAGGAGGGCGGCTACAACCCCGGCCATCAGCGCGGGGAGCGCATCCGCCTGATCGAGGCCCACCAGGCCGCCGCCCGGTTCTACGCCGACCAGCTCGGCTCCGCCGAGGCCGAGACCGGCCGGAAGTTCCTCGCCGAGCGCGGCTTCGACCAGGCCGCCGCCGAGCACTTCGGCGTCGGCTACTCCCCGGCCGGCTGGGACCACCTCACCCGCTTCCTGCGCGGCAAGGGCTTCTCCGACCGGGAGCTGGTCCTCTCCGGACTCTCCCAGGACGGCCGCCGCGGCCCCATCGACCGCTTCCGCGGTCGGCTCATGTGGCCGATCAAGGACGTCGGCGGCGAGATCGTCGGCTTCGGCGCGCGCAAGCTCCGCGACGACGACAACGGCCCCAAGTACCTCAACACGCCCGAGACGCCGATCTACAAGAAGTCCCAGGTCCTGTACGGCATCGACCTCGCCAAGAAGGACATCGCGAAGGCCAGCCGGGCCGTCGTGGTCGAGGGCTACACCGACGTCATGGCCTGCCACCTCGCCGGGGTCACCACCGCCATCGCCACCTGCGGGACCGCCTTCGGCGGCGACCACATCAAGATCCTCCGCCGCCTCCTCATGGACAACGGCTCGGCCCGCGTCATCTTCACCTTCGACGGCGACGCCGCCGGCCAGAAGGCCGCCCTGCGCGCCTTCGAGGACGACCAGAAGTTCGCCGCCGAGACGTACATCGCCATCGCCCCCGACGGCATGGACCCCTGCGACCTCCGGCTCGCCAAGGGCGACGAGGCCGTCGCGGACCTGGTCGAACCCCGCACCCCGCTCTTCGAGTTCGCCCTCCGCCAGATCGTGCGGCGGTACGACCTGGAGACCCCGGCGGGCCGGGCCGCCGCCCTGGACGAGGCCGCCCCCGTCGTCGCCCGCATCAAGAACGTCGCCTCCCAGCACGAGGTCGCCGTCCAGCTCGCCGGCATGCTCGGCATCCTCGACACCCAGTTCGTCGTCCGCCGGGTCGCCCAGATCGCCCGCTGGCAGCGGCAGGGCGGCAACAAGGGCCCCACCCAGCAGCAGCCCTCCCGGCGCACCTACGACACTCCCGCCCCCGCCGCCGCTCCCTCCGGGCCCGCGCTCAACCTGCGCAGCCCCGCCCACCGCACCGAGCGCGAACTCCTCAAACTCGCCCTCCAGCGGCCCGAACTGGTCTCCCCCGCCTTCGACGCGTACGGCGCGGACGAGTTCACCGCCCCGCCCTACGCGGCCGTCCGGCAGTGCATCCAGGACGCGGGCGGCGCCACCGGCGCCCCCGCCGACTACCTCGACGCCGTCCGCGAGGCGGCCCCCGACGACACCGTCCGCGCCCTCGTGACCGAACTCGCCGTTGAGACGATCTTCGCCAGGACCGTGGACGAGGCGTACGCCGGCGACCAGCTCGTCACGGTCCGCCTCCGGGCCGTCGACCGCCGCATCCGTGACGTCCAGGGCACCCTGGCCCGCCTCGGCCCGAACGGCGACCCGGAACGGACCGCAGCCGTGCAGAACGAACTGTGGGTGCTCACCCAGTACGGGCAGTCCCTCAGGAACAACGGCGCCGCCGCCCTCTGACGCTCGGTCACCCGGCGGACCCAAAAAGTCACCGCACGCCCCTCGTGGCGGCGATGTGTCGTACCCCACACTGGACGACGGTGCCGTTCCGCCCTTCCTGGAGGTCGCCCGCCGTGCAGACCCAGACCGTGCCGCAGGACCGGGCGGAACCCGGCGGGGACCGGGCAGAACCCGACGAGAACCAGCCGGAACCCGGTGAGGCGCCGGACGAGGTCACGGAAGGCCCCGGCGACGACCCGGAGGAGGCCGCGGTCCCGCCCCGGCGGCAGCGTCCCGGCCCCGGCGACAACGGCCTCTCCTCCGACCTCTTCCGGCAGTACCTGCGCGAGATCGGCCGCATCCCGCTCCTCACCGCCGAGGAGGAGGTCGAACTGGCCCGCCGCGTCGAGGCCGGCCTCTTCGCCGAGGAGAAGCTCGCCGGCACCCCGGACCTGGACACCCGCCTCGCGGACGACCTGGACCGGCTGGTCGTCCTGGGCCGGATCGCGAAGCGCAGGCTCATCGAGGCCAACCTCCGCCTCGTCGTCTCCGTCGCCAAGCGGTACGTGGGCCGCGGCCTCACCATGCTCGACCTCGTCCAGGAGGGCAACCTCGGCCTCATCCGGGCCGTCGAGAAGTTCGACTACGCGCGCGGCTTCAAGTTCTCCACCTACGCCACCTGGTGGATACGCCAGGCCATGTCCCGGGCCCTCGCCGACCAGGCCCGCACCATCCGCGTCCCCGTCCACGTGGTGGAGCTCATCAACCGGGTCGTCCGCGTCCAGCGCCGCATGCTCCAGGAACGCGGCTACGAACCCACCCCCGAGGAGGTCGCCGCCCAGCTGGACCTGTCCCCCGAACGGATCGGGGAGGTGCTCCGCCTCGCCCAGGAGCCGGTCTCCCTGCACGCCCCCGTCGGCGAGGAGGACGAGGTGGCCCTCGGCGACCTCATCGAGGACGGCGACGCCGCCTCCCCGGTCGAGTCCGCCGCCTTCCTGCTGCTCCGCCGCCACCTGGAGGACGTGCTCTCCACCCTCGGCGAACGCGAACGGAAGGTCGTCCGGCTCCGCTACGGCCTGGACGACGGCCGCCCCCGCACCCTGGAGGAGATAGGACAGCTCTTCGGCGTGACGCGCGAACGCATCCGGCAGATCGAGTCCAAGACCCTCGCCAAACTCCGCGCCCACACCTACGCGGACCAGCTCAGGGGATACCTGGACTGAGGGGGGCGGACCGCGACGGAAGCGGAAAGGGGCCCGCGCCGGACGCGGCACGGACCCCCCGGAGCGGTCGCCGGTCAGTCGACCTCCGCCACCGCCTGCGCGAACTGCGCCGCGTACAGCCGCGCGTAGGCCCCGCCGGACGACAGCAGGTCCTCGTGCGTGCCCTGCTCCACGATCGAGCCGTTCTCCATCACCAGGATCACGTCCGCGTCCCGGATCGTGGAGAGCCGGTGCGCGATCACGAACGAGGTGCGCCCGTGGGCCAGGCGGGCCATCGCCTTCTGGATCAGCACCTCGGTACGGGTGTCGACCGAACTGGTCGCCTCGTCCAGGACGAGGATCACCGGGTCCGACAGGAACGCGCGCGCGATGGTGATCAGCTGCTTCTCGCCCGCGCTGACCCCCGTGCCCTCGTCGTCGATGACGGTGTCGTACCCGTCGGGCAGCGTCCGGACGAACCGGTCGGCGTGGGCCGCCCGCGCCGCCTCCTCGATCTCCTCCCGGGTCACCGGACGCGTCGCGCCGTACGCGATGTTGTCCGCGATGGTGCCGCCGAAGAGCCAGGTGTCCTGGAGGACCATCCCGAGCGCGGCCCGCAGCCGCTCGCGGGAGAGCGTCGAGACGTCCACCCCGTCCAGGGTGATCCGGCCGCCCGTCACCTCGTAGAACCGCATCAGCAGGTTCACCAGGGTCGTCTTGCCGGCGCCCGTCGGGCCGACGATCGCGACCGTCTGGCCCGGTTCCACGGTGAGCGACAGGTCCTTGATGAGCGGCTTGTCCTCCTCGTAGCGGAAGGAGACGTGCTCCAGGGCGACCTTCCCCCTGAGCTCCAGCGGCTTTTCGTCCGCCGGGGCGTCCGGCTCCTGCTCCTCCGCGTCGAGCAGCTCGAAGACCCGCTCGGCCGAGGCGACGCCCGACTGCACCAGGTTCGCCATCGACGCCACCTGCGTCAGCGGCATCGAGAACTGGCGCGAGTACTGGATGAACGCCTGCACGTCACCGATGGAGAGCGTGCCGCTCGCCACCCGCAGACCGCCGACCACGGCCACCAGGACGTAGTTGATGTTCGAGAGGAAGAACATCACCGGCTGCATCACGCCGGAGTTGAACTGCGCCCTGAACCCGGCCTCGTACAGCGCCTCGTTCTGCTCGCGGAAGTCCCGCGCGGACTCCTCCTGCCGCCCGAAGACCTTCACCAGGGCGTGCCCGCTGTACATCTCCTCGACGTGCGCGTTGAGCGTGCCCGTGGACTTCCACTGCTGCACGAAGTGCGGCTGCGAGCGCTTGCCGATCCGCGCCGCGACGAACACCGACAGCGGCACCGTCACCAGGGCCACCAGGGCGAGCAGCGGCGAGATCCAGAACATCATCGCGAGCACGCCGACGATCGTGAGCAGCGAGTTGATCAGCTGGCCCATCGACTGCTGGAGCGTCTGGGAGATGTTGTCGATGTCGTTGGTCGCCCGGGACAGCACCTCGCCGCGCTTGGCCCTGTCGAAGTACGACAGCGGCAGCCGCGCCAGCTTCGTCTGGACGTCCTCCCGCATCCGGTAGACCGTCCGGTTGATCACCTTGATCGACAGGCGGGTGGAGACCAGCATCAGCAGGCCCGCCGCCACGTACACCGCCAGGACCAGGAGCAGCACCCCGCCCACGGCGGAGAAGTCGATCCCCCGCCCCGGCGTGAAGTCGACCCCGGACAGCATGTCCGCCATGCCGCCCTGGCCCCGGGCGCGCAGCCCCTCCAGGGTCTGCTCCTTCGTGGCGCCCGCGGGCGTCTGCCGCCCGACCACACCGGCGAAGATCAGGTCCGTCGCCCGGCCGAGGATCTTCGGCCCGACCACGGAGGCCGCCACCGAGAGCACGCCGGCGGCCAGCATCGCCCAGAGCGCGCCGCGTTCGGGCGCGAGCTGCCGCAGCAGCCGTTTCCCCGACCCCTTGAAGTCCATCGACCGCTGGTCGGGGCCGCCACCGGCCATCATGCGTCCGCCAGGACCGGCCATCAGGCTGCCTCCGCCTCGGTCAGCTGGGAGAGCACGATCTCCCGGTACGTCTCGTTGTCCGCCATCAGTTCGTGGTGCCGTCCGGTGCCCACGACCCGGCCCTCGTCGAGGACCACGATCCGGTCGGCGTCCCGGATGGTCGACACCCGCTGGGCGACGATCACCACGGTCGAGTCCGCCGTCTCCTCGGCCAGCGCGGCCCGCAGCAGGGCGTCCGTCTCGTAGTCGAGCGCGGAGAACGAGTCGTCGAAGAGGTAGATCTCCGGCCGCTGCACCAGCGTCCGCGCGATCGCGAGCCGCTGCCGCTGCCCGCCGGAGACGTTGGTGCCGCCCTGCGCGATCGGGGAGTCCAGCCCGTTCTCCAGCTTCCGCACGAAGTCGGCGGCCTGGGCGACCTCCAGGGCGTGCCACAGCTCCTCGTCGGTCGCGTCGGGCTTCCCGTACCGCAGGTTGGTCGCCACCGTCCCCGAGAAGAGGTACGGCTTCTGCGGCACCAGGCCCACCGTCCGCGCCATCAGGGCGGGGGCGAGCCTGCGCACGTCCACGCCGTCGACCAGGACCTCGCCGCCGGTCGCGTCGAAGAGCCGGGGCACGAGCCCGAGCAGGGTCGACTTGCCGCTGCCCGTCGAACCGATGATCGCGGTGGTCTCGCCGGGCCGGGCCACGAGCCCGACGTCCTTGAGGACGGACTCCTCCGCGCCCGGGTACCGGAAGTCCGCGTTCCTGATCTCCAGGTGCCCCCGTCGGTCGAGCGTCGTCACCGGCTCGGCCGGCGGCACCACGCTGGAGTCGGTCGCGAGGACCTCCTCGATCCGCTCCGCGCACACCTCGGCGCGCGGCACCATCATGAACATGAAGGTGGCCATCATGACGGCCATCACGATCTGCATCAGATAGGCGAGGAAGGCGGTCAGCGCGCCGATCTCCATCCCGCCGCCGTCGATGCGGTGGGCGCCGAACCAGACCACGGCCACGCTGGACACGTTCACGACGGTCATCACCGTCGGGAACATCAGCGCCATCAGGCGGCCGGTCGCCAGCGACACGTCGGTCAGCTCGCGGTTGGCACCCCGGAAGCGCTCCTCCTCGTACGCGTCCTTCACGAAGGCCCGGATGACCCGGTTGCCGGTGATCTGTTCGCGCAGCACCCGGTTCACCGTGTCGAGGCGCGTCTGCATGGTCCGGAAGAGCGGCCGCATCCTCCGCACGATCAGCGAGACGGCGACGCCGAGCACCGGCACCACCGCGAGCAGCACGCCCGACAGGGGCACGTC
This sequence comes from Streptomyces sp. NPDC041191, assembly GCF_055591945.1. Taxonomy (NCBI): domain Bacteria; kingdom Bacillati; phylum Actinomycetota; class Actinomycetes; order Kitasatosporales; family Streptomycetaceae; genus Streptomyces; species Streptomyces sp. NPDC041191. The sequence goes on along the minus strand of NZ_JBVIZC010000005.1, from coordinate 18,247 downwards.
CTGGCCGAGCGCCATCACGATGCCGCCGACGCACATGATGGGCGCGGAGACCATGAGCGTGAACGCCATCAGGACCAGCGTCTGGACCTGCTGCACGTCGTTGGTCGTACGGGTGATCAGCGAGGGCGCGCCGAAGTGCCCCAGCTCGCGGGCGGAGAAGGACTGCACCCGGTCGAAGACGGCGCCGCGCACGTCACGGCCGAGGGCGGACGCGGTCCGCGCACCGTAGTACACGGCTCCGACGTTGCAGACGACCTGGACGACGGAGACGCCGACCATCAGGGCGCCGAACCGGAGGATGTAGCCGGTGTCCCCCTGGACGACACCGTTGTCGATGATGTCGGCGTTCAGGGTCGGCAGGTAGAGGCTCGCGCAGGTCTGCAGGAACTGGAGGAGGACGAGCAGCGCGATGGGTTTTCGGTAGGGCCGGAGGTGGGTTCGGAGAAGTCTTATGAGCACGGGACTTACTATCGCCCGCGACCCCGCGCCGTTACGACCGGTTTCCGGGGCGCGCGGAAGCCTGGCGAAGACTTTGCGAAAGGGCCGGCCCCGGGGGCTCGCGGGCCCCGGCCTCCGGCCCCCGCGAGCCCCCGGCCGGAACCCGCCTACCCGCCGAACGCGCCCGGGTGGATCTGTTCCCGCGTCGCCGTGTACTGCTGCCGCACGGCCCGTCCCGCCGCCAGCTCCTCGCCCGGCTCCAGGACCTGCGTGGCGGCGCCCTGCCAGGCCGGGGGAGCGCTGGGGGAGAGCGTTCCCCGCGCGACCCCGAGGGCCCAGGCGGCCTGCCGGGCCGCGCCGAGCGCCGCGTAGTCGGCGGGCTGCGGGACGACGACCTGGGCGCCGAAGACCGCCGGCGCGAGCGCCTGCACCGACGCCAGCGCGGCGGCCGCGCCGAGCAGGAAGACCCGCCGCACCTCGACGCCCCGCCCCCGCAGCACGTCCATGGCGTCGGCGAGCGAGCAGAGCATCCCCTCGAACGCCGCCCGCGCCAGGTGCTCGGGCTTCATCGCCTCGCGCCGGAGGCCGCTGAGCGTGCCCGCGGCGTTCGGCAGGTTCGGGGTCCGCTCGCCCTCCAGATAGGGCAGCAGGACGAGGCCGGAGGCGCCCGGCGTCGACTTCAGGGCGAGCGTCGAGAGCTCTTCGAGGGAGTCGAGGCCCAGCATCTCGGCGGTGCCGCGCAGCGCCCGCACCGCGTTGGAGGTCGAGACGACCGGCAGGTGCATGCCGGTGGCGTCGGCGAAGGAGGTGATCATGCCGCTGGGGTCGGCGAGGGCCTCGTGGTGGACGGCCATCACGGAGCCCGAGGCGCCGAACGAGACCACCGCGTCCCCGGGACCGAGCCCGAGCCCGAGCGCGGCGGCCATGGTCTCGCCGGTGCCGGCGGAGATCAGCAGCCCCTCGGGGGTGGTGCCGGCGGCCTCGGCGGGGCCGAGGACCTCCGGCAGCACGGCCTGGTGGCCGAGGGCGAGCTCCACGAGGTCGGGGCGGTACGCGCCGGTGCGGGCCGACCAGTAGCCGGTGCCGGAGGCCGCGCCCCGGTCGGTGGTGCGGCGGACGGGACGGCCCAGGAGCTGCCAGACCAGCCAGTCGTGCGGCTGGAGGATCATGGCCACCCGCCGGGCGTGCTCGGGCTCGGTCCTGGCCAGCCAGCGCAGCTTGGCGACCGGCCGGCCCGATCCGGGCACGCTGCCGACGGCCTCGGCCCACGCCTGCCGCCCGCCCAGCGACTCCACCAGGTCGGCGGCGGCCACCTGGGCCCGTTTGTCGTTGCGGACGAGCGCGGGCCGCACGAGGCCGCCCTGCGCGTCGAGCGGCACGAGCCCGTGCTGCTGCGCGGAGACCCCGATGGCCTCCACGCCCTCCAGGAGGCCGCCGGTGGCGGCCTCCCCGAGCGAGAGCAGCCAGGTCTGCGGATCGACGTCCACCGCCTTCGGCTCGCCGGGGTGCGGAGCGTACCCCTGGCGCAGTACGGCACCCGTGTCCGTGTCGCAGACGACGATGCGTGTGAACTCAGCAGAGCTGTCCAGTCCGGCGACTATCCCCATGCCGACCGATTCTGCCGCACGCGGGGCCTCATGTGTTGCTGGTGCCCCACTCGTCGTTCCCGACCTTGCCGTCGCCCTGGCCGCGCTCGCGCAGCGCCTGGACCTTGTCGGCCACGGCGGGCGGCAGGCGGTCGCCCACCTTGTCGCCCACCACGTGTGCGGCCTTGCCGGCGACCTGCCGCCCGGTCTGGGCGGCGGACTCGGCGGCGTTCCGCACGGCCGGGTTCTCGGTGAGGTCCTTGGCGGACCTCTTCAACTGCTCGTAGCGCTCGCGTCCGGCTCGTGTGCCGATGACGTAACCGAGGGCGAGTCCCATGACGAACGTCAGCTTGTATCGCATGGCCACCACCTTCCCTGGAGAGCTTCACTGATGCATGGCCGGTGCGTACCGGTGGCTTCGCCGGTGCCCGCGGTGATACCGATTGGCGGAGCACCCCCCTGCTTGCGCTAATGTATGTGTCGCAGCGAGCGCACGCCGCCCGGGAAGGCCCGAGGTGCAACCGTTCGGTGCAACGCAGCAATCCCCTGTAGCTCAATTGGCAGAGCAGCCGGCTGTTAACCGGCAGGTTACTGGTTCGAGTCCAGTCGGGGGAGCGCGGTCCCCTGTAGCTCAATTGGCAGAGCATTCGGCTGTTAACCGGAGGGTTGCTGGTTCGAGTCCAGCCGGGGGAGCGGAACGGAGAAGGACCCTTCGGGGTCCTTTTTCGCGTCTCCGGGAACCGCGCGAAGCCCCCCGGGGTCTTCATGGTCGAGCAGAGCCGATCATCCGGAGCAGGAGATCGTATGAGCGGCTATGCTGCGGCAGACGGCGCGCACACATGTACGCGTCTCGTCGTACGGGGCGGTAGCTCAGCCGGTTAGAGCAGCGGACTCATAATCCGTCGGCCGTGGGTTCGAGTCCCACCCGCCCCACAACAGATAAACGTTCTGACCAGGCACTTTGCCGGTCGAGCATGAGTCCGAAGGGCCCTGGCGGCCCGCCCCAGCTAGGGAATCACACCTGTTGGGACAAAGTTGGGACGCGGGTCAGGCGGCGCGTTCGATTCCCTCGTTCGGCCCTTCACCCTCGGTGACCTGCGTCACCTCTGCCGTCTCGACGGCTTCTCCTGCCGTCGCCTCCGGTGCCTGATCCGGTACGGCCTTCTTCGTCCTTCGCCGGTCTGCTGAGTCCTTCGGTTTTGCCGGAGCTGGAGCTGACTGCCCGGGGCGGGGAACGACCGCGCTCGTAGTCTCGGCCTCGGTGGTCAGGAGTTGCGGCAGGACGGTCGTGTACGTGTCCGAGGTGATCTGGAAGGACCGGTGTCCCAGCCGTTCCTGTACGACCTTCATGGGCGCTCCGCCGAGCAGAGCCAGCGCCGCCGACAGATGCCGGGTGTCGTGCAGGCGGACCGGAGGAAGACCGGAAAGTTCCACGAGCCGGTTGAACCTTCGGCTCACCCAGTCCGGGTGCAGCGGAGTTCCGTCCTCGTGGACCCAGAAGCGGTCGCTCTCGACATAGGCTGCCCCCCACTCTTCACGCTCCCGGTCGCGCGTCACCGCGTACGCCGCCCACCGGGCGGCCGTGTAGGCGTCCAAGGAGACGGTACGGACGCTGTCCTGCTTCGGGGCCTCGTCGTACAGCCGGTAGGCGACTTCGACCACCTGTGCCGAGATCCGGAACCACGGCGCCGGCCCCGACAGGCTGACCTCCGCTCTCGGGAGCGCGCACATCTCGCCGCGGCGGGGGCCCCGGAAGATGAACCCGTGCCACATGGCCGCCAGCCGGTCTGAGGAGATGAAGTCCAGGAACTCGGCAGTGTGCTCCGGGGTCCACACCATCACCGGGGAAGGCTTCTCGCCCGTCCGCCTCCACTCGAGGACGCGCTCCGGTGTCCAGATGAGGGGCTTGGGCTTCTTGGTCGGCGGCAGCTCGACCATCTTGGCCCAGTTGGTGGTGTAATCGCCCCGCTTGATACCGCTGGTGAAGAACGAGCTGAGGGTGGCGTTGATGCGGTGCACCGTGTTGACGTCGGTGACCTTCCGCTTCCCCTTGCGACCCTCACGGAGTGCGGCGTTCGCGTCGAGGTAGGCGCGACGCGCGGTACGGCGTTCCTCCGTCTTCCCCGAGGCGCGAACCCATGCGGTGTGGGCGGCGTCGCGTGCCTTCTCCAGCTCGTCTATGCGGGCCTGGTGGAGGATGCGCTCGGCGTTCTCCGCAGAGATCGCCGCGTACATCGCTTCGACGTGCCGCAGCTTGAGGTTCCGCCGCTTGATGTGACCGAGGTGGGGCTTGAGGTAGAGCCGGATGTGGCTCTCGTACCCGTGGACCGTCGTACGGCCGAGCGCCTTCTTCCGGGTGATCCAGGCTTCCAGGTCCTCGCCCACTGTGACGTCGCTGAGCACGTCCGTGCCCTTCATGACGTCTCGGTAGACCTCGGACGCCTTCTTCTTCGCGTCGTCCTTGGTGCGGAAGCCCCCGCGGCGCACACGTCGCCGGGCGTTGTTCTCGCCGGGCTCCAGCTCGAAGTAGAAGAACCAGCTGCCGTGCCCCTTGGTTTTCAGGCCGGGACAGCCGGCGCCGACGAGCTTCCGCTTGGGGCGCCCCTGAGTGTCGAGCTCCGGCTCCCCGTTCTCGCCGATCACTGGCTCTCGGCAGGCGCACTGCCGGTAGTAGCTGGGGGCGAATGTGTCCATATCCGTCCTATCTGCAAGTCTGCAAGCTTCAGTCGTGGACCTTCCGTGCCAGTCCTTTCGGACCGATGCTCTATCTTGCCCCAACGCTTCAGTGTTGGCGTATCCTTATGGGACGTTGGCGCGGGGGAGAACGCGACAACGGGATGACAACGCAAAACGCTGTAGCTACGTCCTCCGGGGCCGATCAGATGACTCTTGAGGAACTGCTCGCTCTGCCGCCGACGGTGAACGTCGTCACGGCCGCGCGGGCGCTCGGAATCGGTGTGCACAAGGCATACGCCCTGATCAAGGCAGGAACCTTCCCCGTCAAGACGCTCAAGTTGGGTGACACGGTGAAGGTGCCCACCGCCGCACTCTGGGACGTGCTGGAGGTGACGCCGCCGACGCGCTGATCTTCGCGGCCTGACCCGACCACTGTCCTAGGCCACAGCCCGCACGAGGGGTTGTGGCCTAGGATCGGGCGGCTACACGCGTACGAGAAGAGGGACACCGCATGCCACGGCTCTATGGTTTCGATGACCAGTCGCGTCGTCGACTTCGTGATGACGAGGTGGGGCCGCTTCGCCAGATGGTGAGCCGGGCGCTGGCGGACCAGTCCAACGCAGAGGTCGCCGCGTGGGCGAACGGTGAGGGCTACCGGGGGACCCTGGGCGGAGAGTGGAAGGACGCATCCGTTGGGCGGCTCTTCCGCAACCCGGCGATCGCCGGGTTGCGCTGGGAGGGCGATGAACTCGTGGACGCCGGCCACCCCGGTGCGATCACGCGTGAAGAGTTCCTGGCTCTGTTGAAGCGCGAACAGAAGCGGAAGACGGCCACCCCGGACGAGGCGCACGACTACCTTCTCAACGACGAGGCGAGCACGTGCGGCAACTGCACGAAGCCGCTCCAGGGGGCCCGCTCGAACGCGGGTGCGCCGGGATACCGCTGCCGTCCGAAGGACAAGCAGGGGCGCGGCGGATGCGGCGAGGTCCGTATCGACGCAGACCTTCTGGAGAACTACGTCGGCGAGTACGCCGTAGCCGAACTCCTCAAGCCCGGCATCCGCAAGCAGATCCTTGATGCCCAAGCGATCATCAAGGAGCGGGTCGGCCAGCTCGCTGAGGAGATCAAGGACTTGAAGCTGCGCCAGGCGGAAGCGGGCAAGCTCTACGGGCGGCGGGAATTGAGCAGCGACGCGTTCGTGACTGCCGACCGCGAGCTCATGGCCAACATCAAGGAGGCGCAGAAGCGCCTGCGGTACGCCGAGCAGATGGCCGACTTCAAGCTCGGCGCCGCTGAGGATCTGGTGCGATGGTGGAACACCGCCCCGACAGTTTCCAAACGAGCGATCGTTCTGCTCTTCTTCGAGAAGATCGAGGTCTTCCCCGCGCGGGCGCGGGGAGTTCGCACGGTAGAGCCTGGTCGTGTCGTCCTGCACTGGCGCAAGCTGGGCGGCCCATCAGGCAGCTGAGACGGCGGCCTTCCGGGCGATGATGCGCCGCCCGACCATCGCCATGGTCAAGCCAGTGATCAGGGCTACCACGGCCAGGCCGGCCAGAACGGGCGAGACGATCTCCTCGGCGTGAAGAGACCAGGGGTGGCCGAGGTAACGGGTGATCAGGTACGACCCCTTGCTCATCGCATAGGCCACGCCGAACAGGGCGGCTACGGCTGACGTGGCGAGTCCCCGGGCCGTCCAAGCGTGACCGACGCGGCGCGCGGAGAGCGCCATCCCGGAGCACAGGAACGCGATCTCCCCGCAGGTGACCGCCACGTAGACGAGGTAGACCAGAAGGTAGACGGTGACCCCGGGCGCCGATGAGTGCGCGGTCGTGAACTCGATGCTCTCATCAGTGGTCTTGACGAACAGCGGGAGCATGACGGCGAGCACGCAGATACCGAAGGCGATGCGTGCGTACAGGCTCGCCTTCAGGACTTCCTGGTTGTACGACCAGTCCACCAGCATGAGCTGGAGGCTTCCGCACCACAGGACGGCGCAGAGGTGGGCGCCGAGCTTCGCGGCATTGTTCATGCCGGTCATTGACTCCACGATGCTCTCGACCGCAGGTACGGCGAGAAGGACACCGACTGTGCATACGCCGAATGCAACGGCCCGCGCAGCTCGTGCGACGCGGTAGGCGTCTCGGTCGCGCTGCCGCCAGGCTTCACGGGCGGAGAGCACCGTGCCGGCCAGACCAACCAGGGCGCACAGGCCGAAGACTATGCCGTCCATGTCGTTCTAACTTCCTTCCAGGTCGGAGACGGCCCGGTGGGCTGCTTCCTCGAAACTGAGGCGACGCCGCCGGCCTGGCCGCGGTGGCTCGGTGACGGGCGGCAGAAGCTCTGGGACTTCGGGGACCGTGAGATCGCTGTGGCCGTGCCGTGAGCGAATCTCACGTGCGGCCTTCAGGAGATCGGCGGCTCCTTCCTCTCCCAGGTCGTGGATCAGACGTAGTGCTTCACGGGCGTCTGGCTGTTCCTCGTAGACCGACAGTGAGGTCAGACCGTTGTAGCCCGGGAGCAGGTAAGTTACCGGAGAGTCGAAAGCGCGTGCGAGGCCGATGAGCTGCGAAAGCTTCGGGTCTGTCTTCACGCCGTTCAACAGTTCGTTGACGACCTGGTGGGTCATGACCGGTTTGCTGCCGGGAGTTTCGGCGGTCGCGGCTGCGAGGGCGCGAGTGCTGGGCGTCTTTCCGGCCGCGTCGCGCTTCCTGCCGAGCAGTAGGGCCAACTTGCTGGCGAGAGGGATGAACGGACCGGGCGACATCTGCGGGTAACTCCTCTGAATATGTCAAGTCCGACCTAGGGGGAGGCGGGTGCGGCAGCTGCGTTGTCTATGTTGGTTGACAATAGCGACGACCCGAAGCAAGATCTATAACGGTTGAAATACGAACGCTTACCGAGCGTGCGGGCGTCATCCCTCGCCTTCGAGGCGAGCCGGGGGGCGCCCCTCTTCGGCCCTCAAGGTGTGCCGCAGCTTCTGCTGTGTAGGGATCTAAAACGCTGCCGCTCGTCCAGGGTGGTGCGGCGTCACGACGCAAAGAGGTAAGGGTGGGGATCGAGTTGGGACGGGTGCTGGCTCGACTGGAGAAGTCCGGGGGTGAGGCGAATGTCGTCCTTGACGATAAATCGATGCGCAACCTGCTGGGTGCTCTGTCGGTCGTGGATGTGAGGCGCGCCGACCTCGAGGAGGGGCGTTCGGGCGGGGCGGAAAGGCGAGAGTGACGAGCATGGAGCGCGGGCCTGGGGCTCGCGCTCCACGGCTGTGACCTGGGAAAACTTCGAATTTTTATGGACTCCCCCCTGGAATGCATATAGAATAAAAGCATGAGGAGGAGGGGAAAGGCCCCATTCACCGACCTCTTGGAGACCGAAATGCCGCACAAGTACGCCACCCTCAAGATGCGCCAGATCCGCCGCAACGAGAACCAGCCCCGCGAGACCTTCGCCGAGGAGCCGCTGAAGGAGCTGGCCGACTCGATCAAACAGCACGGCCTGCTCCAGCCGGTCGTCGTCCGGGCGCTCGGGGCCCCGGGCGCGCGGCGCAAGAACGAGGCCATCACCTACGAACTCGTCGCCGGCGAGCGCCGCTTCCGCGCCAACGAGATTGCCGGGAACGCCACCATCGAGGCCAAGATCCTCCTCGCCGACGGCGAGGACGGGATCAGCGACATCGACTCCTTCAAGAAGGCCATGGCCGAGAATCTGAACCGCGAGGACATGCTTCCGCTGGAGGAGGCGCGCGGCTTCAAGCGGGTCCTGGACGACGAGTACGCCGGCGACCCCGAGCACGTCCCCGACGTCGCCGCGGCCTTCTCCAAGTCGGTCCCGTACGTCACGCAGCGCCTGGCCCTCCTCAACCTCCGCCCCGAGATCCAGAAGGCCGTGGACCTCGGCCACATCGGCACCCAGGCCGCCGTGCAGATCGCCGCGCTCTCGCCCGGCAATCAGAAGGCCGTCTTCGAGGACTGGAAGAAGGGCGACAAGAGCGACAACCAGCTCGTCCACATCGCCTACGCCATGCGCAAGCAGGAGAAGGCGGCGAAGCAGGACTCCATGGTCGAGGTCGAGGAGATGACCCCGGAGGAGAAGGCCGAACGCAGCCGCACGCAGGCCAAGACCAAGAGCGACCTCGATGCCATCGAGCGCATGTGCGAGCTGCTGGACGGCATCGGCAAGGCGGACCCGATGGAGCTGGCTCGCCTCCTGGAGGGCCAGGTCGGCAAGCGACTGGAACAGATGGACCGTGTCGCCGCCAGCCTCCAGAAGGCTCGCTTCCAGCTCCGTCAGGCCAAGGCCCACGCCGACGCCAGCGAACTCATGGTCAGCTCCGAGGCCGCCGCCCCCGACCTGGTCGCGGAGGCCGAAGTCGTTCGCGCCCGGCTGGAGCCCGCAGCTGGTGAGTCGCAGGAGCAGGCCGACGCCGTGGCACAGGGCGAGCCCGCCCTCCAGGAGGAGAACCAGGCCGGGCCCACCGCCGAGAAGGACGCGAGCCCCGAGGGCGACAGCTCGCAGCAGGACGACGTGGAGGTGGTCGTCGGCGCCGAGCCGGAGCAGAAGGGTGCCGACACCGGCGCCGAGGTCGAGCCGGTCGACCTCGCTGCCTGACCTACCCAGCAGGGGCGGCCCGCCCACCGGGTCGCCCCTCCTCTTACCTGGAGCCTCTCGTAGTGAACCCCATCAATGCCATGCGGAACATCAACTGCAACCTGTTCGAGCACCTGCCGGACACAGCCGACGCCCTCCTGGAGTACGACCCCGACGCGGCCGACCTCGTCCGCGAAGCCGCCGGAGCCCTGCATGAGGCCCGCCGTACCCACGACGCCGCCAGCTTCAAGCAGGCCGACACGCTTACCCGCCGCGCCGCCGTCATCCTGCTGGCGGGCGCCGGCAGCTCCGTCTCCGTGCGATACGCCCTCATGATCGCGGCACGCCTGGTCGAACTCGAAGCGGCTGCCCTCGCCAGTCGGGAGCGGAACGCTGCGCCGGAGATGTGCGAGCCCTCCGCGTCCGTACGGTCATCGCCGTGATCTCGGTTCGCGAGGCCCCGCAGGCGCCCTGCTTCAACTGGGGTGCCCTGCGGTCCAAGGACTTCGCCGCTCGCCCCCGAGCCGATCGGCAGGCTCATTTCTTCACCGACGAGCCGACCTGGCACGCCAAGGCGCCGCTCGACGGCTACGGGGGTGGAGAGCCGGTCGACAGGGCTCGCGATCGCGATCAAAAGTAGATCCCAACACTGAATGGTGCTACGGTCTATCTCGTTGACGGAAACGGCCTCAGCCGAGGAACCGGCCCATCAGCACGCCGTGGCATGCGGCATCCCCTTCGGTGTCTGGCGGGTGGCCAACCCCCCGCGCCCTACCCGCCAGGCACCGGCTCCGCACCGAAGCGAAGCCACCCGCCGAGCCACGTGCACGAACGCGAACGGACCCGCCCCGGCCCAGACCGACGGCGGGTCCACGTGCACCCGGGAGCGTCATGACGCCAAAGGACTTCCACGGCCACCCCGAGGACCGCGAGCTCTACCACCGCCTCGTAGCCGAACGAGACGGCAAGCCGATCAAGGCCACCCCTGAGGGTGACCCCGGCCTCCGGACCGACCGCGAATTCGATCCCGACGCGGCACGGCACCGGGCGGAACTCGAAGCAGTCATATACACACGCATGGAGAGAAAAGCAGCATGAGCGAGCAGCAGACGACCAAGGCGAAGGAAGCCGTCCCGCCCGTTCCTGGAGCGGTGTGGTGCGAATCCTGCGACTCCTGGTGCCTGCCTCCCGGCATCTGCCGCTGCAACAACCGGTAGAGGCGCCATCTCGAACCCTGTGTCGGCGGCGGTCGGCCGCCGCCGACACCCCTCGGGCAAGACGGGCTACCGCCCCATCAACGCTTCAACCGGCCTCCGGCCCACGTGGGCGAACTCGATGATCGTCTACTGTGAATGTGCGTAGGGCGCGGGGAACGGCCTACACAGAGGACGCCCGTGACCGCGCTCGCCAACATCCCCGAACAGCTGCTCCCGCTCGCCGTCGCGATCTCGGAGCTGGCCCCCTACCACCGCAACCCCCGTACCGGTGACATCCCGGCCATCGCCGAGTCCCTGACGGTCAACGGCCAGTACCGGCCGGTCGTCGTCAACAAGGGCACGCACACCGGACGCCCCAACGAGATCCTGGCGGGCAACCACACCGTCGCCGCCGCCCGAGAACTCGGCTGGGAGCAGATCGCCGCAACCTGGGTCGACGTCGACGACGAGGCCGCCGCCCGCATCGTCGTGGTCGACAACCGGACCAACGACCTCGCCGGGTACGACACCGAACTGCTCGCCGAAGTCCTCTCCGAGATCCCCGACCTCGAAGGCACCGGTTACGACCGCGAGAGCGTCGACCGGCTCCTGGACGATACCTCCCTGCCCGAGACCCTGGAGCTGACCTCCGACGGCGCCGGCACCGGTGCGGCTGCCACCGTCGACTACCTCCAGTGGGGCTACCTCCAGTGGGAGTCCAAGCGGGTCCGGATCACCTCCGAGGAAGTCGAAGCCCTGAACGCCATCTACACGAAGTTCGTGGACGACACCAACAGCGACATGGGCTTCGGCTGGCACGTCCTCCAGCAGGCCCACCAGGAGGCCGAAGCCTCATGAGCAAGGCGCCCACCACGACGTTCCACGAGGCGTACCCGCTCGACCAGTTGCGGCCCGCCGACTACAACCCGCGCCGCCTCAGCGAGACCGCGTTCCTCCGGCTCCAGGCATCCCTTCGCCGTCACGGCGTCGTCAAGCCGGTCATCCTCAACGCCGACGGGACCCTGGTCGCCGGCCACCAGAGGACGAAGGGCCTCAAGGCGATCGGGCTGACGCACACGCCCGCGGTCATGCTCGGCACCAAGGTCCGCCTCCAGGACGAGATCCAGTTCAACCTGCTCCACAACCGCGTGGAAACCGAAGCCAGCATCGTCTACGCCGAGCCCGGTGAACTCGGCGCCTGGTCCTGGATTCCGTGGCAGACCATCCGCGTCACCGAGCGGAAGAACCTCTCCTTCGTCAACGCCATCGGACACATGACCGCCGGCCACGGCCCCTGGGGCAGTGTCGTCATCGATGACCAGGGCCGCATCGTCCTCAACGCCGAATACGCCGTCGTCGCCGCCATCAACCGCTTCGACCTCCTCGCCTGGACCGTCCCCTCTTCCGAAGCCGCGCAGCTCCACGCCGACCTCACCGGCGAGTACGGCGTCTACGACTGGAGCGCCATCGAGGACAAGGCGCCCGTCTGGAACCAGCACATCGTCCAGCCCAAGAGGCTGCGGCAGTTCTCCTCGAAGGCCAAGGCCGGGAAGCTGGCCTACGGTTCCGAGACCTGGGACCAGCTCGTCACCCCCTGGCTCAAGCCCTCTCACCGCGTGGTCGACTTCGGCGCCGGGTACGGCGACTACGCCAAGCACCTGCGGGCCAAGGGCTTCAACATCCACGACTACGAGCCCTACCGCTGCAAGGACGGCTCGTACGCCGTCGACATCAGGGCCGTCGTCGGCATGATCCGCGACATCGACAAGGACATCCGGGCCAACGGCCTCTACGACGTCGTCGTCCTCGACTCCGTCATCAACGCCACCACCAGCCTCGACTACCAGCACTGGGTACTGACCACCGTCAACGCCCTGTGCGCCGCCGACGGCGTCGTCTGCCTCGGCACCCGCAGCCTCGGCCGGGAACTCCGCGACGAGCAGGCCAAGCGCGTCACCTCGCAGACGGCCACCACGAAGATGAGCTTCCTTGACGAGAACAACGTCGAGATGAACTTCGTCAAGGGGAAGTGGCAGAAGCTCCGCTTCCACACACCCGAAAGCCTCGAACCCCTGCTCCGGCGCTACTTCGAGGACGTCAAGGTCACCGACCTCAGCGGGTCCAACCTCAAGGCCACCTGCCGCCGCCCCATCCCCCTCCCCAAAGAGGAGTACGAAAGGGCCTTCGAGGAGGAATTCAACATGCCTTACCCGAATGGCTTCCGGCATGACAGGCACCTGGAATTGGTGGGAAATTTGATAAAATTGGTTATAGAGAGGAATCGTTCTCTCGGGAACTGAGAATCCAGTGGGGAATTCATGCCGGAACGAATAAAGGTGGAAATCGAGTCGCGTTCTCGATATCACATCATGTGGCTCGCAGGGATACGCCACGTGGCCCTCGACCAGCACTGCCTGCGGGCCTTCGGACAGCCGGGCCGCCCGCGGGTCGACCCGAAGCGCCGGCACCAGCTCATCGAGCTGCCGACCGCCAACCAGCCGCTCGCCTGGTACCTGTGCGCACTGCCCAACCCCTGGCGGTGGAGCGACAACGCCCACCTCGCCTTCGAGGCCGCACCGGGGGAGGACTGGGAAGGACCCGCCCTCGTCCCCGGCCTCCACGTCCGACTAGAGAACGCTCGCCCCATCACCGGATGGGGCGAGCACGACATCCCCGCTACCGAACCCCGCCGCAACTCCGTCCGCTTCCGGACCTGCCGCAACTACCAGTTCGCCTGGTGGCTGCGCGCGAACCGAAACGCGCCGGACGCGCCGCCAGAGTTCATCCCGCCGAAAAAGCCCGGCGAAGGTGAGCAGATGTCACTTATGTGACGCCTGTGCTGGTGTGGGGGATTCCTCGGCGCATTGCTTCCCGTCAGCCCCCGACTCATCAGCTCCAGGCTGCACTGGGTCGGGGGCCGCCGCTGCCGCCTGCTCCTGAGTGGGTGCTGACTCGCTGTCGGACGGAGCCTCTTGCGCGACGTCGTCTCGAAAGGTGTCGAGTAGCTTGCGCCACGCCTCGATCAAGGGGAGCAGCTGGCCCAGGATTCCGGTCACTACGAAGATCGCGATCGAGATCACGCCTGACCAGGCAAGAATTCAGAGAACCGCAGAGGAGTCCACCGTTCGATCCCTTCTTAATCAGGGCCGAACTGAATGCGGGCAGGCGTACTCAGCTCGGCCACACTTGTGGCTGAACTGAGTTCCGTGCCAGCGATAGAACTCAGAACTTCGTCTTCTGTCTTGCGTGGATCAACTAAGAGGTGACAAACAGCACCGTGGCGGGTCGGAGCGGGTCGCTGGATCCACTCCGTCTATTCGGTACCCGGGTTCACGAATTGCCTGGTGTAGACAGGCGATTCGTGCGCCCACTCTTACCCGCGAGCATACCGGACGCCTGGCAGCGCCGTCTGGCGAATCCATGAAGATCGAGAGCGCGGCACTCTAACGAGTGATGCGATCATGAAGACGGGCGCGGGGGCGCACCCGATTCGTGAAGGACCCCGACGTGGGACGCCCCGACAAGGCCGCGCGTGCGGCCATCGCGCGCCGCCGCTCGGATGCCATCGACCTCCGCCTCGCCGGCGTGGACTGGCTGACGATCGCCCGCAAGCTCGCCGCCGACCCCGCCGTCAACAGCGACGGCATCGCCTACCCGCAGGGGTACGGCATCGAGCGGTACCGGAAGAAGCAGGACCCACCGAGCGACGAGGCCCTGATCCACGCCGCGTGCCGCGACGTTCGCCAGGCCCTCGCCGACCGGCGCGCCGAACTGAACGACGACGTGGACGAGCTGCGCTCCCTGGAAGCCGACCGGCTCGACCGGCTGTTCTTCGTCGCCTACAAGAAGGCCGTCCGCGACCAGGACCTCGCGGCCGTCGACCGCACCCTGCGGATCATGGAGCGCCGCGCACGGCTCCTCGGCCTCGACATGCCCGTCCGCACCGAGCTGTCCGGCCCGGACGGCGGGCCGCTCCAGGTCGAGAGCGCCACGGCGGACGAGCTGGAGAAGCTGATCGCGCTCACCGACCCGGACGCCGAGTGAGGCCCCGGGACAACGCGAGCGTCGTCGCCCGCTACAAGACGCTCCCGCCCGCGCAGCGCCGCTCGATCGTTCGTGCCGCCTCCCCGGAACTGCGGGCCGAACTCGTACGCGCCGAGCGCCAGCTAGCGATGGACCGCTCCCCGGGCGCACTTGCCGCCGTGCTCACCGGCGGACAGGAGATGCAGGCCCGCCACCTCGACCTGATCGACCAGGCGTTCATCGACATGGCCGAGGGCCGGTGCGACCGCGTCATGCTCACCATGCCCCCGCGGCACGGCAAGAGCAGACGCGCTTCCCGCTGGGCCCCGCTGTGGTACCTGCGACGCAACCCCGGCCACCGCCTGATGATCGCCAGCTACTCCGCCGACCTGGCCGACGACCACGGCCGATGGATCAGGGACGCCATCCTCACCTGGGGCGACGACCTCGGCCTCCAGCTCAAGCCCGGCAGCCAGGCCGCCAACCGCTTCGACATCGCCGGCGGCGAAGGAGGACTCCTCGCGGCCGGCCTCGTCGGCGGCCTGACCGGACGCGGCGCACACATCGCCATCGTCGACGACCCGGTCAAGGACATGGCCGACGCCGACTCCCCGACCATGCGAAGGCGCGCCTGGGACTGGTGGACCTCCGTCATCCAGACTCGACTCGAACCCACCGGTGCCATCTGCCTGATCCAGACCCGCTGGCACGAAGACGACCTCGCCGGACGCATCCTCGCCACCGAACGCGATGCCTGGCGCGTCATCGACCTTCCCGCGCTCGCCGACAGCCCGGACGACCCCCTCGGCCGCGCGCTCGGAGAGGCCCTGTGGCCCGAACGCTTCGACGCCGCCCACCATGCCAAGACCCGCAAACGCGTCGGCGAACGCGTCTGGGGCGCCCTGTACATGCAGAAGCCCCGCCCGCCCGCGGGAGGCGTGTGGCAGCGCGAGTGGATCGACAACGCCCGCATCAACGCCGTGCAGTTCTCCGGCCTCGACATGGCCCGCATCATCGTCGCCGTCGACCCCGCCGGCGGCGAGAGCACCGTCGGAGACGAGACCGGCATCGTCGGCGTCGCCCGCGACTTCGACCGACAGCTCTACGTCCTGGCCGACCGGTCCGGCTCGATGGGCGCCAACGACTGGGGCCTGGCTGCCTGCCGCCTCGCCCTCGAACTCAAGGCCGACGCCATCGTGGTGGAGAAGAATTACGGCGGCGACATGGCGAAACAGGTGGTCACCCAAGCGTGGGAGCAGCTACGCCGCGACGGCGTCACCAAGGGCCTGCTCATGCCGATGATCCTGGAGGTCACCGCGAAGGTCGGCAAGCGGCTCCGCGCGGCGCCCGTGGCCCAGCTGTACGAACAGCAGCTCGTCCATCACGTTGGCGAGTACACCGAGCTGGAGGACCAGATGGTCACCTGGGTCGAAGGCATGGACAGCCCCGACCGCATGGACGCCGCCGTGCACGGCCTCACCGAACTGGCCGACCCGGACCAGCTCGACACCCTCTCGCCTGCTTCGGACGACGACCGCTTCGATGGGCGACGGTGACCCGGATTTTGGGATAACGGCCCCAGAAGGAAACTGCCCGAACACAGTCGCTTGATGACCCCGCCATCCGATAACCTTCCTGGCCTCTACGGTTACAGACAGTCGCGGGGGCGTTCATGAACATGCGCATACGCGCCACCCTGCCTGAGGGCATGCCTTGCCCCTCAGGCGACGAGGGGTACAAGCTGCTCAATTTGATTTGGCAACACCTCGTCAGGGAGCGGCAGTGGCCTACCTTCGAGCAGGTGGATAGGGCTCTCTATCGCGCTGATACCCAATTTGAGGACGCAGCCAAGCGGCTTCCAAGTGGTCTACTTTTGGGAATCGATCCCGACCTGAAACGCCGACCACCTCACCCTGATCAGAAGATTCAGCTTTCTTTGGCTGGCGCAGCGAATTGCGACGGAACCGCGGAAGAGATCAAGGCATTCCTTGGATTGTTGCGCCTGGCGGGCGCAATCGAACGGGATTGGGAGCCCGTGCGCGATGATCCATCGGCTCCCACTCATCCATACATGGACTCGGATAACCTGCAGTCCTACCCTTCCTTCGATCCTGGAATTTTCCCGCCGAAATAAGTTGTTTATCGGGCTGCGCATGTAATCCTCTATGAGCCTTGGGTGTCGGGCATGGGCTGGCGCCCTGATGAACTTTATTGGCGTGTCTCGTTTGATCGCAAAATTCGTCCTTTCAAGGGGGTGGCTAATCTTGCTGATTACTGGAGGGTGAGGACCGAAGTGATCCAACCGAATGTGCCGACTATCGAGCCTGTTCAAGCTTCAATTGTTTCGGATGCCACCCCCGTGTCAACATCTGCGCTAACGTTCATGCTTTCTATCCCGCTTCACCCGCAAGTAGCAGCGGTGGCAGCTGAACGACTTGAGAATGGCCAGTATGCCGACGCTGTGCTGCGCGCCTTTCAGGCCGTAGAGCACCGGGTACAGACGCAGTCCGGCCTGGCGGAAGTAGGTAGCCGACTTATGGGCTTGGCGTTTGGGTCCGAGACGCCCAAGCTTGTTGTCACCACGGCTAGTGGGGCATCAGTGCAGAGCGAGCGTGAAGGATTCCGTGATCTCTTCAAGGGGGCTATGACCGGGCTGCGCAACCCCAGGGCGCACGGCCCGCATGCTGAAGATGACCTCGAAGAGGCTCAGGAAATGCTAGCTTTCGCTAGTCTGTTGATGCGACGGCTCGACCATGCTGAGAAACAGCTCGACGCGTCGGTTGGTTCCACCCTCTAAGACGTCATCTCAATTGGCTCGCTAGGCTGTGGGCTGTGGCGGGGATCGTTGAGCGGCTGGTGCCGGATGAGTTGTGGGAGTTGTTCCAGCGGGTAGTGCCTGAGGCTCCTTCGCGGCCTCAGGGTGGTGGCCGGCGTCGGCATGGTGACCGTGAGGTGCTGGCGGCGATCGTGTTCGTGGCGACCTCGGGGTGCACGTGGCAGTAGCTGCCCGCCGCGTCGTTCGGGCCTTCCGGGGCCACGGCCCACCGCCGGTTCACC
Source organism: Streptomyces sp. NPDC041191 (assembly GCF_055591945.1). Classification (NCBI taxonomy): domain Bacteria; kingdom Bacillati; phylum Actinomycetota; class Actinomycetes; order Kitasatosporales; family Streptomycetaceae; genus Streptomyces; species Streptomyces sp. NPDC041191. The sequence continues at coordinate 687 of NZ_JBVIZC010000005.1, read as the reverse complement.
GAGTGGTCGAAGGTCCGGGTGTGGGCCAAGCTGCACCGCCTGGTCCTCGACGAGCTCGGCTCCCGGGGTGAGCTGGACTGGTCGCGCTGCGTGATCGACTCGGTCAACATGCGGGCGATGAAAAGGGGGACCTGACAGGTCCGAATCCTGTCGACCGGGGCAAGTACGGGTCGAAGATCCACCTGATCACCGAGCGGACCGGTCTGCCCATCTCCGTCGGAATTTTCGGCGCCAACCTCCACGACAGCCAGGCCCTGATCCCGCTGGTGAAGGGCGTACCCCCGATCCGATCACGCCGCGGCCGACGCAGACGCAAGCCCGGCAAGCTCCACGCCGACAAGGGCTACGACTACCACTACCTGCGGCAATGGCTCTCCGGCCGCGGCATCCGACACCGCATCGCCCGCAAAGGCATCGAGTCCTTTACCCGGTTGGGTCGGCATCGCTGGACGATCGAGCGCACGATGTCCTGGCTGGGCGGCTGTCGCCGTCTGCACCGCCGCTACGAACGCAAGGCTGAGCACTTCCTGGCCTTCACCGCCATCGCCTGCACCCTCATCTGCTACCGCAGACTCACCAAATGAGATGACTTCTACTGATCTTTTCGTTAGTTCCGTGGGTGCGCTGGCCTCGTTGGTGGGATCCTGTTGCGGTGTCTTTCAAGCCTTCGCCTGTTGTTCCTCCTTT